>JBMZDF010000215.1:0-9503 GCA_049614105.1 Promineifilaceae bacterium (SeqCode)
TTGTCTGGATTGCTTGGACAAACTGTGATTCATGTACCGGCAGTTGTGGGTGAGGTTGCGGCCGAAGCGGTTGCGGCTGCGCCTGCTGGTTCAGTACTTTTGTTAGAAAACACGCGCTTTGAAAAAGGTGAGAAGAAAAACGACCCCGTGCTGGCGGAACAGCTTGCAAACTTGGCGGATGTGTATGTCAATGATGCATTCGGCACGGCGCATCGCGCACATGCCTCAACTGAAGGGGCGGCACAGGTGATGAAGTCACGCGGCGGCGCGGCGGTTGCTGGCTTCCTCATTGGCAAGGAGCTGGATGCGTTGGGCATGGCGGTGGCAAATCCGCCGCACCCTTATGTCGCGATTATGGGTGGCGCAAAAATCTCTGACAAAATCAAGCTGATTGATAATTTGCTGGAGAAAGCGGACAAAATCTTAATCGGCGGCGGCATGGCAAACACGTTTTTGCGGGCGCAAGGGTATGAGACGGGTAACTCGCTCGTTGAAGAAGATGCGGTTGCTGAGGCGAAACGGTTGCTTGATGTGGCGGGGGATCAACTGGTGATCCCAATTGATGTTGTGGTTGCGGATCGATTTTCGGCCGAAGCAAAAGGCGACCTACGTTTCGCCCATCGCATCCCCGAAGGCAAAATGGCGCTTGACATTGGCCCTGGCACAGTCGAACAATTTGCAAACGAAATCGCCAGCGCCGCGCTTGTTATCTGGAACGGCCCAATGGGTGTGTTCGAGTTCGAGAACTTTGCTGAAGGCACATTTGGCGTCGCGCAATTATTGGCAGAAGCTGTCGAGAACGGCACGCAGGTTATGATTGGCGGTGGTGACTCGGCCGCTGCGATCCGCCTTGCGGGATTAACCGACAAAATGACGCACGTCAGCACGGGTGGCGGCGCAAGCCTTGAACTGCTCGAAGGCAAAACCTTGCCAGGCATCGCTGCCCTAGACGATCGCGCCTAAGTTTGAAAAGCAATTTGTAGGGCGCTTCTATTGATGTGTTCAATGGATAATTCATAACGGATAACGAATAATGATCAATGAAGACGCTACATGATGCAAAAACGTGATCTCGTGCCATCTATCAGAACGGTCGTGTGGAGTGGGATAAAGCTCATTTTGATAATGAGCTTTGCCTCTGTGCTGATAAGCTGCCAGTCGACGCCTGCTGAGGAAAGCGAGCCAGTCGCGCTGATTGTGACCACACAACCCGCGACGGCGACCGCTGAACCCAGCGCAACAGCGACCCAAACGGCGACGGCAACCGCCACCGCCACGACCGACCCCACGCCGATTCCGAGCGCAACGCCGACGGCCGAACCAAGTGCGACGCCAACCGCGACCGCAACTGCAACCGCGACGCCGCGACCAACCCGCACGCCGACCCCTACCGTGACGCCTACCTTGGTGGCGATTTACGGCGCACGCGAGATGGTAGATGCACAGCGCAGCCGTTTTACAGGGGAGTTAATTGAGGATGAGGAGATTCGTAATCGTCGGCCGATTATCTGCAAAATATCGAATTGGGAGCATCAGTGGGTGCGTCCGCAGTCGGGGTTAAATTCGGCCGATTTGATTTTTGAACACGTCACCGAAGGCCCTATCACCCGTTTTAGCGCCCTTTTCCACAGCAAAACCCCGCCTAACATCGGCCCCATCCGCAGCGCACGCCTCATCGATCTTGAGCTTCCGCAAATGTACGACGCCGCTCTGTGCTTCTCTGGCGCAAGCATCGGCGTGCAAGATCGCCTTGATGACTCAGTTTTTAGCGATCGACTCATCCGCTCCTCATGGAAAGGCTACTATCGCTCTGGTGAAGAAAAGCCGCTGGAGCATACGTTTTATGCTGATCCTGAGCCATTTTGGGAGCGCCTGACCGAACTCGGTCTGAACAGCCGTCCGCGCACGTGGGGGCAGATGGCGTTTGTCGAGGAGAAACCGACTCGCGAAGATTGTGAATTTAATCCTACCTGTGATGACGGCGCTTACGTGTGGATTAGCTACCGTAAATACACCATCGTTGAGTGGCATTACGATGCAGAATTGGGCAAATATGCCCGCTGGGCGGAAGGTGAGCCTGTCATAGACAAAAACGATGAACAGCAGGTGACAGCCAGCAACGTTATTCTGCTATTTGCCAAACACACGCTTGACGAGTCGATTTGTGAACATCAGCAGGACAACAAATGCTACGCGGGATCGACGCACATGGACCTAGACGGCGACGGATATGCCACAATTTTGCGCGATGGTCAACGGTACGATGGTACTTGGCAGCGGAGCAGGGCTAATGAAATGCTCACCTTCTACGGGTGGAATGGAGAGGTGATTCCGTTACAATTGGGCAATTCGTGGATACAAGTGATCCCCGCCCACTATAAAAACGTGGTTGGATGGGATGAAGATACAAGACCTTAAATAAGATAATGGAATTGTATTGTTGACAAAAGATGCTCCATATCAGCTAGAAAATAATCATGCATTCTTCTCTATTTTGGTTAAGCATCAATCAAGCATTATCAATATTCCGGCTTTATTAGCTGACATGAGAGGATAAGCATGCTTTCTTTGAAGAGTCGTGCCGTTCAGGTTGTTGTTTTTTGTTTTTTGTTGATGGTTGTCGCCTGTAATGTGCCGCTTGCGGACAAGCCAGTTGAAAATGAGGCCACGCCGACCGCCTTGGTTGTGGTTGAGGAATCAACAGCGGTTGAAGAGCCAGTCGTTGAAAACATTGTTGTAGATCCAACGCTTGAGCCAACGTTGCAGCCTGTGGTTGTGTCAACGTTACCACCGCCTGTTGTTGTAGATGAAGCGGCGGCTGCGGGCGAAGCACCCGTTGCGGATGAACAGGCAGAGGGCGATGCTGAGGAAGTTGTAGAAGCTGTTGAGGCGGTTGTGGAAGAACCTGTTGTTGACGACACGATTATGCTTTCTTCGGCCGAAGATTTTATCCCCCAAGGGCGCAACCCGCTGACGGGGGAGGTCGTTGCTGACCCCGCCGTGCTGAATCGACGCCCAATTTTGTGCAAAATATCAAACTGGCCGCCGCAATATGTTCGGCCGCAGTCGGGGTTGAATTCGGCCGATATTGTGTTCGAGCATTACGCAGAAGGGGTCATCACCCGCTTTAGCGCCCTGTTTTATGGGGAAACGCCCGAACAAGTTGGCCCCATCCGCAGCGCCCGTCTTGTCGATCTCGAACTGCCCCTCATGTACGACGCCGCCCTCTGTTTTTCAGGTGGCAGCTCAGGACAAGGCGCTAATCGTGGTGTTTATCAACTGGTCTTTGACAAGCAGTTTGCGGGACGTGTTTTGCGAACAAGTGACGCAAGCTACTTCCGCACAGGCGATACAAGCAAGCCGTTTGAGCATACTTTTTACAATCGCGCCGCCGTCGCATGGGAAAGCCTTGAGACGATGGGCCAGAATCAAGCGCCGAATTATGTGAGCAACATGGTGTTTGATAGCGAGATACCGTATGAGATCAGCGCCCCCGCGAGTTACATATCAATTTTGCATGGTGCGGGTAAGGGGACGCACGTTGAGTGGGATTGGGATGCGGCGCGTGGTAAATGGCTGCGTTCGGCCGATGGAACGCCCGTTATTGACGCGAATGATGGCGAACAGGTAGCCGTGAGCAACGTAATTGTGCTTAAATCTCCCCATGTTATCAACCGTAACATCTGCGAGACGCAAACTGAGACGCAATGTATTGCCTTCTCCACCGAGATTCAAATCTGGGGTAGCGGCTTTGCAACGATTTTTCGCGATGGACGTCAAATGAACGGGTCATGGCGTCGTGAAGACCGCAACGCCAACGGGATGATGTTTACATTTTATGATGACGCGGGTAACCCGATTCCCTTGCAGCTAGGCAATAGCTGGATACAGTTGGCCCCATATGAATATATTGAGACAACCGTTGAAGTAAGGGAATAAACGAGGTACGAAGTAGGTTTAACAAGGACGTGAGCTACAGAGAGCGTAGAGAATTTGAGAATTGAAGGGGCACAGTATTCGGTGTTTTCCACCAAATATCGAATACGATGTACGGAATAATCGCTTCTTCACGATAGTTTTGCAGGACATGCGTAACCAATTTGCGCGGTATGGGTTTTAGTTTGTACATGCCGCTGGATGGAATAATCCTTTATGGGCATTCTTTTGAAATCGACAGTTTCGGATATGGAGAACGCAAACGTTGAGCTGGCAGATTTAGACGAGACGGCCTTGATTGCCGCCGCCAAAGTCAACCAAGATGCGTTTGGCGAAATCTATCGCCGCTATGTCGAGCGAATTTATAACTACATTTATTATCGAACGGGCAATCGTGACGAGGCCCAAGACCTGACGGCGCGTGTGTTTCATCGTGCGATGAAGCACATACCAAATTATCAGGACAAGGGCGTGCCATTTTCCGCATGGCTTTATCGGATTGCTCGAAATCTTGTTGCCAATTGGCATCGCGATCAGAATCGTCGCCAGATGGTGTCCTATGAGGAAATCATGCACTCGCAGCATGGTGAAGGCAGCCCCGAATCGTTGATGCAGCTTGTTCAAAGCGAGGAGCATCTCTTGGCAACGGTGCGCCGCCTGCCTGTCGAGCGACAAGAACTGTTGATCCTGAAGTTCTTGCATGAGCTTCCCAATGCGGAAATTGGTGCGATTATGGATCGCAGCGAAGGGGCCATCAAATCGCTTTATCACCGTACATTAACCTCTCTGCGTGAAGAGTTTGAGCATGATCAACGGGTGAATAGCCCCAAACTGAAAGAGAAGCGCAAATTTAATTTCCGTTTTTGGCAGCGGAAGGATACCGCCAATGAAGGCGATGAGATGAGCAGCGACAAGTGACCTAGTTAGACAAGTGCAATCGCATTTGTTTCGGTACATGCACCACTATCGTGCATACCAACCAGAAGGATGCTGCTCATTCGTTTATAGACCCACTATTTTTATGTAGGTGCTTGTGTGTTGTTGAACACATAACATGACCAACAGATGTTTGGGATAACTCATGAATTACACTATTGCCCGCGAAATCCTAATGAGCCATGCTGATTCTCTCCGTCAAGGCTATGACGTGACAGATAAGATGGCCGTCCAATACCCTGAACTGGATTCTCTATTGCGGTTGGCGCAACAGTTAAAAGGGGTGTTGAAAGTTGTGCCAGTTTCGGCCGAATTCGCAACCTCGTTACAACAAGAACTGATGGCCGAGCCATTCAAAGTGATCGATGCTCCAACTGAAGAAGAAAGCCAGCAAACGGGTCTCATCATCGGCGTTGCGGCGCTGGCATCGGCCGCCACAGGTGTCGCCGTTTGGGCGATTAGCCGTCTGATGCAGCCTGCCGAAGTGGTTCCTGTACTTATCCCCAGCGAACCCTAAACGCCGGCTGACTTAACATTTTCTGAAACAGGCAACGGTCTGCAACGGTTTCAAATCGTTGTTGACTGTTGCCTGTTTTGCATTTTGGCGGTATCTATACGATTTAGGGTAAGCACCCTCCCCTGGCCCCTCCCGAAGAGAGGGGGATCTGAGACTTCTCCCTTTAGAGAGAAGTTGGGTGTGGGTTCTAAACTGTAAATCTAATCAAATATGATGGCACTATTTAAATAATCTATGAGCAAAACAGTTAAGATTGGGATCGTTGGAACGAGTTGGTGGGTGGATGCGATGTATTTACCGCCGTTGGATAGTTATGAATCGGCCGAGGTCGTCGCTATTTGTGGGCGTAATCGTGAGCGTGCCGAGGCACGGGCGGCACAGTGGAATATCCCACACGTGTTCACCGATTTCCGCGAGATGTTGGCAAGCGGCTTGTTTGAAGCGGTGATTATTGCGACAGGCAATGAGACGCATCATGCGATCACGATGGCGGCGCTGGAGAATGATTTGCATGTGCTGTGTGAGAAGCCGCTGGCGTTGAATTATGCCGATTCGGCCGAAATGACCGCCACCGCCGCCGCCAAGAATCGTATCACAATGACCCCCTTCACCTATCGCAACATGCCCTCAACCCGCTACATCAAAGAGTTAATCAACGATGGGTTTATTGGACAACCGTATCATCTGCATCTGCGATACTATGCAGGCTATGGACGGGACGGCAGCGAGTACAACTGGCGATTTGACAACGATGTGGCAGGGTCTGGCGCGTTAGGCGACATTGCTTCCCACTTTTTACATTTGGCCGAATGGTTTTATGGTGAAGTAGATGCCGTGTGTAGCAACCTTGGCGCATTTATTGAACGACCCGCGCTGAATCCCAAAGGCGAACCATATACCCAAGGGGACGACACCGCGATGTTGATGCTGCGCTTCAAAAACGGCGCACACGGTATGGTGCATGCTACGACGCTCGCCTATGAAAATACGGCGTTTGGACAGCAGCATGAAATGGATCTGCACGGGTCAAACGGCACGCTGCGCCAAATTATCGACTGGAATGCGCGTCAGCAAATTATGGGCGGGCGCGTTGGTGAAGAGACGGTGCGCGAACTGCCGATCCCTGAGCATATTTGGGGCAATCTGCGGCGGGAGAACGTGATTGAGACGTATAAAGATGTGTTCCGCAAAGAGGGGCGCATGGTGCGTGAGTTTGTGGATGCGGTGCGGGATGGCATTTCGGCCGAATCGGACTTTGCCGCTGGCGCACGTGTTCAGGCGATGCTTGAAGCCGCCTTGCAAAGCGCCAAAACAGGCGCATGGGTCTCACTTGCTGAGATCACAGAATCCAAATAGCCTAAGTTAAACACCTCACAAGGCGTCTCTACAATTCAACACGTCCCCGTAGAGACGCCGCCGCTGGCGCGTCTCCCGCAGAAACGTTGTTACACTTGGCAACCTTAAATAAGCTTTTTGAACTGCTGCAACGCATCTGTATCGTCTTGCAGTATCTCCATAATCTCAGCCAATTGTTCTAGCTTGTGAGGGGTTGTACTGAGGCAGGCTGAAATGATGTTGGTCGCCAACACCCTAGGGGCGCTGCTCCAAGTGACCCTGATCGAGGCCTCATCTGATAGCAGCTTGACAAGTGCTTCACGCTCTCCCTCCGTTTGCATCACCTCACAAGGGGTCAGCGCCTTGATTAACTTTAATTTGGATGGTTTAGGCTTGTTGACAGGTTTACTGTCTTGCTGGTTAGATGCTAAGACTGCCGCCTGTGTATATGTTTTGCAGTATTTTCTCAGCAACTCATTTTCTGGATTGAAATGCTGTAATTTGCCTGCTAACTCATCTGCACGACTGCGACTTTCAGCCCAGCCTATCAATTCAAACATGATAGTTATTAAGGGTTGACTTGGTGCGACAATGTGTGAAAGCTGTACATTCATCGTCACCATCAACGCTATTTTCAACTTTTCGGCCGAAGGATAAGCACTCACCAATGCGTTGCTAAATTGTTGTAGTTGTTGACCATTCATCATAACTGCTCTGCCTAATTAACCTGATACAAAATATGCTAATCACCTCAATGCGAGATTGATTGTAGTCGGTTTGAGGAAGTTTGGCGAAATATGAAATTCGGGGAGGCGCATTAGACTATTTGACTTGGCAACCTCCCCATCGATTATTCGCTCAGCTCGTAAGCAAGAAAAAACATGACACCATCGCGTTCGCGATTCACGGTGACGACGCGCCCATTGGGGTACGCCTGTTGAACAAAAGGGAGTTCATGGATGCGCCCAGGTAGAAAAATATAGGTGTCGAGCAACATGTCGCCGCTGGGTGGTTGCGTCAGCGGCTCCATTAGATTGGTCGTTTCAACGTGTGGGACAAGGAATGGCAGGGTTTGGATGCTGTCGAAGTTCATTTGCGGCCAGCCTGCAAAACCGACCGTTTGCGACGGGGTTTCTGCGAGATAGGTTGCGATGTGTGTTGCCGTTTCTGTGTTGAATCCGCCAAGCACATACTTATCATAGACATCATTGAAATAAAAGCGGGCGCTGATTGTCGAAATGCTGAGCGTGATCAGCAGCATAACGCCGATTGCGGCGAGAGTGGTTGGTTTGTATCGGCCGATTTTCACCCCCTCCGCATCGATCAATGTCGACAATTGCCCCAACGGAACGGCAATGATTAGCACAACCAACGGTGCGATCATGACATAACGCTGGGACGCAGGCGCATCGCGACTAAGCCCACCCGCGACAATCACGATCAACATCGGCAGCAAAATCAGCAGGGAGCGCGAATCAAAGCTAATCAGCAGCCAAATCAGCCCAAGTAGAAAGATGGCGGAGGCGATTGGCAGCAAAAGCGGCTGACCCACGTTGTACCAATGTTGAAGCGGCGTGTTGGTAATCCCTTGGGCGCTGATCCACATTTGTTTAAGCAGGATGCCCGTTTCGGTTGTGTCTTGCTCGGCCGCTTTTTCCCCTAACCAACCTTCAAGCACCGTCACGCGCTGGAGCGGTGCGTTAAACTCCTGTGGCTGAGCGAGAAAATAAAGACCGAGCGGCAAAAAGAAAATAAGGGCGATCCATGCGGCGAGCAGCAGATGGGGGAGCTGTTTACGAAATCGGCCGCGCTGACGAACCGCAATGATAAGCACCCAAAGCAATACAATAACCGGCATGGCGCGAAAGGTGACATAGAAATATTGGCCGAGACCTAACGCGATGGCGCAAAAAATATAGCCGCTGCGTTTGCCATGTTGCCAGCCAATCCATAATCCGCTGAGTGCGATCATGGCGAACAGACCGTCCCAAACGTTTTGCAGACCGATGCGGCTAAAGTGAATGTGGAAATGTTGTCCAGCCAGTAGAATGGCGGCGAGGAGGCCTGTTATTCGGCCGAAAACAACCCGCCCCAGCACATAAACCCCCACAACGGTCAACGCGCCCACCAGCGTCGCCAAAAAACGAATACCCTCGATTGAACGCCCAAACAGCAAAATCCCGATGCTGTTGACACGATAATAGAGTGATGGAAACGAAAACCACCCTTTTGCAAACCAGTTGTCAAGCTGCCCACTCATAAAGTCAAGTGATGAGAATGCGGCCGAAGCCTCATCCCCTGAAAGCGTGGTTGGCATTTCGGCGATATTCACCCAACGCAGCGCCCATGCCGCCAAAAATAGCCCCATCATTAGCAAAACTTCTTGCCACGCAAGGGCAATTCGCCTCTCCTTGAACTGCCATCCGCCAACCACCGCAAACAAACAGGCAAGCAACCATGCCGCAGTTGAAAGCGTCGCATAATGGGCCAAGCGCCCGTCGCCAGCGGCCAGCCGCGCAAACCATGCAAAGGGCAGGGCGAAGAGTAACAAAGTCACCTGCCAGTTTGAAATAGAGAAGTAGGCTGAAATTGACGTAGTTGGGTTGGGAAACCGTTCGCGTAAAGATGGGATACGCGCAAGCAGAAGCGAGCCAGCAAAGGTGGCGAGCGCGAAAATCATCAAAAGTGCAATCGGTGTTTGCGCATCTTCCGCGATTTTTGAGGTAAGTAATTGTGCGAAAACGACTAGAATACCGCTGCATACCAGCGTGGCGATTAG
>JBMZDF010000216.1:0-9457 GCA_049614105.1 Promineifilaceae bacterium (SeqCode)
TTGCCTGACGATCACCTTCAAACCAATTCTTTCCCCATCGGACCAACGGAACCCGTAAATTTGAGCAAACTTCGAGTTGTGCTGCTTCAATGCCCAAGCTGTCTACAGCAAAGCGGGTTGTTGTGTGCTGTCGAACGCCGCCTGCAAATTTAGGCAGATTGACGACAAAATGATACTGATGCAGTTCGGATAAGCCTGCTACCTCGGTGGGGCTTAGCTGTGTCCAACCGTGGGCTACAAATTGGGCGCTGAGAATCGGTTCAATTGTTGGGCAACTGCGCCCGTTGATTGTACCGAGCGCAAGCCCAATATGATGGCGATCGGTACAGCCGTGGATGTCTAGGATGAAGCGGATGTCGTGTTCGTTGACGATGCGGGCAAGTTCTGTTTTGTAGGCAGATTCGGCCGAAAAATTAGGATCCTCAACTTGTAAAAAGCGCGGATAGAATGCAAATGCCCCGCTGTGTTCTGCAATCAACTGAGCAAAACCTGATGTGAAGCCTTCGGCATGTTTGCGCCGCCCGTTGCGCATGTGATAGGTGCTGTGGGAGGCTGAGATCAAAACGGGATGGGACCCCATGTGCAAATGGTAGGGAGATTCGTTTTCAGGTGCGGGTGTTTTCGGCCGAAGCTGAAACTCATGCTGCATCAAGGCGTGGATCCAATCCATGTGGGGAAGTAGAAAGTGACGAGTGAAAAGTGAGCGACAGCTTGTTTTCACTCGTCATTGTTAATTACTTAGTAGGCCGCAACGATCCCATCTTTGCGCGGCTCCGTGCCGCCAATCAGGACGCCCGTGTCAGCGTTACGAACGATTGATTGACCGCCGCCATAGTGAATCGGGTATGGTTTTGGGTTCACAATATGCCCATAACGCGCCAAATCGTGAATCGGAATACCAAGTTCCATGCTGACCTGCATCCCCTCTGACCACTGGAAACGGGGCGCGTTGAGCGCCTGTTGCGCATCCATGCCGAATTCGACCATGTTGAGGCCAACCTGTAAATGCCCTTGCGGCTGCATAAAACCGCCCATGACGCCATAACTGCTGTACGCTTGCCCGTTTTTGGTCAGGAAACCTGGAATGATTGTGTGATAAGGGCGTTTGCTGCCTGCCGCCTCGTTGGGATGCCCTACCTCAAGCGAGAAGTTGGCCCCGCGATTCTGGAGCTGAATCCCCGTTGTGCCGGCCGTTATCCCGCTGCCAAAGCCCATGTAAAGGCTTTGAATCCAACTGACCATGTTGCCTTCTGCATCGGCCGTGGTGAGATAAACGGTGTCGCCACGCTGCCAAGGATTGCCTGGCAGACAAGGTTGCGCGACGCGATCGGTAATGAGAGCGCGACGACCAGCCGCATAAGATTTGCTGAGCAGCGTGTCAAGCGGGATGTCCGCCTTTTTCGGATCGCAGATAAAGGCGTGGGCGTCTGCAAAGGCCAGCTTGGTGGCTTCAATCAGAACGTGCCAATAATCGGCGCTGCCCCAGCCAAGTTTGGGCAGGTCGATACCGTCTACGATGTTGAGTGCGATCAGGGCGGTTAAGCCTTGACCGTTGGGTGGGATTTCGTGCAGAGTATACGTTTCGCCTGCGCTGTTGGTGTAATCGGCCGAAATTGGCTCAACCCACTCCGCCTCATACTGTGCCAAATCAGCTTCAGTCAAATCACCGCCATCATCCTGAACCGCCTTAGCGATCTGCGCCGCGATGTCGCCATGATAAAACGCATCGTACCCCTTGTTAGCAAGCGTTCGCAGCGTTTGGGCAAACTCTGGATTGGCAAAAACTTCGCCCATTTTAGGCGCACGCCCGTTTGGTAACCAGACGCGCTGAGAGTCTGCTAAGCGGCTCATTTTCTTTTCAGACTTTTGCCACGACCAAGCAATAATCGGGCTGACAGCATAGCCATTTGCCGCATAGTCGATCGCAGGTGCAAGCACCGTGTCCAGCCCCAAACTGCCAAACTTGCTCATCGCCAATTCCCACGCGCGGATACTGCCTGGGACGGTGACGGCTAAGCCGCCCAGCGGGGGAAATTTTTGGTGACCAGCGGCACGAATTGCATCAGCATTGAGCGATGCGGCGGCTGGCCCGCTGCCGTTGATACCATATAGCTTTTGCTCTTTTGCAGACCAAATGAGGGCGAAAGCGTCACCGCCGATGCCTGTTGAGCAGGGTTCGACGACGCACATGGTGGCGATTGTGGCGATGGCGGCGTCGATGGCGTTGCCGCCTTTGCGCAGCATTTCGAGCCCTGCCTGAGAGGCAAGCGGTTGGCTGGTGGCAACCATGCCGTTGCGGCCAAGAATGGCCGAGCGATAAGTTGGGAAGCGGTGGGGAAGCATAAGGTTTCTCTGGGTGGTAGATTGGAATGCCCGTGCGTCAGTTGTCTAGTAGCGCGTCACGGTGTTTGCTGATCTGTCGTCTGAGACGGCGTCTCTCACTTTCTATGGGTGTGTTTCTTGGCGCTTGGCTATGGATGTTTGTGGGTCAATCCTGCTAACCCTCCAGCCAACTTGCAATTGTGCCGAGGGCGTTGTTTGGGTAGTCGGGGTTGGCAATGTCAAACCAATTGATGCGTTGATCGTCAGGTTTGAACCAGTTGTACTGGTGGCGGACAAAGCGATGGGTTTCATATTTGATGCGTTGAACCGCGTCGGGCAAGCTTAACTCGCCGTCCAAATATTCCCAAAGTTGTGCATAGCCTAGGCCCGACATGCTAGGCAATTTTCGGCCGAAACCCAACGCCTTCAACCGCGCCATCTCATCTAAAAAGCCTGCGGCCATCATTTGGTCGACCCGATCATCAATGCGTTGATACAGGCTTTCTCGATTGGTTGTCAACCCGATGAGCTTGATGTCATAGGGTGGGGGGGATTTCGCCTGTAGCTCTGAAATCGGCCGATTGGTAACAATGCACACCTCAAGCGCACGAATGACGCGACGCACATTGTTGGGATGGATTTTGGCCGCTGCAACGGGATCGCGTGTTGTTAGCTCGGCATGTAGATCGATGCTGCTGCGCTGTTCTAGTTCGCTGCGCAACGCTGGATGAGGCGGCACGCGCGGAATCCCCCAGCCTTCCAGCACGGCCCAAGCATATTGGCCGGTGCCGCCAACCAAAATTGGCAGCTTGTGCGCGGCGTGTAGGGCGTCAACACGCGCAAAGCATCGGTCTTGGTAATCGCCGAGCGTGACCGTTTGATCTGGCTCCACGATGTCGATGAAGTGGTGGGGGATGTCGCCGCGCTCGTCTGCCAGCGGTTTGGCGGTTCCGATGTCCATGTGGCGATAAAAGAGGCGCGAATCGGCCGAAAGTACCTCGCTTGCAACGCGGTTTGCAACTTCAAGCGACAGAGACGTTTTTCCGATGGCAGTGGGGCCGATAATGGCCAGCAGTTTGTTCATGTTGATTTTGACCGATGTGGCGAGCTTACCATTCGACAACGATGTTTGGAATATGCTCAATGCGTAGCAACTTTCCGCTCCCATCTAGCTCGACGGCGACAAGGTCGATCGAAAAATCAGTTTCGTCGCTGAGATTATGGGCCTCAAGATAAACAAGGGCGAGCTGCATCAGTTGATGCGCCTTGCGCGTTGTGATCTGTTGTTCGGGTAACCCCCCGCGTCGCGTTTTCACCTCAACAAACGCCCAATGCTGACCCCGTCGCGCCACAATATCCAGTTCTCCGCTCATGCCGTGTTCGCGGGTGCGTGCTCGCCAGTTGCGGTCGCAAATGGTGTACTGATTTGCTTCTAAGTGGGTGGCTGCGACTGATTCGCCCCACGCTCCGAGTTTTTTTCGAGCGTTTGTCATCAAGAATCCAGATTTTATTGATCGACTGACCCGCCAATTGTACTCTGTTCAGAAGGGGTTTTCAGGTTTTAGATAGGCAGATCATTCGGTAAGCAACCTGACCTGTTTGCTCGCACCCCTCCTGTATACTTGTGCGCTATGCAAAAAATGCTCCAACGACAGTTATTTATCCTGCTGGGTGTCAGCACGCTTTTGATTGTGGCTTTGTCACAGACCACCTTAACCTTGCTGAGCCTTGCGGTGATTTTTGTGGTGTGGTTGTGGCATTGGTCTGTTATTTGGCGAAGTTCGGCCGAAAATCGGCCGAACCTGACCACCCCCCTCAACCCAACTTTCGGGACAGCAAACTGGATGTCAATCACACGCGGTTTCTTAAACAGCGTGCTGTTTGGCTTTGTGATCGCCGTGCCAACCGAAGCGAACTGGGTCCCTGCGATTCTCTACACCATCAGCGCCCTGCTCGATATTTTTGACGGGCTTGTGGCTCGCTTAACCAAGCAACAAACGATGTTAGGCGAGAAGCTAGATTTAGAATATGACGGGGCAGGCGTACTGATTGTGGTGGCGGTGGCGCTGCGATTTGGGCAGCTCCCTTGGTGGTTTTGGCTAATTGGGTTAGCCCGTTATCTCTATCTCTGGGGAATTGCGTGGCGTGAACGCCGTCAGTTGCCGATTCACCCAACGCCTGAAAGCCACAACCGTCGCGTGACGGCTGGATTGATGATGGCGTATCTGACGGTGATTTTGTGGCCGCTTGTTGATACACGCTCTGCAAACGTGGCCGCTTATGTGTTTGGGATTCCATTTTTGCTAGGGTTTCTGCGTGATTGGCTGATTTTGATCGGTTGGGTCGGAGTCGATCAAGCCAGCTATCGTCAGGGTCGAGTGGTGTACAAGCAGTTTACAGAGGTTTGGTTGCCCCAATTCGGCCGAATTACTGCCTTCATCCTGATCCTAACTGGCCTTCTCACACTTGATCTGACAACTGTATTTGCTTGGTTCGGCCTCATTGGACTGGTCATGATCGGTTTAGGAATCATTGCGAGATTGGGCGCTATTTTTCTCGTTGTGTTTGCCGTGCTGGGCAATGCTGCCGCCGTTCCATCGCTGATACTGCTGGTCAGCGCCCTTGTAATCATTCAATATGGCTTACGCTGTTTTTCGCTATGGGTTCCCGAAGAGCGAATTTTTGCGGGTCGGCTGGGCTAGGCAGGTTGCAAAAACTAGATGGAACTGCTTAACAGAATTTCCCTGATGATTCAGCAACTGTGATCTATTCTACAAGTGGGTTGTAATGTTTGGTGCAAGCTGTCAATGCTATAAAAGGAGGGTTGGTAAACCTGTATTCAGTAGAGTCTTGGCATGATGGGTAGCCGTTTTCCACCATATCGCTAGCTCTTATAAAGGATGTGAATTCGTTATGTGGAAGCTTTTCGTTGCAGTATGTGTATTTGCACTGGGATTGTTATTGTTTGTCTCGGATACGCCGTTTTCGGCCGAAGCAAACCAAACATTCACCGAGTCAATTGACAGTACTCCTGCTAGCCCTCAAGCGTGGGAGCCTACCGATTGGGAAATCACCTCGTACAACAAAGACCCTGCAAACTGGTCGACCTTTGCGACAGTTGACGGGGACTATGGGGCGAACTGCGAGGCACAGCCCGCGACCCATAGCGTACAGAGCTTTGCCGATTCAGTTTACGTTTGTGATGGTCGTGTGATGACCAGCCACCATGGTAACTGGTACAGCATGGCTTACATGACCCCAAATCAAATTGTTGACTTTAGCGGCGGCGAGGCGACCATCACCTTTGATGTGTCAACCTATCGCAGCAGCGGATTCGACTTTATTGATATTTGGGTGACGCCATACGAAAGTAATCTCCAAATTCCAGCAATGAGTTGGCTGCCGTCTGGTGCTGGTGCGCCAGAGGATGCCGTTCATTTTTATCTAGACTTTAACAAAACTTATTCACGCTTTAAGGGTGTGGTTGTCCGCGACTTCAACGAAAGTGGTCTTGCTGACAACTATAACTCAATTGAAAACGTGCTTTCTAACGATGGACTCAGCACGAGCAAAGAGCGTCTAGACACAATTGAAATCAAGCTCAGCGCGAGCCAAGTTTCAGTCTGTATGCCCGATTATGACACCTGTTTTATCGAGAAGACGCTGAGTCCTGCGCTTGATTGGGACAGTGGCGTTGTGCAGTTCGGTCACCACAGCTTTAACCCTGCCGAGCACAACACGTGGCACTGGGATAACTTTAACATCTCACCCGCAACCTCATTTGGCATTATTCACGCACAATCAGATTACGCTGATTCTTCTTCAGACACAGTTACATTTAACGACCCAGCCCCCGCTGATGGCAAGTTGCGTTTCATCGGGATTGGTAGCGCGTTGCAAGTTAGCTTTGACAATGGTGCAACTTGGCAAACCGCCACGTCGCAGAGCCAAGCGAATACGCCAAACAACGGGCGTTTCAGCAACTATTGGGTGTCGATCCCAGAAGGCACAACCAGCGTTAAATTTAGTGGAACGAATTGGTGGGGTGGCGGCTGGCGTGCGCAAGACGCCACCATCTGGAGTTTGTCTGGTTCTACGGGCAGCGGCGGCGGCGGTGGAACAAACCCAACCGCGACGCCAGACACGTCAGGTGGCCCAACGTTAACACCCACAACGCCCGCAACGGCAACACCTGTGCCAACCAACACGCCAGCACCAACCGCAACGGCAACACCACCGCCCAGCAGCGGCGCAATTGATATTGAAGTTGCGAACATTTCAGGTGTCAGCGGGTATGAAGTTGGTATCTTCGGAACGGGATTCGGCTGGACGCCAGGCACGGTCGCCATTCTTGATACAACCGCGACGGTACTGGAGTGGGAAGACAGCTTTATCCGCGTCGAAGTCCCAAGCGTTGCGGATGGGCCTGGTTATTTGGTTGTGACAACGGATGATGCGCAGGTTGATACCTCGCCCTTTACCGTTTACACGATTAATCCTGTCTTTTTGCAGGAACCAGACATTACATTCAAAAATATTTCGTTGGGCAAACAAGCGTATCTGCAAGGATATGAAGGTGGCTACTGCTTTGGTTACGATACGAATCAGACGATTGCGCCTGAGACGTATTTAACTGATTTCAAATGTGGTTATCAAGGCACGATTGGTTCAGGGGCGGCAAGATTTTCGGCCGATTCTGCGCTCGGCAACGTCGCCAGCATCGCGGTTGACTTAGGCCAAGTGCTCGACGGCGACTACTATTTCCAATTCTTTAGCAACAACAACTGGTACGAACGTTTGGACAATTACAGCTTCATGGATAGTTATCCAGAAGATTATAAGGTGCAACTTTCGGCCGATTCGACAGACGGTATCGACGGCACATGGGTTGACATCGACACCGTGACGGGCAACAATCGCAGCACGCGCCTAAGCGAGTTCAGCGCTGTTACCGCCGACAACTATAGCTGGATTCGTCTCTATGTCACCGACGGGATTGCAAACCAGACCAACACCGCTGGCTATGACTTTGGCCTGCGTGAAGTGCGTCTTTATGAGGTTCAGTCAACAGGCACGATGCCAGACAGCTTCTCAGTTTATGGCGATTCACTTTCGGCCGATGCGTTTGAACTGATTAGCGAACAAGGTGTGTCACAACTGATTAAAAGTTTCCGTAACAGCACTGTTGACAGTCTGTTCACCTCATTTGGCCTGTCTGGACAAAACAGCACGGGCGTTGTGGACTCATCAATCGTCAACCATGACATTTATGACGCGCTAAACATGGACAACCTCGATCAGAACATCCGCTACTGGGGGATTGCGTTGGGGACAAATGATGCGGCCAACGGCGGTGGTTTACTCAACACACCGGGCGCTAACGTGCATGAATTCCCATCTCGCATGGATGCGTTTGTCCAAGATATGATCGCCCAAGGGCTGGTTCCAATGATCCACCGCATTCCTGAAACGGACGAAGCGGGTGGCGGCTCAGGCGACATCGCAAGTAAGACTAAAATTTTGAGCGACATCGACACGCTTGTGGCAACCTATCGCCTGATTCCAGGCCCAGATCTTTACACAACCTTCCGCCGCAATTTAGAAACAGACAACGGCAGCTATTTCCGCGCAGGAGACGGCACACACCATACCAATATCGGTAAGGAAAAAATGGTTGAGCTATGGGCTAAAGCGTTCGCAGATGCGATTCCGCTTAACGGCACACAGCCAATCATCCCAACGGCGACACCGTTGCCAACCGCAACAAACACGCCGATTCCACCGACGCCAACCAACACGCCTGTTCCGCCGACGCCAACCAATACACCTGAGCCTGTGACGCCAACAGTTACGCCTGAGCCATTGCCAACCGCAACCGCCACGCCAGAGCTTACGCAGGCGCGAGTTGGCGTTGGGAATTACACGGCCACTGCTGGCGACACAGTCAGCATCGCCATTGATGCTTACGATTTGCCAGACACAGGTGCTGTTACTATGCGCTTGTTTATGGATGAAGCACTGGCAACGGCCGCAACCTGTACGCCCGACCCTTCTGACCAGTTTGACACCGAGATTTGTGAGATTGATGGTGACATGCTGACGCTAAGCGTGGTCGATGCGGCTGGACTTTCGGGCGATGTGACGCTGGCAATGGTTGAGGTCGCTGTTGATGCTGCGGCAACCAGCAGCGTCGGTCTTGACCTTGCAGTTGTGACACTTAACCAACCAGACGGCTGGCCTGTGGCTGCGATTGTGCTTGATGGCTCAATCGCGATTGGTACATTGTTAGGTGATGTCACCTGTAGCGACTCGCTTGACGCGCTCGACTTTATGTCAATTTTGCAATACACGGCGGGGATGCGTTCGGCATCAAGCGGCTGTCCGTTGCCTGGCAATGCGTTGAACATCGACAATTGTGATGCAAACGGCAACGCGCTTTGCGACGCTGGCGATGCACTATTGGTGATGCAGTGTGTTGTTGGAGTGGATAACACCTTGTGTCCAGCTTCATCTTCTGCGGGGCGTTCGCTTGCACGCGATTTGGCGTCAACAGAAGATGTTATCAGCAACTTTGCGATGGTACGTGCAGAGGGCGTTGAGTTTGAGGTGTCTAAGCAGGTTGGTGTATCAATTTCGGCCGAAGTTCAAGCAGGCGCAGAGCTAGGCGCAACCTCATTCCTCATCCACTACGATCCAAACGTGCTGAACGTACAATCATGTTCACTCGGCGACGGGTTCATGGGGTTGTGCAACGCCGACTACGAACGTGACGGCATTGCGCCAGACACAATTTCAATTAGCGGCATCGCCACCGACGAGCTATCTGGGCAAATTACCCTTGCCGACCTTGTGATTCAAGGTTTGACCGAAGGGGCTTCACAAATTCAGCTCGAAACGGTCGTGGTGAGCGACGGCAGCGGCGCAACCTTTGTCGCCAACGCATCGGACGGCAACGCCAACGTGACCACGCTGCTTGTGCCAACAGGTATCCAGCTTGCAGGCAGTTCAACCCACGCAAACAGCACCCACAACCCGATAAACACCTTTGCCGCCGTGATGGGTCTGCTGGTTGTTGCAACCCTCTTTTCTTGGCGACGAGCGCTTATCCAGAAAAATGGCTAAGGTTGTTCCAAAC
>JBMZDF010000217.1:0-9455 GCA_049614105.1 Promineifilaceae bacterium (SeqCode)
CCAATAAAGTGGTCTTATCGACCGTTTATCAATTATTTATTACGTTTTGGTCGATAAGTGTATATTTGTAACGCGGGTTGGAGCAGTAGGTAGCTCGCTAGGCTCATAACCTAGAGGTCGTTGGTTCAAGTCCAACTAGCGCCACAAAGACCACCAATTTCAGGTGGTCTTTTTATTTATGCACTCAATTGATGCAGCCCACCCTCAACAAACTATTCGCCAATGGTGGTTTGTCCCATTCCTTATCGGCGCATTGCTTGTATTTACGTGGGCGCGTTTTTCAAATTGGCCTAGCCCAATTGTAGAACGCGACCTCTACCAACATCGCAGCAATGTTCCAGCGCCGCTACCAAATGGGGAGCTTTCCCTTTCACAAAGTTTTATCCCACAAAAAAATGGCTTATCAGAGGTAGAAGTCTGGTTAATTCGTTATGGCGAGCCACAGCCTGATTCGACTGGACAGCTTATTTTTACCGTTCGGGATGAAGCGGGGTCGCTGATTGCGGAGGAACGGCGGCGAGTTGCGGCGCATAAACACAGCGATGCGATTACAATTTCATTTTTGCCGCAGGCGGATTCGGCCGAAAAAACCTACACGCTCACCATCACAGGCATCGACAACAGCGCATTCAGCGTCTCAGCCTACACATTAGACGCCCTTGACGGCGCATTCAGCCTCAGCACGGGCGAAACAAGCGAGATTCAAGATCTGCGTCTCACCACACGCTATACGCTGACGCCTATCCACGCCATCCAGCTATTGGGCAAACAACTGCGCGATAACTTTCTCCTGTTTAGCGTGACGCTGCTGTTCATTTTGTTGCCCAGCGCCCTCATCTTCAGCTTCCTGCCCCCGTTAACCCGCAACAACAGCACCCACATCGCGATTCTGATCGCGTTGGGGATGTCAGTTTGGCCGCTCATTTGGACATGGACATCACTTGTTAACTTTGCTTGGACTGGTCCCGCCTTGTGGGCTGTGATGATTATCGGCTGGCTAGGCGTGCTCGTTCAACTTGTTCGCCGCTACCGTGAGAAGCCGTTTGATCTATTTTCCAACGTGCCCAGCAATCATTCGCTAGCACTGTTTAGTCTGCTGTTATTCTGTCTGCTGCTGCGGCTTTTAGCCGCTCGCGGCCTCGAATTTCCGCCATGGGTTGACTCGGTCCGCCACCTCATCATCACAAACATCATGGCGGACACAGGCCAAGTGTTGCAAGGCTATCGCCCCTATTTTGATGTCGGGCCACAACTTTATCATTTTGGCTTTCACACGCTTTCTGCCAGCATCGACCTGTTGTTGAACCGCAACGCATCTGAAACGCTGCTGATGTTAGGTCAGCTTATCAATACATTGGTGCTGCTGGGCATTTATGCGGCAGGGTACTTACTTACCCGTCGTCGAGGGGTTGGCCTGCTAGCGGCATTTATCGTCGGTTTGCCGATGTTTTTTCCCGCTTACTACATGAGCTGGGGGCGCTTGACGCAGTTGGCGGGGATGCTCATTTTGGGCGTGTTGATCGGTTTAACGTGGCGGCTTGCGCGGGAAAAGATTTCGGCCGAAATTCCCCACATCCTCATCGTTGCACTCCTCACGGGCGGCCTCTTCTTAATCCACTTTCGTATTTTCCTGCTGTACCTTCCTTTCGCCCTGCTTGCATGGGTTTTTGGTCGGCCGAAACGCGGTCTACCAATAGCAGGCATAATCACATTTGCGATCACGCTGCCGCGCATCATCCAGTTTGCCCGCATCACGCGCCCTGCCGGTTTGCTGAAAAGTGCCCCCTCCTACAACGACTTCCCAACGGGGTACATTACGGTCGGCTGGGAAACACCCTTCCTAATTTTAGCCATCGCCTGTGTTGTGCTTGCACTCTTGCACCTCACCTACGAATATCAATCGCTCAATTGGATCGTCGGCCTAGGCTTTTTGTGCGCGACGCTGGCGGGTGAATGGCTCGGCTTTATCCCTATTTTGTTTGACATTCCTTTTCTGCGGACAGGGCTTGTTGCAGGGTTTTTCGCGTTTGTGCTTGGCGGCTGGCAACAACCGATCGGCAACTGGCCCTTGCTGCTAGTGGCTTGGCTCTCGTTGGGGCATTGGTTGCAAACAGCACAAGAACAGGGCATAGCAATCGTAGGCGTTGGGTTTCTGCTGTGGATCACACCAAAGTTGCAAACACGCCGCTGGCGCAAGCTAATTTTCCTCAATGCGCTTTGGGTTGCCAGTTTGTTTCTACTGCTGCTCGGCAAACGGGTCGGACTACCTGAGTCATGGGTATTGAACCTGAACTCCATGATCATTTCGCTCTTTCTACCCTACTCGATCACAATCGCCATTGTGGTTTGGGCGTTGTGGGGTTGGTTTCAACAGCGGCATTGGATTGTGTTGACGGTGCTTTTTGCTGGCGTGGGCGGGTTGGTGATGTATACGACGCTGTTTAGCGTGCCGCATCAAATCAACATTCTCAATCAAGAGACCGTGTTGGTGAAATCGGCCGATTTACCAGCCCTCGCCTGGCTAGATGACAATCTGCCCCAAGATGCACACATCGCCGTCAACAGTTGGCGTTGGCTCAACCAAGCATGGTCAGGTTACGACGGCGGGACCCTGATCGTGCCGCTCCTCCAGCGCAGCAGCACCATGCCGCCACCAGATTACACCTATAATCGTGAGCTAAGAGCCGAAGTCAACGAATTTAACATCGCAGCAGACGCAGTCGAAGATTGGTCAACTGCCGAAGCAAGCCAGTTTCTGCGCGAGAACGGCGTCACCCATGTCTACATCGGCGCACGCGGCGGATTCTTCAAACCAGAACAGCTCACCAACAATCTCGACTTCGAGTTGCTGTACGCCAAACAAGGCACATTCATCTTCGCCCTACGCTAAACAAATGTTGAACAGGCTGCTAGCCCGTTCTCTTAAAAAAGCGGACAAGCTGTCCGCTCCACAACCCCGTTGAACGGGCTGCTAGCCCGTTCTCTTAAAAAGCGGGCAGGCTACCCACTCCACAACCCCGTTGAACGGGCTGCTAGCCCGTTCTCTTAAAAAGCGGACAGGCTGTCCGCTCAACAGTTTGCTGCCAACTGATTATTAAAACATAAGCAATTATCCCCACTAGCCTATGACGCGGTGCGTCATGTTGACACTAATTATCGGATACGCTAGAATCCCGATCGGTTTGCCAGATATTGGCAGGCTTTTATTTTGTATCAATCATTTACCAAACGATAAGTTGAAATCTGAGACGCGCAGCACCCTAAATTGCTGCATTATGCAGATTTTAACCCCCTATCCCATTGGAGGATATTTGCATGAAAGCTGTAGTTTGTGTGAAACAAACACCCACGACCACGGCCGTCTATCGTGTTGAAGACGGCATTGTAAAGTGGGATGACCCGACTGGTGGCAAACCGCACGTTGTCAACCCTTGGGACGAATACGCGATTGAAGAAACAATCCGCTTGAAAGAAAACCACGGCGCAAGCGAAGCAATCGCTTTGACTGTTGGTGACGGAAGCGCCAATTCTGCACTCAAAACCTGCCTAGCAATGGGTTGCACAAGCGCACTTCTTGTTAGTGATGACTCATTGGCAGGATCAGGCGGACAGGGTACAGCTCGCGCACTGGCTGCTGCGATTAAGCACACCGAAGCAAGCATCGCCGTGTTTGGCAAGCAAGCAATTGACGGCGACACAGGCATGACAACTATCATGACCGCTCGCGCACTTGGCTGGACACCCCTCACCTACGTTTCTGCTATCAAAGAAATCAGCGACGACACCATCACGGTTGAACGCATGTTAGAACGTGGTGTTCAAACTGTCACGGCTAAAATGCCAGTTGTTATCAGCGTTGTCAAAGAAGCAAACGAGCCACGCTATCCCTCCTTCATGGGAATCCGCAAAGCCAATCGTGCAACAATCCCAACCGTTTCGGCCGATGACATCGGCGTTGAAGGCGAAGTTGGCGAAGACTCAAGCAAAGTTGATTGGTCTAACGTGTATGCTCCCCCAACACGCGTCATGGAAACAGAAATGATCACAGGCGCTTCGGCCGAAGAGATCGCTGCAACCTTGGCTGACCGTTTGATGGACGAAAAGGTCATCTAGCATCGTAGGAGCTTTAATCATGAAAGCATTTGTTTATATCGAACACTATGACGACGATTTAGCACCAATCAGCCGCGAAGCGCTGGCAACCGCTAAACGTGATTTGGGTGCAGAAGTAACTGCACTTATCTTCGGCAGCAACGCAGAAGAGATCGCTGAACAAGCATTCCAATACGGTGCAGATGAAGTCATTGCGTCTGATGATGACTCACTTGACAGCGGCTTAGTCGAAGCGATCGGCCCGCTTGTGGTCGAGATTTTGCAAGACCAAGAACCAGACGTCTTTTTAGCGGGCGGCTCAATTGCAGGGCGCGACCTCTGCGCATGGGCAGCATATGACCTAGACGCAGGCTACATCGCCGATGTTAACGCGATCAGCGTTGATGGCGACGAAATCGTTGCAACCCACCCTGTTTATGCAGGTAAATTGCGCTGTGATGCGACCTTCACAGGCGAAGGCGTCAAGATCCTCAGCACCCGCAACCGCGCATTTATTGCGCTGGAAGCAGACGAAGATGCAGAAGGTGACATCGAGTTCGTTGACGCAGTTGTTGACGAAGATGACATCGAAACATCTGTTGAAGGCTTGGAAGAAAAAGGCGGCGGCGTTAGCCTCACCGAAGCAAACATCATTTGCAGCGGCGGTCGCGGCGTTGGTGGCCCAGAAGGGTTTGCACCCGTTCAAGAGTTAGCAGACGTCCTTGGCGGCGCACTCGGCTCTTCACGTGCAGCAGTCGATGCAGGCTGGATTCCTTACTCGCACCAAGTCGGCCAAACAGGCAAGACTGTCAGCCCAGATCTATACATTGCATCTGGCATCAGCGGCGCGATTCAGCACCAAGCTGGCATGAACACCTCAAAAATCATTGTTGCAATCAACAAAGACGGCGAGGCACCTATTTTCAAACTGGCGCGTTATGGCGTTGTAGGCGATTTATTTGAAATCTTGCCTGCACTTTCGGCCGAATTCAAAAGCCGCCTGAGCTAAACGCAACCCGTTTCTAACAATTTCGTAAAAGAGTGTAGCATTAGCTGCACTCTTTTTATTTGGCATCACCCGAAATCGCCGTATACTGGACGTTCTTACAGAAGCAACTTTATTGACTTTTTGAGAAACCCTTTGCGAGAATTTCAGGCACTTAGGTTCTTAACTAACACCTGACCCCCAAAGCTCAAAGAGCCAGCATATTATGAAACGTACATCCCGAGGGCTGTTATTTGGCATTGCTTTCCTAATCATCTTTGTGCTGGTTTGGGAAAAAGTCCGTATTTTTATCAATATTAGCTTGTCGCTGGGGCAAGCCCTTTTGCTCTTTGGCGGCGCAGTCCTTGCCCTCTATTTGGTTTTAGACCATTTGATAAATCGCGAATGAGGTTATCGCATGCTACAGATTGTTAAAAACATCCTAACCAACCTAGGCTTAAATATCTCGCAGATTCCTGATCTGCTCATTGTTATTGCTGTCATTATCGGGATTGTAGTCCTACTGCGCATCCTGCATGAGATTCTAGAATCGCTGATTTCAATCGGCTGTATTGCGGTTGCTGTCATCATTATCATGGCATTGCTGCTTGAGGTATTTTGATGTTCGGCCGATTTTCCCTCATCCTAATTCTCATCTTGCTCTTTGGTTGCAACGGCGGTTCTACTGCGTCAGAGTCCCCTTCGACCCCACCCCCTGTGGCTGTCGTGGGTGAAACCACGCAAATTGCGCCGGTTAACACGCCCGCGCCCACCGAGCCGATTGTTCCCACCAACACACCAACCGCCACACCACGCCCGCTTGCCGCTTCTGTGAACGGCCGATTGCTTTATCTGAGCGACTACGAAACAAAGCTTGTTCAGTTTCGCGAATGGTACGGCGATCAAACGCCAGATGAGCAGGATATTCGTGCATTCACGCTGGACGCACAAATCACGCAAATATTGCTAGAGCAAGCGGCCGTCGAGTTGGGCATCGAGATTCCTGATGGCGTGATCGAGCAAGCGATCAGCGAGGCGATTACAGACAGCGGTGGCGAGGAAGGGTACGAAGTGTGGCTTGAAACGAGCGGCTTCACCGAAGCCACTTATCGGGTTCAGCTAAAGGAAGAAATGCTGGCACAGGCCGTTTTGAACATCGTCACGCAAGAGGTGCCGTCAACCGATGCGTTTGTACGTGCCCGTTACGTTCAGGTAGATGATGCGACGCAGGCCGACACCGTTTTGGCTGAGTTGGCAGCGGGAGCTGATTTTGGCACGCTAGTTTCGTTGTATTCGATTGAACCAAGTAAAGCGGTTACAAAAGGTGATTTAGGCTTTTTTAATCGTGGCACGCTGTTGGTTCCAGAGGTCGAGGCGGCTGCGTTTACGCTGAATCCGCCCGAGGTGAGCGACGTGCTTGCTGTGACTCGTGATGATGGATCGACAACGTATTACATTGTGCAAACAACGGCGTCGGAGCCGTTCCGTGCGCTTTCGGCCGAACAATACGCCCAAAAGCTGCAATGGTTCTTTGAGAATTGGCTGATGGAGCGTCGAATTTCGGCCGAAATTGAAACCTTTCTACAGTTTGATGAATAACTTATGGGCACGCTTTATCTAGTCGCAACCCCGATTGGCAACCTCGAAGATATGACCTTTCGCGCCGTTCGTATTCTGCGCGAAGTTGGCCGCATTGCGGCCGAAGACACCCGCCACTCAGGCAAACTGCTCAAACATTTTGAGATCAACACGCCGCTCACCAGTTTTCACGAACATAGCGACAATGGCAAGGTGAGCTACCTTGTTGAACTACTCGCCGAGCAGGACATCGCGCTAATCAGCGATGCAGGCACGCCCAGCATTTCTGATCCCGGGTTTCGGCTTGCGCGTGCGGCGATTGATGCAGGCCATCAGGTGACACCTATTCCTGGGGCAAACGCCGCCACAACGGCTCTGATCGCCAGCGGATTACCAACCAACAAATATCTTTTTCTGGGCTTTTTACCCGCCAAGCAAAAGGCGCGACAGACGGCGCTTCAAACGGTCGCAGAATTGCACTATACGCTTGTTTTTTATGAGTCACCTAATCGTTTGGTTGGGATGTTGGAGGATGTAGGGGGCGTTTTAGGCTTGGATCGGCCGATTTCAGTGGGACGTGAGCTAACCAAGCTGCACGAAGAACATTGGCGCGGAACGGTTCAGTCCGCAATCACCCATTACAAAGCGCAGCAGCGCGTCCGTGGAGAAATCACCGTCACGCTGGGGGGCAAACCATTTTCCAGCGTCGTGTGGGATGAAAGCCAAGTTCGCAGCCATTTCCACCAGCTAATGGTCAACGGCATGAAGCGCAGCCAAGCCGCCAACGAAACAGCAAAACAGTCAGGCTGGCGCAAAAAGAACGTCTACAACCTAGACATTCGCTAACACCGTTGAACGGACTGCCAGTCCGTTTTCAACCCACCCGTCGCACGAACTATCTAGTCCATTCTCAGTCCACCCGTTGAACGGACTGTTTAGTCCGTTCTCAATCCACCCGTTGAACGGACTGTCTAGTCCGTTCTAAACCCATTCAGCCTTACTCACTAGCCTCTGGCACTTCCCAGCCATTTCCCAAAATAATCAAAACATCATAATCACCCTCAGGTGAATCCCCGCTGCTGACGTTGAGCGGTGGGAGGCCCATCAACTGGGCTAGATACAGCGTGGTGTAACTGTGTTTGCCGTAATCAATCACAACGGTAGACGGAACAATTGACGAGTCAGCATTGCCAACATCAACAACATTTACCCCTTGGTCCAGCAAATAGGCCTGCGTTTCGCCTGCCAACCCAAACGTCTGGGTTCCATTGTAAACCATCACCCGCGCACCTTCTTCCCCAACAAGCGCAGGCAAATTTTCGATTACCTGCGGAGGCGGCTCCACAGGTGGGAACAGTTCCTCGCGCAACCGTCGGATCTCCTCATAGCGCGGCACAAGCACCTGTTGGCCATCAGGGGTTGTCTCGTTGTAGACATAGTTAAAATCAATCACGCCAGAGCGAATATTGGGACGATAAATGTCTTGAACAAGCAGTCCAAGCTGAATCACTTCTGTCTCGCTAAAAGAGGTCGAGACATTATCTTGGAAGGTGCGCCAAAGCTGCGGAGAGCGCGTGATCAGCTTTGGAATCATGTTCACGTCTAAAATTTTCTGCCGCACAGCCAAGATAACCGCCTGCTGGCGCTCTGCCCGATCGATGTCTCCGTTGGTTGTCGCACGGGTTCGCGCATACTTGAGCGCAATCGGGCCGTTCATGCTTTTGACCCCAGTCCCCATCACAAACGGGTCGTACCCATAACATTCATCTGGGTAGTTAGGATCGTTAATCGCCTCTGGTACGTCAATCTGAATGCCGTCAATCAGATTAATAAAATCACGAAACGCTTCAAAGTTGACCGTTATAAAATGGTCAACGCGAATCCCCAGAAACGCCTCAACCGTTTCAGTTGCAAGCGTGGGACCACCACCAGGGTAGGCATTGATTTCTCCAAGGTAGTTGGCCTTGTTGATACGATCTAACCCAAAAGCGGGAATCTCTACCCAGAGGTCACGCGGCAGCGAGAGCAAGGACATCCCCTTGCCCACAGGATCGATACTAATCAGCATCATGCTGTCGGTACGAACGGGGCCTTCCTCATCACAGCGCGAGTCAATGCCCAGCATTAGCACGTTTACACGCTCGATCCCATCCCACTCGCCAAACTCGCTAAAGCTCAACCGTGGTTCGGGTGTTGAGGTAACCTCAATTTCTTCGCCAGCCGCATTGGTGACAATAATCGAGGGTTGGTTTAGCACCAGCGGCGCTTGCTGTTCCTCTTGCGTTTCAACCAACTGCGTTTCGAGAAATTCGGGGTCGACAACCGTAACGCCATTATCCGCAACGAGGTTGCGAACCGTTCGATAAAGTAAGAAACCAGTGCCTATCAGAATGATCGCGACCAATGTAAACACGCCAAGGGCGGCCCATAGTGGCAAGCGAACCCGTGATGATGTCCTGCGATTGTTGTTGTTTGGTAGCGACATATTGTGTGACTCAAAAGGATTTTTTTAGAAGGCGCATTATAACAATCGCATCATGTCACGCAAAATCAGTCTAATAAAAATTTGCTTGACAAGCCGTACAGCAAACCTATAATTCATTCTACAATTTGCGTAACAAAGCGTTGCGTAGGACGAGTACGTGCCAAGCCTGCAAAAGAGAGTTGTGGTCACCGGCTGAAAGCCACAGCAGCAAAGATAGCACTGAAAACCCCCTACAAGCGAATTTTTGAAAGCGAAAGCAAGTATAAGGTTCCGGCTGACCCCGTTACAGGTCTCACTGATGAGAGTTGGTGTTGT
>JBMZDF010000218.1:0-4120 GCA_049614105.1 Promineifilaceae bacterium (SeqCode)
GATGATGTTTTACTCCAGCCTGGTGAGTCCAATGTGTTGCCTGCTGATGTTTCAACATCAGCACAACTAACCCGCAAAATTCGTTTAAACGTGCCGCTGATGTCGGCCGCAATGGACACCGTTACCGAAGCGCCAATGGCGATTGCGATGGCGCGACACGGTGGATTGGGCGTGATCCATCGCAACCTTTCGGCCGAAAATCAAGCCGAGGAAGTCCGCAAAGTCAAACGCTCCGAGTCAGGCATGATTGTCAACCCGATCACGCTGCCGATCACCGCGACCTTAGCTGATGCGGAGCGGCTGATGAGCCACTACAAAATTAGCGGGGTTCCCGTGACGGCCGAAGACGGTACGTTGCTCGGCGTGCTAACCAATCGTGACACGCGCTTTGTCACGCCGGGACAGCAGCCCATCACCGACTTTATGACCAGCGCCGATCTTGTGACAGCGCCCGTTGGCACAACGCTGGCAGAAGCGCAAGACATTCTCCACCGCCATCGTATTGAAAAGCTGCCGCTGGTTGATGAAAACAACCTGCTGAAAGGGCTGATCACCGTCAAGGATATCGTCAAGAAAATTGATTATCCGCTTGCCGTTACGGACGCTGGCGGCCGATTGTTGGTTGCGGCGGCGATCGGCGTGGGGGCAAAGGCGTTGTCGCGTCTCGAAAAGCTGGTCGAGGTGGGGCTAGATGTGGTTGTAATCGATACGGCGCATGGGCACACGGCGACGGTGATCCAAACGGTGCGCGACATCAAACAGCGTTATCCTGAACTGCAAATTATCGCGGGAAATGTGGCTAACGCAGCCGGCACACGTGCGGTCATTGAAGCGGGTGCTGATGCGGTTAAGGTTGGGATTGGCGCGGGGTCAATTTGTACGACGCGCATCATTTCTGGTATTGGGGTTCCGCAAATTACGGCTGTGAGCGAATGTTCGGCCGAAGCCAGCAAGCACAACGTTCCCGTTATTGCCGATGGCGGTATCCGCTACAGTGGCGACATCGTCAAAGGGTTGGCCGCTGGTGCAAACGTTGTGATGCTCGGCTCAATGCTGGCGGGTATGGACGAAAGCCCCGGCGAGATCATCCTTTACGAAGGGCGACGCTACAAAGCATATCGCGGCATGGGCAGCCTTGGCGCAATGCAGGGTCATGGCGCAGACCGTTACGGATCGGGCCAGAAGGGCAATAACCGCCACAAGCTGGTCCCAGAAGGAATTGAGGGTCAAACGCCTTACAAGGGCAAATTGGCGGATGTGATCTATCAGATGGTTGGCGGTGTACGCTCTGGAATGGGCTATGTTGGCGCAGCTAGCTTGCCCGACCTGCGCGAAAAAGCACGCTTTGTCCGCATCACCAACGCAGGCCTTATCGAAAGCCACCCGCACAGCATCACTATCACCAAAGAAGCACCCAATTACCAAGCACGTCGCTAGTAAAACAAAAATGACGATGCTGCACGGCAACGACAAAATTGGTAATTATCCATTATCAATTGCTTTTACAACGTGCAACCCCTGCCATGTGACATAGGCTACTCACCAGCATTGTCTGACAAAACAAAAAAGGCTTGCATCATTTAGATGCAAGCCTTTTTTTATAGATTTCGCAATTGTTGGGATTAACCCCAATAACTAATCGCGTCGACGTCCACCGCCGCCACGATAGCCGCCACCGCCGCCACCACGACGGTCGCCACCACGACCTCCGCCACGACGGTCGCCACCGCGACCACCACCACGACGGTCGCCACCGCGACCACCGCCGCCACCGCGACGTCCGCCAGCATCATCTGCCTGCGCCTCTTCGAGTGACCAGCCGTTGAGGACTGCTTTGCGTGACAAGCGAACTTTGCCCATTGAATCAACGGCCGTCACCATCACCATAATTTCGTCACCGAGTTTGACAACGCTTTCGACGCTTTCAATGCGGTGTGGAGCAAGCTGTGAAATGTGAACAAGCCCTTCTTGGCCTGGCATCAATTCAACAAAGCAACCAAAGTCAACGATGCGTGTGACTTTACCCGTATAGGTTTCGCCCGGCTCCATCTCTTTGGTAAGCTGCTCGATGTATTGTTTTGCCATCTCAGACTTGCCGCCGTCCGCACCTGCGATAAGAACGGTTCCGTCTTCTTGGATGTCAACATCAACGCCAAACTGCTCTTGGATGCTGCGAACGGTTGCGCCACCTTTACCGATAACCGCGCCGATCTTGTCTGGCTCGATTTTAACGGTCATCATGCGTGGTGCGTTGTCGCTTAGCTGTGGACGTGGCGCAGCCATTGCTTCCGCCATGTTGTCAAGGATGGTCAATCGGCCGACTTTGGCCTGCGCCAATGCGTCTGCCATCAATTCCATTGACAAACCAGAGATTTTAATGTCCATCTGGATTGCGGTGATGCCGTCAGGCGTTCCCGCAACTTTGAAGTCCATATCGCCAAGATGATCTTCCATTCCTTGAATGTCAGACAAAATCGCGTACATGCCTGTTTCGTCATCATAAATCAAACCCATTGCAACACCTGCAACTGGCTTTCTGATTGGCACACCACAATCCATCAGCGCCAGCGTGGAAGCGCAAACGCTACCTTGGCTGGTGCTGCCGTTTGAAGACAAAACTTCAGAAACGACGCGAATGGTGTAGGGGAAGTCGTCCTCTGATGGGATAACGGGACGCAATGCGTTTTCAGCAAGCGCACCATGCCCAATTTCACGACGCTTTGGCCCGCGTAGGAACCAAGTTTCACCCGTGCTGTAGGGTGGGAAATTGTAGTGGTGCATGTAGCGAGTGGGTGGTTCGCTAAAAATATTGTCGATTTTTTGCGCTTCACGCGGCATACCAAGCGTACAAACGGAGAGAACTTGCGTTTCACCACGTTTGAACAAGCCTGATCCGTGCGTGCGTGGCAGCAAGCCAACCTCAGAAGACAGAGCGCGAATCTTGTCGTGTGCGCGTCCGTCTGGGCGGATGCCGTCTTGCAAAATGCGGTCGCGGATAATCGCTTTGGTCATCTTTTGGATGGCACCGCGAATCGCAACCGTGTCAGCTTCTTCGTCTTCAGCAACAAACTCGGCAACAACCGCGTCGGTTAATGCGCCGACAGCCGCACCGCGTTCGTGACGTTCTGTGTGCTCAGAAATTGTTTTGAACAGACGATCGCCAAGCGCCGCTTGTACCGCTTCGGTCATTGGGTTGGCGTCATTTTTAAGCACGACCTCACGTTTTACTTTACCAACGGCCGCACGCATCTCCAACTGGAGGTCGATGAGCGGTTGAAGTGCTTCGTGACCAAAGGCCAACGCCTCGACCATCAGCTCTTCTGTGGCTTCGTTTGCGCCCGCTTCAACCATGATGATGGCATCGCGTGAGCCAGCCAAACGCAGGTCAAGCGAGCTTTCCAACATTTCTGGGATGGTTGGGTTTGCAATGAGTTGCCCATCGATGTAGCCAACGCGGATTGCGCCGATTGGGCCATTCCAAGGAATGTCAGAAATTGTCAGCGCACAGCTTGCGGCGTTAACCGCCATGATGTCGAGGTGATGGATTTCATCGGCCGCAAAAGAGGTGATGATAACCTGAACCTCATTGCGCATCCCTTTTGGAAATAGAGGGCGCAAGGGGCGGTCGGTGAGACGTGCGGTGAGGACACCGCGCGTGCTGGCGCGACCTTCGCGACGGAAGAAGCTTCCGGGGATGCGGCCAGCCGCATACATTTTTTCTTCAAAGTCAACGCTAAGCGGGAAGAAGTCGAGTCCTTCGCGCACGTTTTTAGACATTGTGGTTGATGTGAAGAGCATCGAGTCACCTTGACGGAAGGTGACAGCGCCACCCGCTTGTTCAGCGAGTTTACCAGTTGAAACGGTGATTTTGTGAGCACCGACTTGTGTTGTAAATATTTTTTCGGACATGAATCCTGTTGATTTTCCTTGAGCAACTTGAACACGCACGGCCTTATTTCGGCCGAAAACACAACCCTCTATCAAACTAGGAGAGGATTCTGTGCGTCCGCAGCGTTCCATCCAAGCGATTGCGCTTAAATGGGAATTGACGTATTCAAATTGTTCAGTTGGGGGATCCGGTGCGGAGGTTAGGAACTGAGGATTAGCGCATACGACGTTT
>JBMZDF010000218.1:4130-9421 GCA_049614105.1 Promineifilaceae bacterium (SeqCode)
TTTGACATGTCGCGTATGAGGCAATACCCAATTCCTAAGATGCGGGACCAAATCCCAAATTAGCTTTTTAAGTTGAATGGCTGCTGAGCCAAACAATCTTAGTTGATTATTGTATCAACCAGCAAGTGTAAATTATACAAAAAACGCGCCAAGGTCAAGCCTTGAGCGCGTCTTTATGAAATGTGGCTTAGTTAATTTGGGCTGCTGAGCCACAATAAAATTGATTCAAGCAGTAATTTAAACTAATGTCCATTTCAAGCTTTTTATTAACGACGTAGACCGAGAGCGGCCAAAATGCTGCGATAGCGTTCTGGATGGGTCTTACGAAGATAGGCCAGATAGCGACGACGCTTACCAACCAGTTTAAGCAAGCCACGACGCGAACTTTGGTCGTGTTTATGCATTTTTAGATGCTCTTGCAACTGATGAATACGTTTGTCAAAGATGGCAATTTGAACTTCAGGAGCGCCAGTATCATTGGCGTGTTGACCAAACTTCTCTACGAGTTCGGCTTTTTCTGCTACAGTTATACTCATTTTGTAACTCCGTGGCATCATCCACAGTTGATTAACCCACGCAACAACCTTGGGAGTAGCATGCGATGCGTGCGTTATCAACTCCTGTTGACGCTTGCAAAGCGATAGGCTATCTGCTTGCCCAGGAATGAAATAATTCAATCCTCAGTCCATTGGACAACAGGTTTATTGCTTTTTTGCTGGGTTGACTATGTTGTGACTTTAAGGGACTTGCGCCTTACTGCCGTCGTGCCGATGAACAACGCACAGTAGAGCGACTGAGGATTATAACACGCGGTGGGCTGGGTGCAATCGGGATTTAACCGATTTTTGTAGAGATTGACCAAAGAAAGTGCAGTGTGTGTTGTAGTTTTTCAAAATAAGAGGTGCAGAGAGGCAAACTTATGCTGTATTGCGCAATGAAAAACCCCACCAAGGTGAGGCTCTTCAGTTGACCGTAGCACTAACCCATCATTGATGGAGATAGTGCTACGGTCTGTTGAGAATAACTAATCATTAGCACCACCTCCTTTTTGTTTAGGATGGCTGTTGGTTATAAATAGATGATGGTCGCATTATGGCAGGTGCTTTTAGTGAAGTCAAGATTGGCGCACATGGTTTTTCGCTGGTAGAACCGTGCGCTATGTTATCTCTAGATCGACAGAATGCGTTTCGGCGGCAGTATCAGCAAATTCGGCCGAATTACCACCCATCCACCGAAGTCTACGCCAACCTTGTGCGCCAACACCTCCAGCCCACTAGCCGCCTGCTCGACATCGGTTGCGGCCGAGGCGGGCTTGTCGAACAGCTAGGTCATCCCATCGCGCAGATTGTCGGCATTGATCCCGATCCCATTTCGCTACAGGAGCACCGACTGGGTATTCCGCGAGCCGTTACGCTGGGCAAACTGCCGTTTCCTGACAACTGTTTTGATATTGCTTTTGCAAGCTGGGTGCTGGAGCATTGGCAATATCCAGAACGCGAGTTGGCTGAGATTGGGCGCGTACTTCGGCCGAATGGTCGCTTCATCTTCATCACACCTAACAAACACCACCCGCTCATTCGCATCAACCAACTGTTAGGCTCGGTGAGTACGATTCAAGATCGGCTTGTGGAAACGCTCTACGGACGCGCAGAAGATGATACGTTCCCGATTTGGTATCGGGCAAACAGCCGCGCCCGTCTGCAACATGCCGCTCACAAAGGCGCTTTAAGCCTAGAGAAACTGCACGAAATTGAAGACCCGACCTATTTAGCGTTTACGCCACAACTATTTAGACTCAATGTTCAACTCGAACCGTTAATCCCACAAAGGGCCAAATTGCATTTGGTGGGGGTATTGCGTAAGGGGAACGTGGGCTGAACGTTGGTTTTGGTTTGATAACCGTAAGACAGAATTTTAGTTGTGTCATGCTACAATCTTATTAGTACAACCAAGCGCAAGTGACAAGCAATTTCACGTCGATGTGCTGTGTTGAAATAGATAGGTGTGAGCCAGTATTTGGCTTGCCCTGCGCGGTAAATTTTTACCAAACCCGAACAAAGTTACGCATTTTTTATTGACGCTAGGATTGACCATTTCTATACTGGTTGTATCTCCAGAGAAATGGACTGTTTAGGAGCCTTTCAAGCTTTTACACCCTCTGGTCAACGATAAACACGCTCCATCAGTATAGTTTAAGTACCCGATCACTTGTTTTCCAGCCTTTTGGCCTTTGGCTAAAACGCACAATTATTTCTGCTCGGGAACTTGCCCCTAATAGACGGTATCAAGGATTAAGTCAGGTATGGAAGACACTGCTCGTCTCCTCATTCGTATCGGTGGGAAGCCCGAAACACGTTATAAATTTGATCAAGAAATCACAATTGTTGGCCGCGAGGCGATCAATGATTTAATGCTTAATGATCCAGAGGTATCGCGTCGTCACTGTCGCTTCATCTTGGATCAGAATGGCTACCTTATTGAGGATCTTGGCAGCACGAACGGCACATTTGTCAATGGTCAGCGCGTCACTGCGCCGATTACGCTTTACAACGGTGACACGGTTGAATTAGGTAAAACGGTTCGCCTCACATTTTATGGTGGGACAGAATCACAGCAAACGCAGCCATATGTTCGGCCGAATCCCGAACTACATGAGGGCACACATACCAATCACCCACCCTTTGATCCAGCGCCCGCGATAGCAAAAGACCCCTTCCGCGAGCGGGCAGGGTCGCAAGAAAGCGTGGAACCATTGCCTGTGAGAGAGCCAGTTGGGGACAATTCGGCCGAATATTACGATCAGCCAACCGATCCACCCATCTACGAAGAAGCCGAACCAGCAGACGAAGGGGTAAGTGGTTTCCAACGTTACCTTCTGGGCTGCGGTTGTCTACTGTTAATACTCCTTCTCTTCGTTGCGATGACGTTTTTCATTCTAGATCGGGTTGCATCTGATTTTCTTTACTGCGGACCGATTCGCAGCTTGTGGGAAGCCTTTGTTAGCTTGGCAGGCCACAGCCTAGGCTGTTGACATAGCCGTTGAATTGCCTCATTTTGTAGACTTTATAGGGGTATGTTTCATTTGAGTAAAGAGCGGTGGCTGAGCCAGTCGAAGCCTGAGCGACACGCTACTATGATTTTGACCACTGCTACGACTTCGGCAAGCTCAGTCTGCGTTATTGTCACCAACCCATTTGAAACACACCCATTTTATAGTGTCAAGTGGAACGTTTAAACTTTTCACTTGGCACTTTTCGCTTTATACTCATTTTTAATGACGCCCAAACTTCGCCCCATTCAATTTCAGCAAGTTCAATATGAAAATCAGCCGATGTGGTTTCTGAACGATCCACATCAGTTAACTGATCACCAGATGGTGCTGCCTTATCCGCTTGCGAAGATGGTTAGCATGATGGATGGGACGCGCAGCGTTGCGATGTTGCATCAAATTATTAAGTCTGAAGCGCGGGCTGATGTGCCGCTGAGCGCCGTAACGGATGCAATTTGTCGGCTTGATGAGGCGTTACTGCTTGATAACGTGCGTTCCCAAGCGGCGATTGAGCAGATTAAGGCGGCATGGTCGGCGCAGGAATTTCGGCCGCCCATATTTTCGGGGGTGAGTTATCCTGAAAATTCGGCCGAACTGCACACCTTTCTCGAAGCGTACAGCGCCGAAGATACTGAACTTGCCGAGTGGGACGAGTGGCACGGCCGCGCCATTGTTGCGCCCCATATCGATTATCAGCGCGGCGGACACGTCTATGCCAAAGTATGGCAGCGGGCAAAAGCCGCCATCAACGACGCCGATCTGATCCTGATTTGGGGAACCGATCACAAAGGTGGCCCCGCTAGCCTAACGCTTTCCTCCATCCCCTACGCAACCCCCTACGGCATTTTGCCAACGGACAAAAGCATCGTGGATGAACTGGCTGCAACGATTGGTTTGGATGCGGCTTATGAACTGGAACTGAACCACAAGCAGGAGCATTCAATTGAACTTGCCGCCGTTTGGCTCCATCATCTGCACCGCGAAACTTGCCCCGTGATTCCCATCCTAATCGGTTCGTTTTACCAGTTCACGCCGAATGGTCACCCTAGCTCTGATCCAACCATTGTTGCGTTTCTAGACAAACTGCGTGAATTGACGGTAGGCAAAAAGGTGCTGTCGATTGCGTCGGTCGATTTGGCCCACGTTGGCCCTGCCTTCGACAGCGACTATTTTATGGGGCCACCTGAACGGGAGGCGCTGCGTGTGTTTGACGATCGACTGATGGGAACGATTGAACGTGGGGACAAAGAGGCGTTTTATCAGCAGCTAGCCAGCGACCGCAACGCCAACAATGTGTGCGGCTTTTCGCCAACTTATCTGATGCTCGATTATTTGGGGGAAACGAAGGGGCGGCGTGTTGCTTATGACCAATGTTCGGCCGATCAGCAAGATCTCTCCGTCGTTTCAATTTGTGGGATGCTGCTTGACTGAGTTATACGGTTTGTAGGCGATTACGGCGTCGTAGTTTGATTGCCAAGGCAGCACTTTAACTTGTGTGAGGCCGAGCGAGGTGAGGAATTGGGTGATATTTTCGGCCGAACGATAGCGCCATAAAAACGCCCACCCTTCCCATTCGCGCCGCCGTGTGACAAACAAAAAGCCCCCAGGACGCAACACGCGCACCATTTCATTCAACGCCTCCGCATCAGAAGGCATAAACTCCAGCGCTTCCAAACTAGTCACGCCATTAAATGTGGCATCCTCAAACGGTAAAGGCACTGCGGCATGTTCTAAAAGTTCAACCCGTTCGCGTTGTTCTTTAGACAGCCGCTCAAAATTTTCACGTGCATGATCTAGCATTTTGCTCGCTGGATCCAGTGCCACAATCTCCCCATCAAACCGCGCATCACCTAGCAAAAAATACGGCACGCGCCCTGTCCCCGTTGCCACATCAAGCAACCGCGCCTGACGCTGACGCAACATCCCCAGAATTGGCTCAACAACGAGAATTTCCTCATCGTCATCATCCCACTCTTTGATCGTGTCGTAACGATAGGCCGTGATGTCGTACATCCACACAACCGCACGCGATCCCAAAAACACGCCTTCCGTGAGGATGACCAGCCAATAATAAAGCGTTGCAACGACGACAATAAAGAGAAAAATCCACAGCCAAATCATAAGGATGCAATTCTACCTGCAAAGTGTGTGAATCTACGAAATCTCTTTTTCGCCCAGGGCAATTGTATTCTAAATTTTCTGACTCGCTCCTACGCTCCGCGTGGGAGTGTTTTTGCTTGCC
>JBMZDF010000219.1:0-9418 GCA_049614105.1 Promineifilaceae bacterium (SeqCode)
CGATTTGAAGCTGTTGTTTCAAGCGGGGGGCAATTCGGCCGAATACTTATCCGAGCTTTTTGCCCTGCTTTATGATGATGCCCCGCTCGACATGCGCTATGCACGCTACAGCATGGCGCTTGCTCAGGCTGGATTGCCCAATCAGTGGGCGTGGGGAACCTTTTGCCTGTTTATGTCGCAGCCCGACACGGCGATGTTTGTGAAACCAAGGGCGGCGAAGTGGTTTTTGCAGTTTATGGGAGAGGGGTATCATAATCGGCCGAATCCCAACACCTACCAATTAATCAACCATCTGACGCTGCAATTAAAAGCGGACCTTGCTAACTATGCGCCCAAGGATTTGATTGACATCCAAAGCGTGATCTGGATCGCGTTTCGCGAAAGCCAATCGCGGACAGGCCAGCTAGACAGCTTGGCCCAAATTGAGCTTGGTCAGCCGCCCAGCACGTTTGAACGCGACACGCTCCAAATCGCTGAACCGAGCGTCCCTTATATGATTGATACAGCCCCGCCGCCCGTTTCACTAAGCACCATTGCCACCACGACCGCCTATTCTGAGGCGCAGCTAACTGACTGGCTACGAGCGTTGCAACGTAAAAAGCAGGCCGTTTTATACGGTGCGCCAGGGACGGGCAAGACATTTTTGGCAAAGCAACTGGCGGCTCATCTTGTTCAGGGTGGCGATGGATTTACTGAAATTGTGCAGTTCCATGCAAATTATGCGTATGAGGAGTTTGTTCAGGGGATTCGTCCCGTTGAGCGAGAGGGGCAGGTGCGATTTGAGCGCGTGGCGGGGTTGTTTCTTGCTTTTTGCGAACGGGCGCAGCTTTGTCAGGATTTGTGCGTGCTGATTATTGATGAACTGAATCGCGCTAATGTGGCGCAGGTGTTTGGCGAGTTGATGCTGGCGCTAGAGTATCGGGGCGAGGCGGTGAAGCTGGCGGCTGGTGGGGAATTGATTGTTCCGCCCAACGTGCTGCTGATTGGAACCATGAACACGGCCGATCGTTCGCTTGCGCTGGTTGATTTTGCGCTGCGGCGGCGTTTTGCGTTTGTGGAAATTCGGCCGAATTACGATCTCCTACGCCATTATCACAAACAATCGGCCGCGCCAGTCGAACCGCTGATCCAGCTTTTGCAAAAGTTGAACGCACAAATTGAGCCAGCTTATCAAGTTGGCGTCTCCTATTTTCTAGATGAGTTGCTGGTTGAAAACTTGCCCCTGATTTGGCGAACCGAGATCGAACCCTACTTGGATGAATACTTTTTTGATCAACCTCAAACGGTTGATGCGTTCCGTTGGGCCGTCATTTCTCAAACTCTCGTGCCGTAAGTTGTGCCGCCTAAATAATTTCTGCGAACGGTGACAAAAACCTCAGAGGTTTATTGATCGAAAATTTCTGGACACGGTTCACGTACCTTGGGCAAAATCGGTTTTGTACACGTATTGTCTACGTTGATGTCGATTTTATATGAAAAAATAACGAAATTATGGTACTTTTCACTCTTGTGATGTGTTAGGGATATTGTAAGCTGGACAATAGATGTTTATTTTTCATTTGATCGGCTAGCGTGAATCTATTCAGCATGTATAATGTAAACACAACTTTCAATTTATATTGAAAGTTCCAAATGATAGCGAATGGAAGAGAGGCACAATGTATAAAGATGATCTTCTCGATTTCGGACTAGACTCGAACTCTTTTTTTGTGGAAGACACAGAAGCGAGTTCTGGGGACGCCAAACCTGTAATAGATGAAGAAGCGATGTTGGACGCTGCAATGGAAGATGGGCTTGATCTGTATTTCCGGCAGATGAGTCGCCATCCATTGTTATCGGCCGTTGAGGAAATTGACCTAGCAAAAGCGATTGAATCGCGCAACCTTGCGCAAGCTGAACTTGACGAAGGCGAATGCGATATCATGCGCCGTGATGAGCTTGAACAAATTATTATCAACGGCGTTGAAGCGCGTAAAACGTTGATTCAAGCCAACACCCGTCTTGTTGTGAGCATTGCTAAGAAATATCGCGGGCGTGGTCTTGCTTTCCTTGACTTGATTCAAGAGGGCAACATCGGATTAATGATTGCCGTCCGCAAATACGATTACACAATGGGTAATCGATTTAGCACGTATGCAACCTGGTGGATTCGCCAATCGGTGAGCCGTGCCATTGCCAACTTCGGACGCACAATTCGCATTCCATCCCATTTGCATGGCCGTATCGGCCGAATGTACCGCGTGGTTCAGGACATGGAGCAAGACCTCGGCCGCCCGCCTGAAATCCATGAGATAGCAGATGCGCTTGAGATGGAGCCGAAACGGGTGACGCAGTTAATCCGCACGGCGAGTCAACCTATCTCGCTGGAAAAACGAGTGGGTGATGATCAAGACTCTGAGCTGGCTGATTTCATCGCAGATGTGGATTCGCCACAGCCTGTCGAGGTAGTCGCCGACCAGATGTTGTGTGCTGAGATGGAGACGTTATTAGATCAATTGTCTCCCCGTGAAGCGCGAATCTTGAGATTGCGCTACGGACTAAATAACACCAAGCCGCGCACGTTGAAAGAAGTCGGCCGATTGTTTGGTCTTTCACGCGAGCGCATTCGTCAGCTTGAACGCTCTGCGCTGCATAAACTGCGTTCGCCCACGATGGGTGGCGACATTTGGCAGTACATCAGTTAAGCCATCGCTGGTAAATCGGCCCTTTTGAAAAGCTGTCTGAAAAGTGGGAGGCAGCTTTAAAACATTTTTACCTATGCAACTGCTGTGTTTGCATAGACGTGTAATTAATCTACTTCGTTCAACATTCTCCTGTTGATTCAAGCCTCGTTGAGTATTCAACGGGGCTTTTGTTTCGTCTCAACGCCTGAATTGCCTTACACTTTGAGTATGGTATTTGTTGTGCAGGAGTTTGAGCCGATTCACTTGGATGCACACGCCCTTTCACATGCTGAGGCGCGTCATTTGCAAACGCAGTACGCGACGCAGCTAGCGGTTCAATGGTTGTTCGAGCGCGAACAGTGGCAGCTTAGCGCAAAAGGGTGGGTGGGTGCTATTTCGCTGGGACGTGATGAACTGCTGATTCGGCCGAAAATCCCCCTCGCTAATCTCTATCACCTCCTTGAAGTCGCAGACAATCTACCGCTACGCTACTTTTCTCAAATCACCCACGGCGCATCGATTTCTGATTTTTACGAACGACTGGCGGCGCAACTGGCTAAACGGATTTTGCGCCGTGTCCAGGTTGGGTTGTTTCAGGCGCACCAATCAAAATCAGCACGGTTGCCCTACGTGCGTGGACGTCTCGCTGTGGCGAAGATGCGGCCAGGGCAGCTTGCTTTTCCCGTGACCTATAGCGAGGTTTCGGCCGATAATCCCCACAATCAACTGCTGCTCGCCACGTTGCAAATCATTCTGCGCACCCATTTGCTCAGCAATCAAACCCGCCAGCTTGCACGCCAAGCGTATCGCAAACTCAGCCCACAAGTTTCACTGGTCTCCTTTCCAATGCCGCTACGCACGCGGCTCAACTATTCGCGTCTGAATGCTGAATATGAGCAGATGCACGTTTTGTGTTGCTTTTTCCTGAGACACACGATGCCGCATCACGAGCGCGGTTCGGCCGCAACGCTGCCATTCCTCGTGGACATGGCGGCGCTGTTTGAGCGTTTTGTGGCACAATGGTTGCAAAAAAATTTGCCTGCTGCTTATCAATTGCGTGTGCAGGAGCGCAGCGGCGTTGCTGGCGGAAAAATCCAAATGGCGATTGATTTGGTAATTGTGGAACGCGCCACGGGGCAGGTAAAAATGGTGCTGGATACAAAGTGGAAATCGGCCGAAAAACCAGCCAATCAAGACATCTACCAAGTCGCTTTTTATGCCAACTCGTGTCACAGTCCCGAAGCTGTTCTGATCTACCCTTCACAGCTTGCCCAACCGTTTGACGAAACAATCCGCGATGTGCGCCTGCGCACCCTCACGTTCGATGTATCCGATTCGATTGATAATGCGGGAAAAAAGTTTATGATTGAGTTGTTTACAAAAAAGTGAACTGCAAAAGAGGAAAGAATATGAGCCAACCCATTATCGGCTGGGAAAGCACTTCCCCAGTTCCCAATCATCACCAATTTAATCATTTTCTCCATGCTGAGAATGGGCGTCTGTTTATAGACGACTTCGACTTGATGCAGGCATTTGAACTGTCTCAGGTCCCCCAATCCCCATTGCCCAGCCCGCTCGAAATCGTATATCTGCCGCTTATTCGTCAGCGCATCGACTTTATGCGCGAAACGTTTAAGCAGGCGATTGAAGAAACAGGCTATGAAGGCGTTTTTCACTATGCCTACGCAAGCAAAGCAAATGCTGCGGAAGAAGTAATTCGCACGACGCTATCGGCCGGGGCGCATCATGAGATGTCGTCCACTTTTGATGTGGACATCGCCCGCTTGATGGTCGATCGTGGGCTGTTGCCGCCCGAACGCATGGTTATCTGCAACGGCTTCAAGCCGCGCGGCAGTCACTACATGGCGAACATTATCCGACTCAAACGCAGCACACACGCCAACGTCATCCCGATTGTTGAGAACCTGAACGAGATCGCCCCGCTTACGGCATCGCATTTACCGTTTGAGGTTGGACTGCGCCAGAAAAGCTACGGCAATCACGCCAGCATTTATGAAATGAATGCGGCCAACTCGCGCTTTGGGCTAAGCATTGAGGATATGTTTACAGCGGCCGATATGATTGAAGCGTCGCCAAATCTGATCCCCAAAATGTATCATGGCATGACGGGTAGCCAGCTTTTGGATGAGGCTAATTTTGTTGATCGTCTGCGTCCGCCGATGGAGATTTTTGCCCGTTTGTGCAAAAAGCACCCAACCCTTGATATTTTCAACTTTGGCGGCGGGATTCCGATTCCGATGACGCTCGATTTTGATTTTGATTACAAGGCGTTTGTTGTCCAGCTTTTGACGACGATGCAGGAAGTTTGTGCCGCACATGGGGTGAATGTCCCTGACATTATGGGCGAATTCGGCCGATATACAACGGCCGAACACGGCGTCCACATCTTCAAAATTGCCGCCGACAAAACAAACGAATCGAAACTACCTTGGTACATCATCGATGGCTCGATCATGTCCTCATTCCCCGACGCTTGGGCGCTCGGCGAACATTTTATCGTGCTGCCGCTCAACCACCTCGACAAGCCGTTCCAGCAGGTGCAACTAGGCGGTATGACCTGTGACAGCGACGATGTGTATCCGCCAAAGCCGAGCAAAAGCCCGCTTTATCTGCCTGTCGAAACTGAGGACTTGTACATTGGCTTTTTCTCAATTGGGGCTTATCAAGAAATGCTGGGCGGTGTGCGCGGTAGCAAACATTGCATGTTGCCCGAAGCATATGAGCTGATTATCGACAAAGACGCAACGGGGCATACGCTGTACGAGTTGATCGAGGGTCAAGATTCGGCCGAAGTGCTGCGCAACCTCGGCTATCAACCGTGATCCAACCCTGCCCGATCTAATATCATTTATACGAACTGCGCGTGAAGTCCTGCGTATAGTCAACGAACACAAATCTAGTAATTAAACCTGTATTCTGTTGTTGCATTCTAATTTTGAATGCAACAGCAGAGTACTGTTTCATCGGAGACAGCATGAAACTCGACAGAACCCGCATTATTTTTATCGTCATCATTGCGCTTGCAGTGCTGATCGCCTGTGGCGCAGTTGCCTACAATTTTGTTAGTGGTTTGCAGCAGGGTGGCACAACGCCCACCGTGGAGGATGGTGTTACGCCAATCGCAGGGAACAACGGCGGCGGCAATCAACCCGCCGTTAACCTAGAATCACCTCCCGCAATTTTCGCCGAAGGTGCGGATCTGAATGACGGACTCCCTACTTATATCTGCGGTGCAGATGCGTTTGGCAGCTATTTTACGCTCCAACAGATGCAAATAAGCGGCAAGGACGTAGAAAATGGGTTTCATCTTGGCATCATTCCGTTTGACCTAAACGATCAATATGCCGTCACGGAGGAGCAACGTACTGCTTTATTGGATAGCGGTCAGTGGAGTTGTCTGCTAACAACCCTTGACTCTGTTGCGCTCAAAAGCCCTGGCGTTATCACCGCCATTGTTGATGAAAGCGCGGGTGCGGATCAGCTTTGGGGTCGCGATATTGAGACAATCAATGATTTGAACGGCAAGCGTATCGCGTTTGCACAGGGCAGCGTAGGTGAGTATTTCACTTATTACGCGCTTTCAATTGCACGCTTGAACCCCCGTTTTGATGTCACCCTTGTGCCACAAGACAGCGTGGCCGATGCGGTCGCCGCGTTCAATGATGGGCAGGCGGATGCTGTTTCTGCGTGGGAACCCGACATTTATGATGCTGAACAAAGCGGCGGCGTTTCGCTGCTAAGCTCTAATCAACTGCGTATTGTGATTGATGTGATTGTGACTTCGCGTCAGTCGATCAGTAGCGATGCCGATTTGGTACAAAGCTTCCATAATGCATGGTTTGCCACCTTGAAAGCGCAAGTTGAAGATTTTGACGGGGCTGCGTCACAGATTGCGCAATGGGGCAATAACGATTGGTCGTTTGTTTATGATGAGAGCGCATCGGCCGATTTTCAAGGCTGGCTCGGCAGCGTAGCGCAAGCCGACCTTGGCGACAATGTTGCCGTGATGCGCGACACACGCCCGATTGTCGACCGTCTTGGCATTGCACGTCGCGTCTGGGCCGCGTCTGGACTTGAAGTACCAAGCGATGACGTCACCGATTTGGTCAATCCAAACTTTGTCGCGCTTGCCGCCCAACAGGCTGCCCTACAACCAAGCGGCACACCTGTGAATGACACTTTCTCAATTGCCGCCAGCCTCGATCTATCAGGCGTCAGCGATTCACAAGACGCGACCACCTTGGCCGTTCTGCCTTGCCGCCGCTTCAACTTCCTGCCCGAATCGACCGAGCTAACTTTGGAGTCGCGCCGCATTTTGGATGAATGTGTTGTGCCAACGATGTTGCAAAGTGTGGGTCTGTTCCTTGAGGTCAAAGGGTCGTCCGCATGGCCGCAAAGTGATCCACCTTATACCGAGGCCGAGATTGCCGAATTTGCAGAGGCACGTGCGCAATCTGTTGTTGATTATCTAAGTTCGCAAGGCATTGATCCCGCACGCTTTATCGTGAGTGCCGTGCTGCCGCCAGATGAACGCCGCAACACAGACGACGCTTCCCTGCAAGCAGAAGATCGCTTCGTAGAAATGACGTTGATTACCAGCGGACGTTAATTAAGACCCCGCAATCATCTAAGTGCGTCACAAATTGAAACGGTATTCGGCTTTTGACCGAATACCGAATACCCAAAATATAACTATGAAGAAGATAGTGACCTTGATTGTTGTTCTATTCAGCTTGATCGGGTGTGGTGGTAGCGAAGTAGAGATTACGGTGTTGGCAAACGCTGGTGCAGAGGATTGGATGGTTGCGGCTGGCGAAGCTGTCAACAATGCTGATGTTCGCACCACAGATGGCAGCCGCGTGCGAGTGACCGTTCAAACGTTGGAAGCAGGCGACGCGGCGGTTCAACTCGCTGATGGGTCAATCCAGCCTGCCATGTGGATTCCAGATGATCAGGTGTGGGCCAATGTCGCCGCGCAGCAGGGCAACGGCAATTTTCAAAGCAATTGTGCCAGCGTTGCTGAAAGTCCGCTTGTGATCGGCATGTGGCGCGATGTAGCAGGGCTGCTGGGCTGGCCGGGGCGCTCGTTGGGCTGGCTGGATGTTGGCAGTTTAGCGGCCGATACAAGTTCTTGGGAATATTATAGCGGGGGGCAATATGGCGACGCGCTGCGATTGGGGCATACGCACCCTGGGTTGTCGGCTAGTGGGGCAAGCACGTTGCTGGCGTTGGTGCATTCGGCCGAATCCACCACCCAAGCGATCACCCCTGCCGACATCGCCCAACCAATCGTACAAGCCTCTGTCGGCGCATTTGAGGGCGGCGTCTCATGGTTCAGCAAGGACACCGAAACGCTTGGCTCCACCATGTACGAACGTGGCTCTAGCTTTCTCGGCGCAGGCGTCATGTACGAGAACACGGTGCTTGCCGAAGGGCGCGGCGAGATTGTGCCGATCTATCCTTATGAAGGCACATTCATGGCAACACATCCCGCCTGCGTGAATAGCGCCGCTTCGGCCGAGGAACAAGCCGCCGCCGTTGCGTTTCGCGACTGGCTACTTGGCTCCGAAGGGCAACAGCTTGCCGTCACCTACGGGCTGCGCCCCGTAAACGATGTTGCAGATTTATCCATTTTTGAGCAGTTTACAGGCGTTGACCTCAATCAACCCGCGCTGACCTTTGCCGCACCCAGCGTTGAGGCAATTTTTGCCGCACAAGAGCTGTGGCAAACGGCGCGTAAGCCAATCCACTTGGCGCTGGTGCTCGACACAAGCGGCAGTATGCGCGGTAGCAAAATTAATGGCATGTTGGAAGCAGCCACCCAGTTCGTCAGCCAGATGGGTGACAGCGATTACCTCACCATTATCAACTTTTATCACCAGCCAGATATTGAGGCGCAACGAGTGCGTGTTGGAGATAGTCGGGCTGAGTTAGTCAGTTTGATTGCACGTATGGAGGCGGGTGGTGATACGTCGCTGTATGATGCGATTGGTGTGGCGGGTGAGATTTTGGCAACGACCAATTCGGCCGAAACAGCCAACGCAATGGTTGTCCTAACGGACGGGCAAGACACCTCCAGCAACCGCTACAGCTTCAATCAAGCGTTATTTGACACGGCCCAAGCAAACAGCACCACCGTTTTCACAATCGCCTACGGGCGCGATGCGGACGATTCCGTGCTGGAACAAATCGCACAAGAGGCAAACGGTCAATTTTTCCTCGGCACAGAAGCCAACATTGTTGACATCTACGACGAAATGTCAGCCGCATTCGGCGGCAGCGCCGGAATCGGCCGCTAACCCAACCCCCCCGTTGAACGGACTGCCCAGTCCGTTCTCCTCTCTTCAACAGCCGCCCACACTAAACTCTATCAAACTCCCGTTGAACGGACTGCCAGTCCGTTCCTCCCACCTAAAAAAATAACTGGAAAATCCACAAAATAGCCCCCATTCCCACTTGTGTTTTCCCTCGCTTAATTTATAATTTAACCAAGGTTAAAAATTATCTGACCCTCTGTAAAATACAAATTGAACATTTGGAAATAATATGAATGAAATCAATGTCTGGACCGTTTTAATCGCCGCAACAGTCACCGCCATCTTTACAGGGTTGGGTGCATTGCCGTTTTTGTTTGTCCGCAATATTAGCGATCGACTGCTGGGCGCGGCTAATGCAGCAGCGGCTGGGTTGATGTTGGGCGCGAGTATTGGGCTGATTATGGAGGGGGTTGGGTA
>JBMZDF010000220.1:0-9416 GCA_049614105.1 Promineifilaceae bacterium (SeqCode)
TTGTACAGCGTCGATTAATGGGTTGTCTAACCATTGGCTTGCAAACTCACCCAAACTATTCATCTGTTGGGCAAAGGCGGCACAACTAGCAGGGTCCCCACTAATGACCCCCTGAATTGTGCTGACTTTGTTAACAATATCAGCTTCAACAGCCTGAACAACGCTGGCTAAATCAATGCCCCCCGTGAGCGAGTTAATCCAGTTTTGAATACCTGTTTCAACAATGTCAGTGATAACACCCATTGGCCCTTCAAAGAGCAAATCGGCTAACAATTTTGGAGCCACGCGTCGAACGCCAGATTCAATTAAACCACCGCCAAAACGCTGAATCGTTAGGGCACCTTCAAGCTGAACAGGCATCCCACCTTCGTTGGGCTGGCGCTGTAATTCACCTGCTGCCCCTTGTTGCACAGTATGGGTTAGCTCATGCGCGATCAGGCGGTCGCCGTCTGGAGTACCTGGGTTGTATTCGCCGCTGTTGAAGGCAATGTTGTTGCCAGTGGTGAAAGCGCGGGCGTTGAGATCGTTGCTGAGTTCGGCCGAACCAGCATCCCTATGAATCCGCACCCCGCTAAAATCAGCTCCCATCCGCGACTCAAAAAATGAGCGCGAGCTATCAGGCAACGGCTCACCGCCTCCATTTAATTTGTTAACACGACTCTCAACATCGCTATTTACCGTTTCTCCACCTAATGGATCGCCCTCAGTTGCACGCTGTGCTTGATCGGCTGCACCAACTTCGCCTTCAATCGCTACCCGCTGTGCGCTTACAGGTGCTTGCATCACCTGATCCGCCACCTGATCCGCTTCCTGCTCAAAGGGATCGTTTACCTCATTCACCGTCATTTTCGTTTGAACAACAGGCGTATTGACTTGATTATTATCGTTACTTTCGTCAGCAGGTGGTGGGGCGGCAGCTGAACGACTGCCCATTCCATATTGTTCTAATAACCATTCAGGTGGCCCGACTTCCTCCTGCACTGTTTCAGATTCTGTTTTCGGTTCTTGAGCACGTGCACGCGCAATAATTTGTGAGACATGGGAATTGCTATGCGTGCGCGTTATTCGCTGCACCATCGCCGTGCGTTGTGCAGGATGCAGTCGGTTCAGCAAGGCGGCTTGCCCAGCCATCGAGCCATTATGCATCGCTAGCTGTGACGCACCCAACCCCATCATTTCTTGTGTAGGGGCAAATGCTTGCTGCGGTTGTGCAGATTTAACCTGTGTTTCTTTTGGCTTCGTCGTTGTCGACTTGGACGATTCAGTACTCAAGAATCTAAACCTCTTGCAGCAGAGCCCTCACGCTCTACTATCAATTCTAGATGTGCATATGTTACCAGACACTAACCTAACTATTTCTATAAGGAGAGATTATTAGATTAGACTGTACTGGATATGCAGTGAGAAAAGTCTATTGATTTGTTGCAACAGAATTGGTGGTGAAGCCTGTGGCGCATTGTGTCAACTAAATCTTATTTATTCCCTTTAAATAAGCAGCCAACAGAACCATCATATCATAAATTCACTTTATGCCAAATTTTGTCTGTAACATGCCAAAAAATCGCTAAGGCCATTTGAACAAGCGCGGCTGAGGCAATCGGCCGCTTTTATCAAACTCCATGCGCACCGCTTCAAGGATGTGCGGCATCTCAACTGGGCCACCATCACGGGCAGCACGGAAGGAGGCATTGAGTGCCGCGTTGTAGATGCTGCCGCCCGCCATTTTAAAGCGTGAAAGATGACGATAGTTGATCTCGCCCATGGGCGTTTCTTTGGGAAAGATGCGCTGCCAAATGCGAGCACGATCTTCATCTTCTGGCACGGGGAATTTGATAATGAAACGCACACGGCGCATGAAGGCGTCATCGATATTGTTGAGCAGGTTGGTTGTGAGAATAGCAAGCCCACGAAACTGTTCTAGTCGCTGGAGCAGGTAGTTTGTTTCCATATTAGCATAGCGGTCGTTGCTTGATTTTGCTTCGCTGCGTTTGCCAAAGAGAGAGTCGGCTTCGTCAAAAAAGAGGATTGCGCCGCCGTCTTCGGCCGCATCAAACAATTTCCTCAGGTTCTTCTCTGTTTCGCCAATGTATTTGCTGACCACTTGAGAGAGATCAATGCGGTAGAGGTTGAGATTGAGGTGGTTGGCGAGAATTTCGGCCGAAAACGTCTTCCCCGTCCCGCTCTCTCCCCCAAACAAAACGGTCGTCCCCAACCCACGCGTCATCCGCTGTCGCCACCCCCACTGGTCAAACACGACGCCACGATTTTCAACCTGCGCCGTAATTTCACGCAGCTGCATCATCTGCGGTGCGGGCAGCACAATATCACCCCAATCAGCTTTTGGCTCAATTCGCTGCGCCAACAGATCCAACATCGGGCGCGTTTGCACCAAACAAGCATCCCACGCCTGTTGTATCGTCGGATCATTATCCTCGAACGTTGCACCGACGCGAGAAATCGCGGGAGCACTTAAATTAAACTGCGCGGCTAAACGTGCAGCAATCGTTTCATCTTCAAAATATGTTTGCCAAAGTGTTTCTTGCTCGGTCGTTGTCGGTTTGTCAATATCAAACGTCACGGCGGGCAAACCAACATCACTCCACGCATCGCGGGTACTGAGGAAAAACAGGCCACCGCTGCGTGCCAAAAAGCGTTGCACCTGCTTAACTTGCTCGCCTTGTGTTTCAGGATCTAGCTCGTGAGCATCTAAATAGAGCGCAACCCGCGATAAAGCCCCTTCCCGCGCCCAAAGGCGGGCAAACAGATCGAGTTCATGGCTTGCTTTGGGGATTAGGTCGGTGGGAAGATGATAGAGCGTGAGGTCTAATGCAGACGCGACCTGCTGCACGATTAGCCGTTTACTCTCAGTATCGATTCCTGAGAGTTGCAAAACTGGGAGGTTCGGTTGCCCCTGCACAAGTGCCGCCATCTGTACCATAGTTGCATCCTGCGAAGGCGGCAATGGAGCTGAATTTAGCAGCTTAGGCATCGCGAACAGATAGGATTGTAGTCGCTCATCAAGATGATCGTAGCCCATGACATGGTGCAAAATACGTTCATCAATTCGCATTGCGCCAAGCGTGTAAGGAGCTTCGGGGGGGTGAATCACCTCAATTAAATGCCAGTAGCGTAATGGACGTGTTGGTGATAGGACATCTCCATGTCCTTCATCAAGCTGAGCCATGGCTGCAGCGAGCGTTAAATAGTCTTTTCCGCTTAACTGCACCAACAGTTTGGACAATCTTGGATCAAGTGCTAAGGCACAAACAACTAACAATATTTGTTGTTCAAATGTCGTCAGGGAGAATGTATGGATTAGTTGACTAAATGAGAGGTTTGGATCTTGCAGTGCAGCGGCAAATTCGGCCGAAACACCACGCAAAACAGCATCATCAACCTCGCCTGGGGAGAGTCTCCAACGCAGAATCAAATCAACCCATGAGAGTGCAAGGGCAAGAAATCGAGAATGTACCACAATTAGGGTCCTGTCAGCACAGATTGTACAAGAATATGTTGCAGTCCACTCTCAGAACTCATCTTGAGTTCCATGCGGATGCTTTCATGCGTAATCAAACCGCGTCGCACGTTGCGAAGGATGGCAAGATATACTTGTTTATCCTCGCTAAAACTATATTCCGCACCTAGCATTTCCAATGCTTGCTCAACTTGTGTTGCATCAGACCCGATGGGAAGGGTTGATTGAAGTTGATTTTGCACGCTGGCAACCGTGACTTTGGGCTTACGCCACCACAACCACCCTCCTGTGAGGAGCAGTAGACAAAATGTTGGGACAATATATCGGCCGATTCTCATCTTATATCCTCCGGTCAGATCCTGGTGCCCAAACAGGGGCACTCGGACGTGACAACCCTGCATCTTCAACTGCCTGATGTGCCGTCGAGTTACTATTTTGCGAAAGTGGATTGTATGGGATGTTAGCGCCTTCAATACGATCAGCACTACTTTTCATCGCATCATAATAGGTTGTACATTCATCTCCATTAGCAGATACATGAACAACAACAGTTGGCGGACTGCCTGTCTCATAATCAATTGTCCCAGGCACATACTCTCCATACTCTGTCACAATCTTACCGAAGGGGCCTGTACTACCCCCGTCCTCGGCTGGACTTGACCCAGGGTTGGAGCTATTGCTTGAGTTGCTGCTGCCCGACCCGCTCGATCCACTGGAACCGCCGCTTGAATTTTGTGATGAGCCACCGCTAATGGCAGAGGTTGATCCAGAACTACCTGCGCCTGACTCTGGCCCGCCCCGCACATAATATCGTTTCCCATCAGCCATTGTTACCAGCACATAAGCATGATACCAATCGCCAATAAACGGCAAGCCGCCCAGCCGCGAATACCGAACTTCTACACGGCAGTTAACAGGCTCCACGTCTTCTTCACCTCGCTGGATAAACGGATTACCACTTATGGGGGAGGTATGGTTGGCACGATCTGAACGGATCGATTGATTAGGGTCGCGTTGCACACGCAAGCTTCCCTGTTCAGCCATATCTTGAGGTTGTCGCCGAACCGCTCCTCTTGTCTGGAGGTTGGTTTTTACACTTCTACGTATTCTGTGTTCAGGTTGGTTGTTTGACCGTGTAATTTGCCGAAACATATGGCGCTCCACCCTATTTAATCAATCATCTTACTGCCTAAGATGATTTAATGTTGACACTGCTTACAACAGGTTCAGTTTACTGGATTTCGGCCGAAATCTCAATTTCCAACATCCTACTACAATTATCCGCCTCATTTATTGATAATATAAGCCTACATAATCACTGTAGCACATGATTATCGCGATTTTGCTTCTTCATATCCACATCCATCCCATCATGTTGTAATCGGTTGCGCTTCGGAAGCGTAACGCACGTTTTCATGCGGATCAGGAACTATCGCAGGGTAGTTGAATAATGTACTGACGCACCACAATCCATCAATTTTTTTAGAACATAGGCCGCATATTCAGCCCCTGACGCGTAAAACGCCTGATCGAATCGGCCGATGTCTAGCTGCAATTGATGCCTTTCACCGTGACTAATACCTTCATAAAATACAGGGGTCGCCACACCAAGCGTCTGTTGATATGCACGACACGGTTCATCTGATTCGAGCGCAGCACGAGCAGCTTGCATCGTTTCTTGCTCCGCAAAATCTGCAATAAGCCAACAGGTACGCGGGGTGTCTTGTTTAAGACGCTTATCAAAAGACCAACTCGCATCAACGGCTGACGTTGGTCTCCATTCGTCACTCTCTTTTGGGCGCACAGATACGTTTGCCAATTCAACTTCTAACTGCCACACAGATTGCCACCGATCCTGCCACTCTTCCTCGTCAAGGTAGTCGCTAAAGTAAGTCGTACGGCACGCTATAACCTCCCAGCGCACAATCGTCTGGTTAATTCCCCATTCAGCTAAAATCTGCTCCACAAATTCCACTGTTCCATTCAAAATGGCATCTGTTTGCCCTCTAATTATCGCAACACGACTGATTCGTTCATCATCTACTAAAACAATAGGATTCCAAACATAGAAAAGGCTCATAAGATTAATCCTGTGGTCCACGGAAGTCTTCTCCCACATCAAACGTATACGAGTCTGTCATACTTGCACCCGCGCTGCTATTCTCACTCAGCGGCATCACTTCCATATCACCTATCTCATTAAAGAAGTCTTTCCGTGTACTTTGGTCCACGTTGTTACCTTTTGAGTTCCAATGACTCACAACTGCTTGTTTGTGTTCAACAGAGGCAATCGTATTTCCACTATTTTTATAGTAGTCGCCGTTCCAATAATATTCATTATGCTTTGTTGGATGTCGCAGCCCACCAGCAGACCGTGGTTTGCTCAGTAAATTATCACGCCATGTATAAACAGCTGTACGATATGATTTGCCATAAAACGAATCTCGAATCACTGCCTTACTACGATATTCTGGCTTTAACATCATTTGACCAGCATAATTATCTGCATATTTGGATAAATGCCCTGCCTTAGTTTTATCAAACGTATAGCGGGTTGCTGTACTTCGACCCGTCTTGAATAATTGCGCACTTGCAATCGCAGCATTGAGCGATGTTAATGCTTGGGATTTAGTGATGCTGAGCTTGTCTGAGGCCTCCTCTCGGGTAAACAAGCCGTCACCAAACGCTTGTTTTAAGGTGTCCATATGATCCCCACCACCTACTGAAGCATCCCCAATATCCGTATCTGTGGTTCGTGCAATAATATTAAACTGCCCTGGGCTGTCTGGTTTCGGCCGAACATCTATCGCCTCCAGACCTTCTGGGCGCAACGGGCCTTCAATCTGCTCCATCCGGGCCCGAAGCTCATTCTCATCCTTAAACGGTTGGCGGGTTGCCTCTGTGACTTGTGTCTGCGCCTTCTGTTTAGCATCTGATTGTCCATCGTCCCCGCCAAGTCCAACCGCACTCTTTGCCTTATCAAGACCCTTAGCTACCAAATCCTTCATCTTGGCAATCAGTTGCTTGATAAAGCCGATCACCATCTGGATTGGCGGCAGGTTGAGTAATTTGTCGATCGCGCTGTCGATAAAGCCACGAACGCTTTGGATAATCTCCTGAATCTTGGCGGGGATGTTGCCCAGACCAAGCAACGACGAGAGGAAGCCAATTGCGGCTGGAATCGAGTTGGCGAGCGCTTGTTCAATAGCGGCAGAAGCTGCGCCCAAGTTGCCGCTGGCGATAGCTGAAACTGAATCAATAACCGAGTTCACAAGCGCCATAATCTGCTTGCCGTTATTGACAAAGAACATAACTACATCGTAGATCATCTTGCATGCTTTGATGAACGCGCCCGCTGGGTTAAACAGGCTCATCACCCAAATGATGCCTTGCTTGACCACTTCGTTCGTGATGAACTCCATGATCTTGCCCATTACCATTTCTTTGAGGTCGCTCAGATGCTCTTTGATGCGTTCCCAGAGTGCGCCGAAGTTGCCGCTCAGCACCATCTTGACCATCTCGACTACTTCCATCAGCGCCGCAACATTTTCCTCGCCCATCAGCTTGCTCAAGCCAAACTGTGCCAATCCAGCAAGACCACCTTCCTGATAAATATCAATAACCTGCATCACTGGCTCCATAAAGCCATTGATGTCAACACCCAGTTTAGAGCTAAATTTGCCGATAATCTGCTCAAAACTGACACCTGCAACCTGCATAACCAGCGAGAAAATGCCCTGAAGGTCAAACTTCTCTGGCATGGTGATGCCTGCGCCTGCCATTGCTCCTGTCAGCCAGCCCATCAAGCCTTTTTTGAGGTGGTCGCCAATGTTGCTGAGGAAATTTTGCAAGCCTTGTTTAACAGCGGTGATGAGATTGCTCAGGAAGCCAATCGGGTCGGCAATAATGCTCTTGATCGCATCGGCCGCACGGCTCAACACATCCAAGAGCATATTTTTAAGCTCGATAATCGTCTTAATGACACCACCCAGCTTGTCAATCGCCTGACCAATCAACCCTTTATTCGCTGCTTTCAACTCCTCGATACGGGCATCAATCGCTTGCAAATTCTCATTATATTTTTGTGCAAGCGTATCAATCAGTTCATTCTGTTTCGCATCAATATCCTGTTCGAGCGCCTTAAATTTGGCGTCAATATCCTGCGTCGCCTGATTGCCGACATCCTTGAGATTTTCTGGCAGTTGATCAACATACTGCTGGATTTCACGCTTGCCGTTGGCGACCTCAGCCTTGGCTTCCGCTAGCGTCTTGCTAATCAGCGCAGCCACATTGTTGATGACGGCATCCATCTTGTTGATATAAAGTTTGCGCCCTTCTGTATAAAAAACGTTGACCTCAGAAGGCATTTCGGTCAGCTTATCTGCGGCCCATTTTGCCCAGCCTAGCCAGCCTCCATAACGTTCCTCTTTATAAGCCTCCATCCGTTTATCAACATAATTCTCAAACGCATCGGCCGCTTTTTTCGCCCCCTCATCAAATAGCTGCGTCACCTTGCCGTCTAATCCGTTCAGGATTGTGTCAACTTTCGTTTTCGTCTTTTGATAAATGCCCTCAATATCGGTGGCGACCTTCTCGCGGGCTATTTCATCCTCCGTTTTTGTTTGCTCTTGCTCACTTGCCACGTTGGTCAATGCGCTAGTGCGCGTCGTGAACATCGTCTGTGTGGCAGATTGGGCGCTGGCAACCGCTTCTGCTTCTGCACTGGCGATCTGACCCTGCTCCCCTTGGCGGAACGTTTGGGTGGAGGCTTCTGTTTGCTGTTTGGCTTCTTTCTTGGCATCAAGTGCAGAGGCAAATTCTGGTTCGTTGGCGTTGCTTAGCTGATCCTCAGTGATGTCGGCATCCGCCATCTGCTGATCCATCGCGGCATTGCCCTCGGCAACAGGGGTTTCAACTTCCCCTTTCCCCTTCTGTTTCGGGGTCGCTTTGTCGGCTCCGATGGCGGCAGGAGGTTGACCTGCTTCGGCCGATTTCAGCGGCGTCACGTCCTTCGGTTTCGCATTAGCCATATCAGGCTGCGCCGTTGCTTTCTCCTCCAGCGGCGTCTCAGATTTTTCCTTCTCCTGCGACGCCTCGTTCTGAATATCCCCTTTCAAGGTATCAACTTTGCCACTTTCCTTGAGATTATCCGCCTCATCGGCCGATTGAGGAGCCAGCGCACTGATTTTTTCCATCAGCTTCGCCTTAAATGCCGCTTCATCAAAGCCAGGCGTTTCCGCCTGCTCCATCTCGCCCACCTGCGCCGACTGCGCCTGTCCCTTTAGCTCTTTCTCAGGCGAAACGGCCGCCGCCTGCGCCTTCGTCGCCTCACCATCGGCCGGCTCATGTGTCCGTTGCTCCTCACCCGTCGCAACCGTTGCCTTTTTAGCCGCTGTAAAGCCTGCATCTTGTGTCGCAGAGCTAGGTGCTTTGTCAGGTGCGTTGGCCGCTTTGTCATAAGCACCCGTCATAGCCGCCTGTGCAGTTGCGGTTGCGCCTTCAAGATTATCGCCCGTGGGGGCCAGTGGGCCTGCCTGTTCAACAGTTCCTGAAACGGCTTGTGGTTTGGGGGCAGCCTGTGCCGCCTGTTGTGCCGCGCTTGCTTTATCCTTTGCACCCGCTTTGAGTGCTTCGCCTGCTGCGCCTTGGGCAGCCGCTTTTTCGGCCGATTTTTGCTCCAGCGCCTGTTTGCCTGTCTCCTGAATCGCCCCTTCTGCTCGCGAAGCATCAGACAGTGCTTTTGGCACGGCTGCGGCTGCTTGTTCGGCTGTCGCCTGACTTTGTGAGGTAGCCGTTGCCCCAATCGACTCCGACTTTACACCACCCGCCGCCGCCAGCGCCGCCGCCGCATAGAACGGCGCCCGTGTGCCGAGATCGCCCAAGAGGCCGCCGATCACCGGGCCGAGGATGAAGCCCACGCCAAAGGCCGCGCTCACAAGGC
>JBMZDF010000221.1:0-9407 GCA_049614105.1 Promineifilaceae bacterium (SeqCode)
TTGACCTCAGATGATTCGGTGTCTGGTGATGGCTGAGCAGGTTCTGTTGCAAATCCGCCTAAATCTTTGGCTTCGCGCCCTGTCAACATTTCGAGCAGGACAACGCCCAGCGAATACACATCTGATGCGGGGCTGGCGGGGGGAAGCTGCTTCGAGCCGATTTCAGGCGCTGAATAGAATTGCGTGAAGAACTCGGCGTTTTCGCCCATACGGGTGGCAACACCCAAGTCAAGCATCCAAACGTGCGATTGAGGCGTTACGTAAATGTTGGCTGGCTTCACATCACAGTGGGCATAACCAATGTCGTGAATTGCGTCAAGGGCTGAGCAAGAGGCTTCCACAATGGCTGCAATATCGGCCAAACGCATCGCACCCGTTTCGGAGTTGCGGCGGCGATAGTGCATGATGCGGCGCATGTCGGCCCCTTGGAGGAAGGGCATTACAAAGTAAGGTGCATCATAGGTCGAGTCATGTCCAACCGCGTCAATGGGAAGCACATGCGGATTAGCAATCATCTGCATCAGCTTGACTTCAAAATCGAACGCCGCGCGTGATTCTGACTGTTTGTCTTGATGGATGTTGAGAACCTTCGCAGCTTGCAATGGGGCGTCAGGAGAACGTCTATCGCGTACCGAATAAACATCGGCCATCTTACTAATGTAGATTTGCTTGACGACTTTGAACTGGTCGCCAATCATTTCAACCGCTTTTTGGCTGCGTGCGTCAATCACATAGCTTGTTTTGCCAACGCGGAATTCTATTTGCTCTGATTTGACAAACGACCCGCCTTCCATGTCGCCCAAGATTTTATTGCCATCGACAATCGTCGGATTGTGGCTCTTGAGATCTTTGACGCGGATGTCTGAAACAACTTCGTCGCTGGGTCGTACAAGCAAATGTGGTGATGAGAATTGATTGTTTGGAATGACGACGCTGTGTAGGTTGCGGCGCGTAATGAGCCATTGATCGGCCGCGCTAAGGTCGCGGTCAACGTTGCCGCCGCTGACGCTGACAAGGCGGCGACGGCTGAGGTTGAGTTCAAATTCGGCCGAATCGCCAAACCTCAGCTTCGTGCCGTCATAAAGCTGAACCTGCTTCCCTACTTCAATCCGCTCACCATAAACGAACGTCCCATTCTTCGAGCGTAAATCTTTAATCGTGACGCGCCCGTCCGTCCGAATTCGCAGCAGCGCGTGTGGCGTGCTGACATCCTTGGGTGGCAGCAAAATTTGTTGGTCTTTCAGGCTAATGCGCGAAATCACGCCGCCATCGTCACCCAAGCTACCGATCACCTCTGGCTTGCCCTTTTGGCGCACAACATAAGTCACGTGCTTGCGCGAGGTCGGCCCTGTCATGTCGCTAGCGCCCTCCTCTTCAACAGAGGAAGTGTCTGGTGATGACTCGCTATTTAGGCGCGTCCGCATTTTTGCGACTTCGTAAAATTCGTCGTCAATCCGTGAAGGCTCGTTCGCAATTGCTGGCGGTTCAATATAAAGTTTGGAGCCTTGCACCTGCGTTTGTTCGTCAAACCCACCGTCCCAAATGGGATCTATCTCTGGCACACCGGGGCCTTCATCACCGCCACCGTCTTCTAGGCCATCATCCACATTGGCCAGCGTTAGCTCAACCTCAGTTGGCACAAACGCCTGATTCGGCCGCTGAATCTCAGGACACTCGCGAGTCGAGTGATCATCCTTGCCACAAATCAAACATTTTTGCCCGCCCGTACTACCCGTAATCAGAGGTGAAATCGTCGTACCGCCTGACTTGTTTGGTAAAACAGGCATCGGTTCGGGATCTTTCTGAACGGCCGCGCTGGCAGATTCTGCTTGGCGACGTGTAGTAGAAGTTGCTCCAGGACGGCGGCGCGTTGAAACTGGACGGCGCGAAGTCGAGCGGCGAGACGAAACGGTACGACCACGCATTGCCATAATAAGCAAAATAATCGAGACAAACAGCATCACCCCAATCACGCCCAAGAGTAGAAGCATGTTGCGTGACAGGCCAAAAAGTCCCGCATCTGATGCATCCTCGCCTGATTCGGCACTATCTGTTGTGTCCTCACCAGCCGCTTGTTCAGGATCAGGAACCGCAGCAGCTTCTTCGTCTGGGGCCTCTTCTTCCGCCACAACGGTCGGAATCTCGAACGCAGGCTCTTCCGTTGGTTCTGGCAACGGGCCATCATTGAGCAAATAGTTCAACGTAGGGATGTAGGGTGTCAAGTCCTGTCCGACGCGCGGCTGAATCTGTTCCATGGACAAGCCTGTATTTGCTTGCCAAACTGCAACTTGCGTGCCGAAGTCACGTTGCAAACCGCCCTCACGTGCTTTGTCCAAAACAACGCGAACTGCTTCAACCGTCTGCCCACCATAATTCAGGGGCAGATAGTTTGCCGCTTCGTCAGGTTTTTTAGCTTCGTCAGGCAGATCGAGGCAGTAGCCAAGAACTTCAATCTCGGCAACCGCGCCAGCAGGTGGAATCACCATCGGGTTGCTATCGCCTGCCAAAACAAACATACAATAGTCACCCGATGCGGGTCGCAAAATATCGCCGCCGACTGGAAAGACGTTATACCCATCTTCCAATATATTGGTAAATGTTCCTTGAAGGGAAGGTGTTGTGGAAAACTGTGTTCCACCACTCAACTCTTCAAGAGATAGTTGACCATTGACAATTGCTTGCAGCCAATTGTCACCATCTTGCGCGGCTGCTGTTTGCACACTCACAAACAGCAACAATAGCAAAACAAGAAATACTCTCAAACGACGTGTAAATTGCATATTCGTTCCCATACTGCCAAGGTACATCGATGGAACCTTGCCCCAAAGACTAGAAAGGCCAAACTGTGCCTTTGGGTTGTATCCAATCCGAACCATTTCACGATACGGCTGTGATGAACGCGCAGATTTTTTCTGCACAGGTGACAAAGAAGATTTTTTGGAGGCGCTAGGCATAGCCATCCTCCCGTACTTTTGGTTGATAGAGCACTGGTAAAAAGTTGAAGTTGTGCGCCCCAAGTTGCACAATAATTAACTCATCGCTGCTAAGATCGGTTGTGCGGCCTGGCTCTAGCAGATGTCCATCAATATAAACAGGGCTGCGTTCAGACTCATTCCGCACAAAAAACATTTTGCTGCCTATATCAAATAAGATTGTTGCATGCAGATGCGAGACATCTGGGTAGTTGAGCTGCACGTCACAGTCACGGCTGCGGCCGATTGTTTGCTCATTGTCCAAGCCATTGAAACGCAGCAGGTGACGATTTTCCTCATCCGTTTGATCAACAAAGTAGGCCAGCGTCGGTTCATATTCGCTATTGCCTAAAATAAATTGCACTTTGCCAAGCTGAATCAAACTGCCAAGCTGAACTGGCGCAGACATCAAAACAGGCTCATTGTCTACATACACCTCTTGGCTCGTAAATGCCTTGTGTAAAGTCAGCAGGCCCGTTTTAAAGTCAATTTCGATGTCTGCATGATGGCGCGAGATTGTCAGATAACGTTTGTTTTCAACAGCATCAACCCATGCCTCGCCGTTGCCGACCGATCGGCCGATGCGAATACGTTCATGCCCTGGTTCAAATAGAAGCAAGACGCGGCGGGCATTGCGTAAAACAGGTTGTAAAAAGTAGATATGTCGCATCGTTGCGCCACAGTAAGAACAGTATGGCTCACCATCACGATCGAGATGCTGAGTTGCCCCGCAGGTTGCGCAAAGCGACCCACGTTGGCGGACAGAGCGTCTGCCGCCGTTAAACGCATCCCAGGCGCTAGGTTGCTCCATAAAATAAGCCATCGCTAACGAGATCACGCCCAGTATCACATACAAAAAACGTAGAAAGGTGGGCCATGTTGCCGCAGACAAAACGCTGGGCAGCACGTCAACAAGTGCGTTAAAACTGCCAGCAGGACGTAAGGCGGTCAATACAAGTAATCCGCCAAACCAAAGATGAAAGATTACAGCGGCAGGGCGTGCCCAAGGCTGCCGCACAAACAAGGTGATCGCCAAGATAAGTCCAGCAATACCTCCAATCATTAGCGTGATTTGATGCAGCCCCTGCTCGGTTGCATAGTTGCTGGGCCAAATGCCGAGCGCAGGAACAAGGGTTGCTATCCCAATCACGATCCAAAAGATCGCAGACAGGCTAACTGCTGGTGCTGAGCGATTTACTTTCGTTCTTGAGGTCGTTGCTATTGCCATTACGAAAAACCAAATGAGGAATGACGAAGGAAGCGTATTCTCCCTATCGTATTCAACCGTATTTAGTCTGCTTGCCAGAGAATTGTGTAGATATTCTTCCCATCAACAGCGTTAGATTCTAGGATAGATGTGGCGGTAATTACATTTGAGTCTGCGTTCCATGTTCCGCGCAGCAGCCCAAAGCTGTTGCGTGCCGTGCTGCTGCTAAGCAGATCGGTTAGTGCGCCGGGGGTGAACAGTTGGAACCCTTTTCGGCCGAAATCACCCAAGATCCAGCGGTCAATAATAGGGCTAGGAGGCACGGGCAACAGTGGCTCAATCGTCACACCATCAGGCTGTATGCCATGCAAAACCTGAACATCCACCTGCATTTCCTGTTCCAACATCATTTTCAAAGGATCACAAGACCAGTTACCTCTGGGCATCTCAAACCGCCTGCCTTGTTCAGGCAAGCTGTTGCGACAGCCTTTGAACGAGCGATCCAATTCGGCCGATTCAGCCAACAGCCAAACCCAACCGCTCTGCTGCTGCCATGAGTTGATCACCAACGAAGGATTCTCCATTTGAGCCAACAATGCGCTTGACAAATTGGCACGCACCACGCTGTCAGACCAAGGGACATCTAAATAAAGCATCCCCGTCTGACCATCAAAATCTGCGGCCTGCGTCATTTTCCCTACGAACAAAAACAGCGGCGCATCGGGCAACGCCCCTTGCAAAGGCGTCCCAGGCCGTACCGAGCTATCGCCCACATAATTTGTGGTCAACGCACGCAGCGGAACCATTTCTGAAAAATAAGTTTCGCCCTGATACCCCAAGAAACTCAAGACAATCAACGGATTCGACCCATCAACATCATTAAGCGTAAGCGATGTAAAACTTGGCTCGACCCCTATTGGCGCACTCACCGCGTTGGGCCAAGCGAGTGGCGTCGCGGTCGGGGTTGGGACGGGTGTCTCAGTTGGCTCAGCTGTCGGAGACGGAATCAGCGTCTTCGTTGGCACAGGCGTGTTTGTTGGCGTTTCAGTTGGGGTTGGCAGCGGCGTCTCGGTTGGGGTTGGCGTGTTTGTTGGCGTCACTGTCGGGGTTGCTGTCCCGTTAATCAGTTCCGCCACGCTGTCCACCGCGTCCGCATCTGCTAAAAATATCCAGCCGCCGACACAGGCCAGCGAAAGAAGCGCGATGCTAAACAAACTAAGTGCAAACGCTAAGAAGCCACGACCGCCGCTTTCCTCTTCGGGCAGCACGCCTGCGATCTCATCTTCGATTTCTTGGTATAGATCTCTTTCGTCAATCATAAGAGGTGACAAAAAACAGTCGAGCTGTTTCCTGATGCCTGTTTTACATACCGTACTCTTTACGGACTAACCAATACTCTTGAATACGCCGCTTCTCTGCGTTGACACGTCGGCGGCTCCATAAATTGGGCTGTACAGGCAAGGAATCCTTCCAATCAGCCAAATAGTAGTAGCTCAGCTCATACATCTGCTGATTTTTAGCTTCAAAGTTTTTGTCTAGGTCGCGCTGTAGGTTGACCGTCTCAAATGCAGTAAACATCGTATCTGAGAGGGTGTCCCATCGCCCGCTTCGTCGCTGTACTTGACGGCCCTGTGCGATTTTGAGCAGGTTATGCGCCGCGTTCCAAGTTGACTCATAGTGAGCGGGAATGTTGCGAGCAGCTTCAAACGCTTCTAATTCGGCCGAAATTGTTTCCTCATCCCCATCCACGGAATCCCGCGCCAAATCAAGACAATAAGTCCACAAATTCTCAATGTGCGCTTCACAAGCTTCATTTAACAAAGCGGCGTCCGCCTGACTCAGTTCAGACGACACATCAATAAACGCCCGTTGTGCAGACAGTGCATTGCTGACCAGCAAGCTATTGGGCGCTTTCAGACGCATCAACAGCGGCAACAAATTGCGGATCGCAGCCAAACGGCGCGTACCCACACGCTGATCGCGATCAGGGTCGATCTGGGCTGTGTGCAACCGACTGTTTATCCCCTGCAAACGGGGCATGTTCATCTCTGGGCGCTCGTTCCCACGAATCGCATCGAGTACATAATGCCACGCCTGTTTTGCACAATGATCGAGGAGACCATTAAACTGTTCTTGATCAACATCGGCCAATTCAATCGGCGGACGCCAATCGTATAAAAACAGCGCATAGTCGATCCAATCGTCATACGCTTGGCTCAATTTTGGCAACAGGGCGCGAACCGCCTGCAAACGACGTCCTTCTGGCGTTGCGCGGTCAGGCTTTACACGACTAACAATTCGCCCGCTTGCAGGTAAATAAAACGGCTGCTTTTTACCCGCCTCGGCCAGCGTTGTCTCCCAAGCGCGTGTAATGTAATTACTGCGCACGTCTGACAACCGTTTGAAATCATCTGAATTGAGCTGACGTGGCACGCGAATCTCATAGGCATAGAACCCATTGACAATCGGGCCGTCTGGATCATGGATTAGCAGCGAGAGCAAGCTATAAATAATTCGTAGACGCAGCCCGTTGCGTCCATTTGGTTCAGACACGTTATAAGGGGCGCTCACCAGCTCATTTTGCGTGAGTTGCAACATGTCGCGTTCAATCGGAATGCGATGTTCAGCCATCGCAGCGACCATTTCCCATGCGGCGCTGACAACGTGATCTTGCAACGCCTCAAGGCGTTCGACCTCTTCAGTTGTTGCGTTTTCTGGCGCTGGGTAATTGTGCAAATCATAGGCACGCACAATCAAATGCTCTTTTTGCAAAATTTGCTGGAGCGTTGCGGCCGATTGCGACCAAGGGTTTTCACGAAGCTGAATCACCCCATCGAGCAGCTCATTGGTTGCCGTGCTGTGTGTGCTTCGTAGACGGTTGTTAGCGCCTTGAGCCAGCAACGCCTGCCAAAGCGCCTCGCTGTAGCTAGCACGCGCCCGTTCATATGGCGTTAGTCGTTCTGGCTCTTCGCTGAGCAGCGGCTCCTCTTTCAAATCGAGCCGCATTTGGATCAGTTGGGATGCTTGCCAAAGTGCGCCTAGCCCGATCTGATGTGGCACAACGCGCTGCTCTAAGGTGTTGCGCCACTGTTCGAGCAGTTTCATATCGTTACGCGCTTGTCGATGGTTGAGATCGCGCAAATCGGCCGAACTGCTCTGCACATTCAAAATCGCAATATCACGCGCAATTTGCAGGTGATCGGCAAGCATGCTGAACTCATAAGCTGACTCATCCGCCTCTTTTTTATCAGGCAGCGAAAAGTCTGTATCTTGATCTTGCCAGAGCGCCTTCCAATCATTTTCGCTGATTCGCATGTGAGGGTACAAACGCCCTGCTTCACGCATCAGGTCAAACGCCATGCCGAGATCATAATCGGCCGAACTCTCAGAAAATGCCGCGCGTGCCGAATCGCGCACCAATGCAACAGGCTCCCGCGAATGGAACACACGCTGCACCTGTGCAAACGGCATCACCACTTCGGTACGTCGCGTGTTGGCGGCGGGCGCTCGCTTGCGCATCGGCATCGAAGTGGGCAATGCGCCAGCGGTTGCGGGCTGCAACATCGACGAACGACTGCGCGTGGGGCGTGTCGGCGAGGTGTCTACCCCTTCCGTATCCTGACTTAATCTTGCACCCTTCAGCTTATTCAGTTCAATAATAAGCTCTTGCGCAATCTCCCAGCGTCCGTTTGAAATCGCTTCGGTGATCTGGAGTTCAAGCGCCTGGGTATTTTCTTCTTCCGTGCTGAGACCACCCGACGAGGTGGTTGCGCCTATCGCTTCACGGGCAGGCAGTTTCAGCACATCGGTTGTCTTTGCGTGTTGATTGCTTAAATAATTGGCGAAGCTACGATATTGACTCGCAGCGGTTGGCATATTACGCGCGTCAAGTTGTCCAGCTAAATCGCCCATCATCTCCATGATGCGTGACACAAGCGGCGGCGTCTCGCCGTGGAAATCAACGGCGTACATATCGCTGACAAGTTGCGTATGCTGCTCAGGCGCAATGATGCTTAGTTTGGCTTCATCATGAATCCAGCTATCGATTTGGGAAAGACGACGATAAACGGTGACCCAATCTTTGGCGCTTGGCGTGGCTTGAGCGGCGTGCTGCAACAGCTCACGCATTTTGCCATCATCAAATTTTGTTGTGTTGCCAAGGCGGGTAAGGGCGTAGGAATGGAGGGCGCGGCGGTAGAGGTCGTTGAGGAGTTGACTATCATCGTGGGCAAGTGCTGTTTCGGCCGAATGAATGAACGCCTCGAAATCAGACTCTGACAGATTGCCTGACTCCTGCTGTGCGTAAAGCGCATCATATTGCGCCATCGCGTTTTCGGTTGCCGCCTGCTGCGGTTCTTCACGCAACAACTCAACCGCAACCAGCGTCAAATCATCATGCAGCTTGCGCTGGCGGGGCTTGCTCAAACGCCAACCATCTAAATCAAGAATCGTCTCTTGGACTTCTGCCTGATAGTTTTCGTTTAGCCGCTGGCGCAAAAAGTTATGCCAGCCCATATCAGAATGCAGCCCGTTTAGCACTTTCACCATGCCATCGCTTGCCAGCAAGGCGCGATCACCTGGGCTGAGCACAAACGACTGCCCCATGATTGATTGGCGCGTCAGACTGGACATCCCCAAGAATTGACCGTCTTGTGGTGTGTAAATCCACTCCACCCCATAGTCAATCTCAAATGGCAAACGGAAGGCGCTACAGTCACCTACGCCGACAATCAACAGTTGATTCCCACGCACCAGCGCGGCTAAAATTGTTGTTTGTAGCCCCACAACTGGCAAATTACAGAGTGGGCAGATTGGCGGGTTAAAGGCCGACATCTGTTCTTTCTTAAAGTGTCGTGATACCCCGTCTGGATGACGCTCGGCACGCCAACAAAAGTAGCGTTCGTCCCAGTCAGAAACGCGCAAATGGGCTTGCCAGACTGCGTCTTCAAGCCGCTGGATGCGCCCTGCGTCTGTATTGGGGTAAGCGCCTGCCGTTTGGTAATAATAATCACCCGCCGTTTTAACAGCGATACGGCTGGCGGCTTGTCCATCAGCACACAACGACACACCATCAGCAAGGATATAAAGCCGGCCGTGCTGTGCTATATCAAACCGCGACAAACCAGCGACGAGGCGCTCATCTCCAGCATTGGTTGGCCAGAAAGAATCTTGTGATCCTGTATCACGGTGATGGGGTCCCGGTATGGTAAACGCGCCGACGCGCTCAT
>JBMZDF010000222.1:0-9362 GCA_049614105.1 Promineifilaceae bacterium (SeqCode)
GGTTTTGATTGAGCAGGGAAACAGCACAGGCTGGATTCCACGCGATGCGCTTGATCTTGAATCGGCCGATGGGCTGACAATCATGGACAGCGGCGCACCACAGGCAACGGGATCGGTTGCCCAAGCGGCCCCGCAACAGGCGACACAAGCAGCGCCAGTTGTAGAGGACTATTCGGCCGAACCAGAAGTCGTTGAAACAATGACGATCACCCGTTGGACAAACATCTTCTCGCAACCAAACGCTGGCGCAGCCACCGATGTATCGCTTGCCCCCGACACGCGCATCGTTCTGCTAGGCACAGGTGACGGCTGGATCAACATCCGCCATGAAGAAACCGAAGGCTGGATTCCCAACGACGCTTTGATGTAAACAGAACCCACATTTCATAGTTCTAAACACTATGAAACAGTGCGATTTAACTCACGCGAGATAGGCTCGTGCCAGCCTATCTCGTTCAAATAATAAGACAACAGCAACTCAAGCAAACAACTCAACGCGGCTTCCCGCCATTTTCAGCTAGCCAATCTGCATGCTGTCCGCGCCCTGTATCGCGCAGACGTTGCAGGTAAGTATGCCACTGTGGATTGTTCGTGTTGGCATGCAGTCCGCCCCCTTCGCGCACAACACCCCAAATCGGGTCGCCACGCCATGCATTTGGCATCTGCTCAGTGAGCCACGTATCAATCCGCTGCAATCCCTGCCCCACAACGTCAGGACGTGCGTCCGCGAGGTTGGTCATTTCATGCGGATCGTTGGCGATGTCAAACAACATGTAGGCAGGGAACGCTTTCAACCCTGTGTGATAAGTTCGGATCAGCAGCCAATTGTCCCAGCGCACACTGCGTTGACAGCTCCACGCACCGTGACCCAACACAAGATAATCACGCCCAGCCTGTCCGCCAGAGAGCGCCGCCCTGAAACTTTCGCCGCTCCATTGTTCGGGCTGTGCCGCGCCCACTAACTCCGCCAATGTCGCTGTAAAATCAATATGATAATGGAAACCATCATCGCTGGTTCCTGCGACCTGATCGGTGATGCCCGGCCAGTGAATAATGAGCGGGATGCGGTTGGTGATTTGGTCGGCCGTTTGATGATCGCCCCAGACGTTAAGTTCGCCATGATTCTCACCATGATCGGCGGTGATGATGATCGCCGTTTCATCTGCGATGCCGAGGGTGTCAAGTTGGGTGAGAATTCGGCCGATAAACGCATCCACATAATGAATCCCCGTATCGTAAGCATCAATATGCGCCTTCGCATCCGCCAAATCTTTGACGGACGTGACGCCTCGCAGCCAATTTCCATAAAACTTAGGCGTGTAACCTGGCAATTCACTGGCGCTGTGCGGGCCATAGCTTGCTACCTGCGCATCAATAATTTCCTGTGTCAGCCACCCGTCAATCGATTCATCGGCAAAGGGATCGCCATAATCGAACGGAACATCATAAGGCGTGTGCGGGTCCCAATAGTTGACATGCAGAAACCAGTTGTCATGTTGCCCGTTTTGATTGAGCCAGCGTTCAACATGCGGCTGCACATCATCCGCAAGGTCTGCGCCCCCCTTCCCCGGATCATGCGTCTCGCTAAACCCCTGCCAAATCTGATAGGCGCTGTGCCGCTGTGGAAACGAGCTAATGCTTGCCGTGTGAAACCCTGCACGGGTCAGCACACGGCCCAGCGAATTTTCGGCAAACTCAGCGCGGAATTTGCGCGAGTCGCCCTGCATCGGCAGGTCAGAGAATTTACCGCCGTGGTTAATCACCCCCGTAATCAGCCCAAACAGCCCAGAGAAAAAGGCGGTGCGGCTGGGCAAACAGGGCGTGTCAGTTGCGTAATAATTTGTAAAACGTACGCCACGTGCCGCCACACTGTCAATATGTTGCGACGTTTGGCGATGATAACCATAGCAAGCAAGATGATCGGGACGCAGAGAGTCAATATCAATAAGTAGGATTCGCATGAGGTTGGTTGGATGCGTAGCGCATGATGAATGAGTGAAAAGTGAAAAGTGGCGCATTTATACTTTCAACTTGTCACTGATGCTTTATTTCTGTATCTCCTCCACAATATCACGCCACGTTTCGCCAAGCAATGTAAGCTGGCCCTGTTCAGAATCAAACAGGTTGCTGGTAGGGTAGCGGTCGGCGCTGTCTTCGACAACATACCAAAACCATGTTTGTACGAGGCGGTTTTCATCGGCCGAAAAGCCAGTCACCTCATTCGTTGTCGACAACATCAGACGAATCGTGTTGCGCATGTAATCTGCAACCGTTTCAGACGCAAAACCATAATCAGCGGGCAGCAAAATTCCAAACTCCGTGACGGCCAACGGTTTTTCACGATAGCCATTGTCGGCCATCCACTGGCGAAAATAGCCTAGCTGCTCAATAAATAAGTCAAGGCTGGCGTGATCGTCAATTTCGTACAGCTTGCCCGTGTTGACATCATCCATGCCCGGCGGAATATCGACCCCCCAACTGTCACGCTCCTCGCGCAGCACGTAGGCATGCACGGTAAATAAATCGGCGGGCAATTTTTCACCCGTCAGCGTTTCGTAACTCGCCAGCACGTCATTTAGATAGGCGATGCGGATCGGAGTTGCTTGGGAAATACCACCAAAGGCAACTTGACTGCTGGGGTCGAGCGTTTTGAGGCGTGTGTAGGCATCATGATAAATTTGGGCGTAGGTTTCGGCCGAAACATTATCCTGCCACTTCACATCCATCTCGTTCCCCACAATCCACACAGACCCCGGTTCAGCCAGCACAACCGCCTCCACACTTGCCCAATCGATCGCTTTCGCGGGGTCGTTACTCGCCCGCAGCATCTTCCAATGCGTCACGCTGTCGGGCAGCAGCGGATCGCCCTCGTGGGACCAGTTCAAAAATTGTGAGAATCCCATACCTGCTTCGAGCGCGGCCGATGGGCCAGTTCCCCAGCCGCTAATACCAAAACGAGGGAAATGGTCAACATCGCTCTGGATCTCAACAGGTACGGGGTAAGCGGTGACAAGCTGTGATTCGGTTGCGTTTGGAATTGGATAGGGGGTGGCGGCCGATTCGGCCGATTGCTCCCCCACCTTAACAGGTGTCACCGTCGGAATAATTGGCTCAGGCGTCAACGTCGGAATCGCCGTCGCGGTTGGGTCAATCGGTGCAAGGGGTGGCCCAATGGGGCTTGAACAAGCCATCAGCCCAAACAGCCCAGTTAACAATAGTAAAAAACGTAAGGGGATCATAGTTTTCATTGTAAAGGGGAGAAAGATGGACTGCTATGGGCTGTGATACAGCGGTAGGGGGAAATGGTGAATAGTGAATGATGAAAAAAGAGGCGCATGGCACAACAACCTTCTTCCTATTCTTCACCAGCCACTAGCAAACAGTAACGGATAACGGATAACGGATAACGGATAACGGATAACGGATAACGGATAACGGACAGTTTTCGCTATCCGACCTGCTGCGTCAAGGGGTTCCAAAAAAGACGATAGTACAAATATGCGCCGACTTCTCTGGTGAAAAGGTGTTGACGTGTGCCTGTTCCGAGCCAGCGAGTTGTGCGGGTTGGGGACGTGTAGGCGTCTAAGCCGAGTCGATGGGCGATATACACGGCGCGGCGCTGGTGGAAGGGGGTACTGACGATTAGGAGCTTGTTGAGGTTATTTTCGGCCGAAATCTCCACAATATGCGCCAAATTTTCCGCCGTATTGGTCGAGTGCGTCTCAAGAAAAATATCATCAGCAGGAACACCGCGCTGAATCGCATATTGACGCCCAACCTCAGCCTCCGTCAAACGATCACGGCGACCCTGCCCACCCGTAAAAATAAGCGCATGCACCTGCCCCGACTCATACAGCGCAATCCCATGATTAATTCGCTCGCGAAAAATCGGCGAAGGCCGCGACCCATAAACCGCTGCCCCAAGCACAACCGCCGCATCAGCCTCAATCGTATCGGTCCGTTGCGAAAAGAGCGCAATATCGGCCGCCGACCAGCTAACCAACACAACACTCAACAAAACAACCCACATCGTAGAACGTAAAAAAAGTCGAATCACTGCCATACACGCAATGTAGCAAGCAACTATTAAGAAATTACAAATTTGAGCAATCAACTAACGAAGGACTAATGAGAGGTGGGAAAAATAAAAATCTCCACCTCCCAGGGCGCTTAAGCGTCCTTCCCACCCACTAGCCATGTCGTTCACGACATGGCCATGAGTAAAAATTCCCCTACAAAATCCCTACGCCCCGCACCCTAAGCGATCGTTATGCTATACTCAAAATCTATGGCGATCTCTACTGTGCGTGTCGAGCCATCAGACACTCTGAACGATCTTATCTCGGCAGTTGAAGCAGCGGACGAACAACACGTTCTGCTCGTGATGCCGTGGATCGGGCGCGGCGTCTTGTCAGAGCGCGTTGACATGGCGCGTCTCAAACGACACGCAGACCACACGGGCAAAACAGTCGGCGTCGTCTCCAGCGACCCACGTGTCCACGCCAACGGGCGCAATGCCAAACTCCCCGTCTACTATTTATCAGCACGCGGCAAACGACAGCTTCATAAAAAGCGGCCTTGGTGGTTACCCATTGAATCCCGCAGCGGCAAACGCAGCAGCCTGTCAGAAAGCGACCGTCGCACCGTTCACCGCCGCCGCCAGCCCAAGCCGCGCCTTCTGCGCTACAGCTACCGTTATGTTGTTCTATTCTCATTCTTCATTGTGCTGGCGCTGGTTGCCATTGCAGGCATCTACACGCTGCCGCAAGCAACGGTCACGCTAAAACCTGTTGTACTGCCGCTTTCTATTTCACAGCAAATTGTGGCCGATCCGCGCGTTTCGGCCGCCGACGCCAGCGGCGCAACTGTCCCAGGACGACTGCTCGTTTATGTCGATAGCTGGCGGGCCAACGTTGACACCTCTGGCTATGCCGAAGTCGCCGTCGCCCCCGCCCGTGGGCTGGTAACCTTTGTCAATCGCGTGCCGCAAAACGCCACGATCCCGATCGGGACACGGGTCAGCACCTCAACAGGCGAGCGCATCATCTTCCAAACCACAAAAACGGTTGAGCTACCGCCCACCATTGGGGCCGAAATAGATGTTGAAGTCGTCGCGATTGAACTCGGCACAAAAGGCAACCTGCCAGCCGATCGAATCAACCGTGTCGAAGGCGCGTTAGCCCCCCAGCTAAATGTCCGCAATCTGTTCCAAATGAGCGGCGGTTCCTCCCGCTTTGCTGGCGCGGTCACAGTTGAGGACAAAGAGCGCCTCAAAGAGCACGTGAGCAATACGCTGATGGAAAACGCGCGGGTTGATATGCGTACCAATCTGGCCGACGGCGAAATCCTTGCGGAAGATTCTGTGCGTTGGGTATTCACGTATCTTGAAACCTATTCGCACTTTGTAAATGAAGAGACGCCACAATTAACGCTGGAAGTACGCGCTGAGATTCACGGCACGGCGGTTGATGAAGCACTTGCCAATCAGCTTGTGTTTGAGGAAATGCAGCGCAGCGTCCCGCAAGGATTCTCCATTATGGAGGAGACAATTCAACCGCAAACGGGTGGCTTGCTTGGTGTGGATGAGCAGGGGCGTGTCGCGTTTGAAATGTTGGGCGAGGCGTTTATCGTGGCCGATATGTCGCTGCGCGAACCGTTGAACGCGATTGTTGGACAAGAAACGATTCGGGCGCAATACTTCCTAGATGAGGAGCTGCCGCTGGCAGAACTCCCAGAAATTCGCGTATGGCCTGCGCTTTTCGGCCGAATGCCATACGCTCCAGCCCGTATTTACACAAACATCGAAACTGGAATCGAATTAAAATCAGAGTGAGATTGATCATGATTGAGTCAAACAACCGTTGACCCAATAGCCAGCCTCACGTTGATTTCTATCGAGTGAGCATCAACCTGTGGGATTTGGACGACTTTTAGCAATTGACCTTGGTGAGAAACGGATCGGCATCGCGCTCAGCGACGCCATGCAAATTGTGTCGAAGCCGCTGCACATTTTTCAGCGCACCTCGCGCAAGGCAGACTTTGCCCATTATCAGCAGTTAATCAACGAGCATGACGTTGTGCTGGTTGTGATGGGGCTACCGACTTATTTGAACGGTGATGACAGCACGCAAACAAAGTGGGTGCGTCATTATTCGGCCGAATTGGCCGAAAACATCTCTGTGCCGCTCGTTTTCCAAAACGAAGCCTATTCCACCAAAAACGCACACAAACGAATGAACGAACTCGGCTATAATCAGAAAAAGCAGGATCAACAGCGCGATGCCGTTGCAGCAGCGCTGTTTCTACAAGAGTATCTGGATGACCACGGAGGGCTATGACCCGTAAAATCAAAGACCCTTATGACCAATCACATCTCGCTGTCCGCATGATTTGGGGCAGTACGCGCTTCCTGCTGTTCGGCGGCGTGCTCGTCCTGTTCTTCACAGGGCTGATGATCGTTTACGCCCGTTGGAACCAAGCACAATCTGGCAGTAGGATCACGCTCGACGCTGGCGATCCCAATCTGAGTACGACAGAAGGGCTATTCTTGCAAAGCTACCTAGCCCTCAATCGTAACCAGCTACAAGGCCCCATCGGATTTGGCGACACACCGATTGACTTTGAAATCAGCGCGGGGCAAAATGCCAATCAAATCGCAATCCGACTCTCCCAGTCGGGCATTCTTGATCCAAACAAAGAGGCGCTTTTTCTCAACTATCTGCGCTTTTATGGACTCGACGCCGAGCTAGAAGCTGGCACGTTTGCGCTTTCGCCTACGATGAATATGGAGGCGCTAACGGGCGCGTTGATTAACTCGACGGGGGGCGAAATTACGCTGTCCTTCCTTGAGGGATGGCGAGCGGAGCAAATCGCGCTTTATCTTGCAACGGTGCAGCCAGCCCAAATCAATGCGGGCGAGTTTATGGATTTAGTGCGCCGCGATTTGCCTTTGGACACGTCTCCCTATCTGTTTTTGAGCGGGTTAGATAGCAACACTTCGCTTGAGGGCTATTTGTTCCCAGACAGTTATCGTGTGCCAACTGACGCCAATGCGGCTTACTTGGTTGATTTGATGTTGCAGAATTTTGACCAGCGCGTTTCGGCCGAAATGCGGCAACAGTTTGGCGCAAACGGCCTGTCGATACAGGACGCCCTCATCGTTGCCTCACTTGTCGAGCGTGAAGCAGTATTGCCCGAAGATCGCGAGCTAATCGCCAGCGTCTTTCTCAATCGCATCGAACAGGGCATCAAACTAGACGCCGACCCAACGGTGCAGTACGCCGTCGGCTATGATGCCGAAAGCGATTCGTGGTGGAAAGTGCCGTTGACCGTTACCGATTTACAGACAGATTCACCGTATAATACCTACATCTACACGGGTATGCCGCCGGGTCCTATCGCCAACCCAGGTTTGGGCGCTTTGCAAGCGGTCGCCGCGCCGGCCGATACTGATTTTGTCTATTTTGTGGCGGGCTGTTTAGCAGACAACCCGAATCAACATCAATTCTCAATCACCTACGAGCAGCATCTCGAAATTGTCACCAACTGCCAATAACCTATGCCTCACGCTCCAAGATTTACCTTCTCTACGTTTCAATACGCTCTCGTTTTCAGCTTGATCGCCCTGCTTCTGACAGGTTGCGATGTGCGTTCGGTTGATCCTGTTATCAAGATTGGCCTCGTTGCCCCATTCGAGGGTGAGCAGCGACAGGTTGGATATGACATCATTTATTCGGCGCGGCTTGCCGTGCGCGAGGTCAATGCGGCGGGTGGCATCAACGGCACGCGGCTATCGCTGGTGGCGTATGACGACAGCACCAACCCCGAGGAGGCGAAGCGTGTGGCACAGGCGCTTGTGGTCGATGAGGGTATCATCGGCGTGGTGGGGCATTGGGCGGCAGATACAAATGCGGCGGCGGGGGGGTTGTATGATTCGGCCGAATTGGCCTTTGTCCCTATGGGGGTCGACCCCTTTGGCGTCTTTGACGCCGCCGTTTTATCAGACGAGTGGCGCAACAGCTATCAGGCAATCACCTACCAAGGCGCACAACCCCCTGGACTACACGCCGCCACAGCCTACGATGCCATGCAGCTTCTTTTCGCCGCTATCGAATCAGCAAGCGAATCTGACACGATCAGCAGAACCAACGTGTACAATGCGCTTTCTACCGCTACAATTGAAGGATTAACGGGTACAAAATCTAAACCTTGAAGAAAGGCTGAATGATGAGTGATGAATGATGAACAAATTTTAATAAGCAATTTTCTAACGCTTGAGCAGAATACAGACGGCTTTTAAGCTGACCCCTTCCCTCTGCTTCTTACTCTTTTTTCTTCATTCCCCAGTCCGCATTCTCTATTTCTTCTCTCTATTCTCACCATGAAAGCATTTAAACGTATTCTCGGGCTAATTATCACGATTGTCTCTGTTCTTGGCATTATCGTTGGCATTGGCGGCGCATTTGCCGTTCGCACAGGTATGACACAGCTTAAATCGCAAACGGGCGGCGTTCTCGCTGGCGTCACGGACGCGATTAGTCAGGCAGAAACAACGATTTTTACGATTCGTAACACCATTGCAGAAGCAAGTGAAGGGCTGGACACGGTCGAAAAAAGCGCGGCCGATGTGGCGCTCACCATCCGCGAAACAGGCCCTGTCATTGACGAGGTGTCGATTGTGATGAGTGACAATGTCCCAACAAGCGTTGAGGCAATCCAGCTACTCGTCCCTAATCTCATCACAACCACACAAACGGTTGATGTCGCACTAAACAAACTCAGCAACTTCAATTTGGCTGAAACGTTTGATGATGGCGAGATTGTGCTGCCTGACCTTAATCTGCCAATCGTCGGTGAGGTTTCACTTGGGGCGGTTCCTATTCCTCCTATCGAGCTAAATTTTGATCTGGGCCTCGAATATGTGCCAACCGCAGGATTTGAGGAGTCTCTCAAAGAAATCAGCATCAGCCTTGAAGGGATTCCAGAATCGATGCGTTCGCTCAGCACCGAATTGGAGAACACAGGCGACAATTTGCTGGTCATCGCTGACGATGTGGGCGCAATCAGCGAGGATATTAGCGACATCAATGTGCAGGTTGCGCTGCTGCCTGGTCAGGTTGACGATTATTTAACCTCATTATCAAATGTGCGTGGCAACATCGACAGCAGTGCGGGATCAATCAACGAACAACTCGACAATGTTGCGCTCGGTCTAAGCGTCGTACTCGTTTGGTTTGCACTGGTACAGCTTGCCCCGCTTTATATCGGCATGTCGCTGATGCTTGGGCGCAAGATCGACTAAGTGCGCCACAAAATTTTTCGGTCAATAAACATCAGAGGTTTTTATGCACAAACCAGAGTGG
>JBMZDF010000223.1:0-9360 GCA_049614105.1 Promineifilaceae bacterium (SeqCode)
CATCCCCGACTTGAAAGAACGGGGCTTTCACGGGCTAAAGCCCAAGAACCGTAAATCAGTATGAAGAACCTAAACAAAAGTATGCGCAGGATGCACCATGCTTCTGTTTGGGTACAGTCTAATCGGCCGATAAGGCAATTTATGCCAAATGGCATAAAAAACCTGTTAAGAGTGAAACATTTTCATCGTTTGCTCGTTATTAATATAAAAGCAGCAATGCAACTGTAGGGATTATTAGCAAACTAACAATCTTGCTTAACAAATCTTGACAATAGCCGCATAAATGGAACGTCTTGTTTCCTTTTTCACGAAAAGGCAGTTTACAGGGTAGCGATGAACAACAACTTTATGTTATTATAAACCTAAAGGTTTAAGTGTCATTATTCGTGAGATTGTAGAACGGGGAAAGGGAGAATCAAGACTCTCCATACTGCGAATCACAATAATGCTGATGAGTCAACAATCAACAATGTTTTGTTGAGCAGGGCGAAGTCGGCAGCATCGAGCTTCCCTACAAAAAACAATTAACTAGTATCGATGAGTCCTGTGTGGGTGTTTATAGTTGTATCTATTGCCCACACCCTATTGAACACAACCCATCCTGACAGATGGGGTAATAAATCCGTATTAGGGAGAAAAATGGTGACCGACAAACGAGCGATTTCGATCGTGCTCCTCCTTGTACTCTTTCTGGCTGGATTCTCAGCTCCAGAAGCATTTGCCGCATTGGATCAACCTGTGCTATTCGCACAGACAGACCCAACAAGCACGCCACGTCCAACAAGCACACCAAGTGCCACACAAACACCTACATCTGATTCATCAGCCTCTATTTCCGAGGACGATATCATCGTACGCATTGCTGTTGCATCTGCAAACCTGCGCTCTGGCCCAGGCCTGCAATTTGCACCCATTGCCGTTGTTCTATTCAACGACGCCTTTATCATCCAAGAAGTAGACCAATCAGGTCTTTGGTATCGCATCACCACAGCAGGTGGTGAGATGGGCTGGGTTACTAAAAGTGTAACCGAGGAAGTGAGCGCCGAAGTTTATGAAGCGCTTATCTCAACGCCCGAACCAGAATCCGAGACTGAGCCAGAACCAACAACTGAGTCAGATGTGGATGAAGAAATCACACCTGAACCAACCGAAGAACCTGTCTCACTCAACGTTCGAGTGACTTATAGCTCGGTCAACGTTCGCGGAGGCCCAGGTCTTCAATACGACATTTTAGGATTTGCCTACAGAGATGATGTCTATGAAGTAAAGGAAGAACATCCCTTTGGCTGGCTTTTTGTTGAATTGGAAGACGGAACTGAAGGCTGGTTAGCAGGCAGTGTCGTTGACCTCACAACTGACGATCCCTTTATCGCACCAAGACCTATCCCTGTTGTGACAGAAGGTGACGGCAGCGGTGGCGGTGGGTTACCCACTTCAGATGGCAGTGAAGCGGCAGCAAGCACCACATCAATTGAGCGTGATGGCGACCGCATTCGTCCTGGAAGCCCGCTTGTATTTGATACAGATGGCAGTGGTCACGGAGCCGCAATCGCGGTTGCGCCCAGTGGTCCAGATCCACGAATCTTGAACGACTTGCCGAGCAAGCCAGCAACCTCTGGCGGCTTCCAGCCAAGTGCAGATTATCTCCCTGGTGACCCATCTATCATGATGCTTGGTGACGGGATTACGTCTGGAACTCGGCCGATTGCTAACGGATACCGTCGCGCACTCTACGGGTTGTTAGACACCAATAACTATCACTTTAGCTTTGTCGGGTCTAAGGTTTCATACACAAGCCCTCCCGACTACAACACCAATCACGAAGGACACCCTGGCTACCGTGCAGATCAGCTTCTAGCAGGCCTGTCGCGCTGGGTCAGCGAGGATACAGCACCAGATATTCTGTTGCTCCATGCAGGCACAAACGACATTTTGCAAGGTGAGGGTGTTGAAAGCACGGTGCAGGATTTACGATTAATCATCTTAACGATGCGTTACTTCAATCCAAACGTGAAAGTCCTTATCTCAAAGATTATTCCAACGTCTGATCCAGTTGTTAATCAACAGATATCAGCATTGAACGTTGCTATTAATCGTATCTCATACACGATGAATACTGGTAATTCGCAGGTACTCATTGTGGATCAATACTCAGGATTTGATGCAGACCGTTTAACCTATGACGGGATTCATCCAAATATCCAAGGCGCAGAGAAAATTGCTAACAATTTCTACAGCGCCCTTGTGAGATACACATTCATTCGTAAGTAATCGTTGGCGGTCACCAACATTGCTGTGCGGGTGGGTCTGTCCAGACCCGCCCGCTTTATTACTTAGGCTGGCCGCCTTCTTTCCTACTCCACATTTCCCAATACATCTTCTAAAACCACATAGTCTAGGTTGCTAATCACCACAGAATTTATTCTGAGGCTGGTTGCTTGTTCAGCAAGACACAAAAGGAGCTCAAACGACAAAGGCGCTGAAAACGCTGCGTTTTTGAATGCCTGAACTGCGGCATACTTTTGTGAAAGTTCCGCAACAATCCTAAAACGCTATCGCCAATAAGCGTTCCGTGCTTATAATACGCAGGAGTATTTTGCATAGGAGTTCGGTACTATTCTTTGGGGTAAAAATAAGATTATCTGGGTATGTAGTGTTATCTGCTGATGTATTGGTATCGGCCGAATTCCCTTAACCTGTACTCAAGCCCTGCCTGTGCGTAGGGCTTTTTGATTCCCTGTCATCACAACTTAGTTGGACGTAGCCGCGCCTGCATCGGCCGTTCCCAAAAGACGCGAATTGCCAAGCTGATCGGGTGTCCAGCGCCATCATGCACCTGTCCTACTAACCAACAACAATTGATAATGCGGCGGGGCGAGATCCCCTTCTTACTAAAGTAGGTGGCTGTCGTGATGCGGTAATTGGCCCTTTTTTGCGCGAATTTCAGAGGATTTCGGCCGAATTTCCGACTACATTGGATCTACATCGCAGGGATTGTGAAAAATTGGACAAAGTATTAGGGATCGGATAACATTTCGGTGCGGGATTAGGTCAAATTCGGCCGAAACCCCTTTCGGGAACGTACTTCCCTTACCACGACAATCAACTCGTTTGAAGCTTTCAAATCAATCAACCGCACGCGAACCGAGCTGGGCAAACTCGTTTGTGATGCATGACAGATGCTTTTAGGCGAATGAACAAACCTATTTCAAGGAGTTTGGTGAATGGCAACACTCCCAATCGAAATCAAAACGATCGCCGAATCGTTGTTAGAAACAGTTAAAGGCTATAGCCATGAAGTTAAAGCCCAAAGCGTTGGTACTGTAACCAGTGTTTATGATGGTATTGCCATCGCCAGCGGTTTGGCTGATGTTGCCGCCAATGAACTTGTTGAGTTCAGCAGCGGTGTAAGTGGTATTGCTCTCAACCTCGAACCCGACAGCGTCGGTATCGTAGCGATGGGTAGCGTACAAAGTATTCAGGTTGGCGACGAAGTTCGCGCCACGGGTCTTATCGCCTCTGTCCCAGTCGGTGACGCGATGATTGGTCGCGTCATCAACGCTCTGGGCGAGCCAATTGACGGTAAAGGCCCGATTGCAACGACCGCCGTTGCACCTGTTGAAACGATTGCTCCTGGCGTTATTGAGCGCAAGGAAGTAGACACCCCTGTTCAGACTGGTATCATGGCGATTGACGCTTTGACACCGATTGGTCGTGGTCAACGTCAGTTGATTATTGGCGACCGTCAAACAGGTAAAACGGCTGTCTGTCTCGACACCATCATCAACCAGAAAGGCAAAGACATGATCTGCATTTACGTTGCAATTGGGCAACGTAATGGTCAAGTCGCGCAGGTTGTCGCTACGCTTGAAGAATACAACGCTATGGATTACACATTCATCGTTGTTGCAAGCGCATCTGACTCTGCACCGCTCCAATGGTTGGCCCCGTCTGCTGGCTGCGCTATGGGTGAGTACTTCATGAATCAGGGTAAAGATGTCCTGATTGTTTATGATGACTTATCAAAGCACGCTTGGGCATATCGTGAAATGTCTCTGATTCTGCGTCGTCCTCCAGGGCGTGAAGCGTATCCTGGTGACATCTTCTCTCTCCACAGTCGTTTGCTCGAACGTTCAGTTCGTCTGCGCGATGAAACAGTTATCGTCAAAGCCGGCGGATCTGTTGACGCAAGCAGCATGGGCGTTGACGGCAAGCGTTACTTCGGTAACCTAGATGAAGATGAAGTTGAAAAAGCGCTTGAAAAACTGGGTAAAGGGTATGAAGCCAAGAAAATCCCAGGCACGGGCGGTTCGTTGACAGCGCTGCCAATTATTGAGACGCTACTCGGTGACATTTCAGCTTATATTCCAACGAACGTGATTTCTATCACCGACGGTCAGATCTTCTTTGAGACTGACCTCTTCAATTCAGGTCAACGTCCAGCTATTTCAGCGGGTGTTTCTGTTTCTCGCGTAGGTAGTGCGGCTCAAACGAAAGCAATGAAGAAAGTTGCTGGTGGTATTAAGTCAGATTTGGCTCAGTATCGCGAGTTGGCTGCATTTGCACAGTTCGGTTCAGATCTTGATGCGGCAACGCAACGTCAGCTCTCACGCGGTGAGCGCCTGATGGAGATTTTGAAGCAGCCACAATATTCACCTTACCCACTCGACCACATGGTTTATGTCATCTACGCTGGTTCACAAGGCCACCTTGATGGGGTAGACAATGAACGTGTTGCCGACTGGATTCAAGCATTCTTGCGTTACATGGACACAGCTAACTCACAAATGGGTAGCAAGATCCGTGCATCAGGCAAGCCACCAGTATTTGATCAACTCGCCTCTGCAATTGGCGACTTCAACGCAACGTGGACTAACTAAGAGGGTGAAAAGAAGAAAGTGAAAAGTGAGAAGTCGCAAGATGGACTGCTTTCCACTTTCCGCTAATCACTTTCCACTTGATTTATGGCTACCGAATTAGAACTTCGCAAACGTATCCGAAGCGTTAAAAACATCTCAAAGGTGACAAATGCCTTGAGTGCCGTTTCGGCTTCAAAAGCGCGACGTGCGGAGAAAGCGGTGCGAGCCACACGGGATTATGCTGGCAAGGCGTTTGAGATTTTGAACAATCTCGCGTCGCAGGAAGGCGGTAATTCGCATCCACTGCTGGCAAACCGTGCGTCAATGAGCCGCATCGCCCTCATTCTTGTGACGGGCGATCGTGGTTTATGCGGGGCGTACAATACAAACATTGTGCGCTTAGCTGAGAATTTTGTCGCTTCGGCCGATGCGCCAGTCGACATTATTGCAATCGGCCGAAAAGGGCGTGACCTAATGGTACGACGTGGCTACAATGTCGCAGCGTCTTTTGTCAGCCTGCCTTCGCCTCCTCGCTCGATGGACATTTTGCCCGTCGCCCGCATCGCAACCGATGACTATCTCTCAGAGAAGTACGACAGCGTTTTTATCGCTTACACCGACTTTATCAACCTTGCAAAATCAGTTCCAACAGTGAAACAGTTGCTTCCTTTGAAGCCACTTGACCTGTCGAGCCTTGCAATGGCTGAACATGTCGCCCAAGCGGACGTTAAAGCGGCTACCGAAAGCACTTACACGTACGAACCTGATCCGCAGCAACTGCTCGACATCATTATTCCCCGTTTTACCGAAATGCAAATCTTCCAAGCGCTGCTCGAAGCAATCGCCAGTGAAGAGAGTGCTCGCTTTATGGCGATGCAAAATGCAACGGACAACGCCAACTCGCTTGTCGACGCGCTGACGCTAGAGCGCAATAAAGTGCGCCAAACTAATATTACGAACGAGATTCTTGACATCGTCGGCGGTGCCGAAGCGATGTCCAAGTAATCGGAGGAAAACACATGGCTAACGGAATCGTAAAAGCTGTCCGTGGTGTTGTACTCGATGTGGAATTCCCAGTTGGGCAAGTTCCCGAGATTTATGAAGCATTGACAATGGACGGCCCCGATGGCGGCCGTTTGACGCTTGAAGTTCAGCAGCATTTGGGTGGCGGCCTTGTTCGCACCGTAGCAATGTCTGCGACTGAAGGTTTGAAGCGTGACCAAGTTGTAGTGGCATCTGGAGCACCAATTATGGTTCCAGTCGGCGCACCAACTCTGGGACGTATTTTCAACGTAACGGGTGACCCAATTGATGGTCAAGGCCCAGCTAAAGCAGGTGAACGTTATCCGATTCACCGCCCAGCACCGCCACTCGTTGACCAATCAACAACGGCCGAAACGTTTGAAACCGGCATGAAGGTCATTGACCTCATCGCCCCCTTCCTCAAGGGTGGTAAGACTGGTATCTACGGTGGTGCAGGTGTTGGTAAGACAGTGACCATCGCTGAGCTGATTCGTTCAGTTGCGCGTGAGCACTCTGGCGTATCTGTATTCGCTGGCGTGGGCGAGCGTACCCGTGAAGGCACTGACCTTTACTACGAAATGATTGACTACGGTGTACTTGACTCTGTAGCCATGGTTTTCGGCCAGATGAATGAGCCTCCAGGGGTTCGCCTGCGCATTGCCCTGACGGGTCTTGCAATGGCTGAGTACTTCCGCGACGAAGGCCGCGACGTACTGATTTTCATCGACAACATTTTCCGCTACGTTTTGGCTGGTGCTGAAATGTCAGCGCTGCTTGGTCGTATGCCAAGTGCTGTTGGTTACCAGCCAACGCTCGCGGCTGAGATGGGTGCGCTACAAGAGCGCATTACCTCAACAAAGAAAGGGTCAATTACATCTATGCAGGCTATTTATGTGCCAGCAGATGACTATTCTGACCCTGCACCAGTAGCAACATTTGCTCACTTGGATGCGAGCCTGACGCTTGATCGTGGTGTGTTTGCAAAGGGTATTTTCCCTGCTGTTGACCCGCTTGCATCATCAAGCCGCGCTTTGCAGCCAGACGTTGTGGGTGAAGAGCACTATCGCACAGCAAATGAAGTTAAGCAGATTTTGCAGCGTTACAAGGATCTTCAGGACATCATCGCGATTCTCGGCATTGACGAGTTGAGTGAAGATGACAAGTTGCTTGTTGCACGTGCGCGTAAGGTTGAGAAGTTCCTCGGCCAGCCGATGTTTGTCGCGGAGAAATTCCACGGCCTCAACGGTGTTTACGTTCCAACCACCGAGACAGTACGCGGCTTCCGCGAAATCCTCGACGGCAAGCACGACGATCTGCCAGAAACTGCTTTCTACATGATCGGTACAATTGACGACGTGATCGCGAAAGCAGCAAAACTGCGCGCAGAAGGGTAAAGCGTACTGCGTAAAACGTGAAACGTAAGGTGCTAACCATTACGCTTTACGTTTTACGTTTTGAGACTTATGTCTTTAATTTGTGAAATCGTAACCGCCGAACGCACCATCTTTTCTGGGGAAGTTGATTATATCAATTTGCCAGGTTATGAAGGTGTAATGGGTATTCTGCCCAACCACTCGCCGCTGTTGACGGTACTGACCTATGGTGAAGTATACGTGCGCAAGAATGGTGAGACGCAATATTTTGCAGTGGGCGGTGGCTTTGCTGAGGTTCAGCCAGATAAAGTGATTATTTTGGCAGATTCGGCCGAACGTGCTGATGAAATCGACCTCAAACGAGCCGAAGAGGCCCGCGCCGAAGCCCAACGGGTGATGGACGAGGGCGTACCAGAAGATCCTGAAAAATATCGTCAAATCGAAATGTCTTTGCGTGCCGCGCAAGTTCAGATCGACGTAGCAACCCGTCGCGCAGCTACGATACGTCAGGGTAGCAGTGCGCCACCTCGGTTTGACCAAAACTAAACTGACCCGCTCCAAAACTATCAGTCATTCCCTGAGAAAATCGGGGGAAACTTAGAAATAGACAGCTAGCAGAGTATAATTGCTCTCTAGCTGTTTTTTTATTGGGAATTTCGTATGTTGGTAATTCAGTTTGTCAGTATCATTGTGTATTGTAAAGATAACCTGACTGACGCACTAACTACCTAACCACCTGACAAACGCCTTTATGTCTTTCTTCAACCCACAAGTCGCCATTGATCTCGGAACTGTTAACGTCCTCGTCCACTACGAAGGACGCGGTGTTGTATTGCAAGAACCAGCCGTTGTAGCAATCGGCGACGCTGGCACAAAAATCGTTGAGGTTGGCCGTGCAGCCCGCGATATGTATGGCCGTACCCCCGACGAAATCGAGGTCACGCGCCCCTTGCGTGAGGGTGTGATTGCCGACTATTTTGTCACTGAACGAATGCTGCAATATTTTATTGAGAAGGTTGTCGGCCGATTCCCCATTCGCCGTCGTGCAACTGTCATGATTGCACATCCTTATGGCGTTACAAGCGTGGAACGTCGCGCAATTCGCGAGGCGGCACGCGCCGCTGGTGCGCGTGAAGTGCATCTGATTCCAGGCCCACTCGCAGCCGCAATTGGCGCGGGCTTGCCAATCGGAACGCCCGTCGGCAACATGGTCGTGAACTTGGGCGGCGGATCAACTGAGGCGGCCGTTATTTCGGTCAACGGGATTGTCTGTGCCGAGTCGATTCGACGCGGCGGACTGCATCTTGATGACGCAATCGCGACCTATATTCGCAAAAAGTACAATTTGGTAATTGGGCAACCAACCTCAGAGTCGGTCAAAATCCAGATTGGCGCAGCAATTGAACCAAGCGAGGATCAAGAGATGCAGGTTCAGGGGCGCGATAATATCACGGGGCTACCCAAAACAATCACGATTAAGTCTAGCGAAGTAACTGAAGCGATGTCAGAGCCAATTTCAGGAATGATTGGCGTGGTGCGTGGCGTCATGCGCAAGACACCACCAGAGCTTGCCAGCGACATCATTGATCGCGGCATGGCGCTCACAGGCGGCGGTGCACTCCTGCGCGACATCGACACCCTGCTCACGCGCGAAACGGGCGTCCCAGCCTATGTCGCAGACTACCCCCTCGCCTGTACAGCTCTTGGCGCAGGCAAGGCGCTCACCGAGTTGCCCATCCTCCAGCGTAGCGTACCGAATATCTAGTATTTCTACCCCTTCCAACAATCTAACTATCTGCTACGGAAAGCTCACCTATTAAAGTTGGGCGTTTTCGGGTTGGCTAGGCAGATGTGGATATTGTCATTGTGGATAAGGCATCAGACAAAACATCATGCTATGCGAAGTCAAACGGGATTAAATTACACGTAACCAAGCATTTCGTAAGGGGTGTGTTTCAAATGGGTTGGCGACGATAACGTAGACTGAGCTTGCCGAAGTCGTAACAGCGTGTCGAAGTCGTAGCAGCATGTCGAAATCGTAGCAGCGGTCGAAGTCGTAACAGCGTGTCGCTCAGACTTCGACATGCTCAGCCACCGCTCTTTAC
>JBMZDF010000224.1:0-9295 GCA_049614105.1 Promineifilaceae bacterium (SeqCode)
GCCGAAACGCCCAATCATATAAAATCCCTCACCAAACGCCTCATTAGCCGTCGCAACCGCCTCAATCAATGAGTCATCCTCATGTGGATCTTCCTCCTCATCGCATATATCCCCTTCCAATGAAAGTAAATGACGACGCACATAGTCCGCGAGCATGGGAGAAACATCTGACACCTCTGTATGATCGTTGTGAGCAACAGGCAACCGATCCCAATCTAAATGGCCCGGTAGGAGGTTCAACCCAACTTCATCGTCATTATGGTATCCAATCGGGTAAAAAAATGGGGAGGTAAACGCATCGCCTGATGGCTCAAAATTCTGAGATGGCGCATCATTGAAGTCAATGTAGCCAACCGACTTTCCAGTAAGCACGTCCAGCGCATCCAAATCTTGCTGTCGAATGCTAAGACCCGCATGCTCGCGCAAAAATTCACCTAGTAACATCGCAACTCCTTTTGTGATCCACTTACATGTCCAAAAAGTTTTTCAAAATCACCTTGCCATGTTCGGTCAAAATGCTTTCGGGGTGGAACTGAACGCCAACGATTGGCATCGTTTTGTGCGCCAGCCCCATAATCTCACCCTCTTTTGTGAAAGCGGTCACGGTGAGCGACTCAGGTAATGGTTCTTCCACAATCAATGAATGATAGCGCGTTGCGTTAAACGGGCTGGGAATATTTTTGAATAGCCCTGTGCCGTTGTGATAAACGGGAGAGATTTTGCCGTGCATTTGGCGTCCCGCTCGTGTGACGTTGCCCCCAAAAACATGCCCCATACATTGGTGACCTAAGCAAACCCCAAAAGTGGGAATCGTCGTGCTTAGCTCGCGCAAAATGTCGTTTGAAATCCCGCTATCATCTGCGGGATTCCCAGGGCCAGGACTCACGCAAATATGCGATGGGTTCAATGCCCGAATCTCGTCCAGCGTAATTTTATCGTTGCGATGCACGGCAATTTCCGCGCCCAGCTCGCCAAAATATTGAACGAGATTGTAAGTAAATGAATCGTAGTTATCGATAACTAATAACATAAAGTTCCTACGTAAATCACATTAGATTTTTGTAGCGCTTTGGAAAGCACCTTCCCTTAGTCCCTCCCTTCGGGAGGGAGACCAGGTTCCTCCCCCAGAGGGGGAGGCTAGGTGAGGGTGCTGTCAACTTGTTAAGATCCCAAAGCGCTTTTTTGTTTTATCGTAACGGCTCAAAATTGCCGCTCAAACATCTTATCGCACCGACTGGAAAGCTGCCCAAGCAAGTATTTCACATTCACCTGGAGTCCCACCATAACAAACCGTTTTGACTTCAACGATCTGATCATTGATTTCGCTTACAGCATTCATCTCAAACACATAGAAATTGAAAATTATCGTTTGTCGTGCAACATATGGTGTAAACAGCCATTCACGTCCATCTTGATAAGTGAGCGGCACAGGTGTACGCATCGCTCGCCAATAACCCGAACGTGATCGTGTTTTGTCCTCAACAAGATCACCTAGTTCATTCTCGATGATGAAATATGGTGTAGTGTGACCATGCGCTTGCTCAAACCTTAGTGTACGCTCCCACGCGGCATCATTCTCTAGGATGTCCAGTAAAATCCGTTCATGAATTGTCTGCGCATCACCAAGAAATGCCTCTTTTTGATGAACGGTGACAATCATACCTCTTGCCCTATTCACCCCCTTTTGAAACCGTTTGACGACACCAACCTCAGTTGAGCTACTGCTTTCGATTTGCCAGAATCGTGGGAAGTCAAATTCAACAGGAAAGTCTGAACTTGAATAAGTTCTATACAAAATCGCTCTTGGGATTAGATTATAGGTATCTAACTGACTGCCAATTAGTCCTAAAACTAATATTAATCCTGCAAGCATGAGCATGCGCCTACCCCAGTCACGAATCATTTTATACCCCTATAGTTTAAGGGTGTGTTTCAAATGGGTTGGTAACGATAACATAGACTGAGTTTGTCGAAGTCGCAGCAACGTATCCTCAGGCTTCGACACGCTCAGGCTTCGACTAGCTCAGGCTTCGACTAGCTCAGCCACCGCTCTTTACTCAAATGAAACATACCCATAACTTAACGCCTTTCTGCTACACCATTAGTCAGACACCTTAATACTATGAACTAACTGTTCCAGAACATCCATTTTGTTAAAACAATACGCATCATTAAACGATGCGTTTGCATAAATAGATGTGTTATGCGGTTTCATCAGCCAGACTCGTCGTAATCTTGCTGGGTAAAAGGCATCATCAACAGCAGACTCCACAAGATTATCGCTGCTGGGGATTCGTCGTTTTTCTACCAACGTTCCAAACGTCAGAGCATGAGCCGAGGTTGCAGGGTCAACTGATACAGGTACGTCAATCGTCTCACGCATATCTGTGTCATCCTCTTCTGAATAAATTTGCGCTTCGACCAATGCTGTCATCAGGCCCTCTAACGGCTGTTCTAATGCGATTCCTTGCTCTACAAGCATCCCATCATAATCGTAGTTGATTGAGATACCTCCAAACCGCACAAAACAGCCATCTGACAGCGCCTTACCACGAACAGTCAGCCAACTATTTTCCTCCTCAACAACGGACCACCCTCTAGGATGGTCGATGGAGAGAAGCAAATCATTGCCAATCTCATGTGTATGTGTTTGCCAAGGTAAGAAATAGACCGCGCTCATTTCGTAAACTTGTCTGAACTCATGCGTAATTCGGTCTATAAAAAACAACGGGATAGCAACGACGACCACAGCCATAAGAATAAGCGTTCGCTGCTTTTGCTCTTTATCACTAAACATGTTGCCTCTCAAAGTTACATCAGAATCTGTGCGGAAATTACTGGCGATGTGTAGCAACAGTTTAGCATAAATTGGGCGAGATTAGGGGAGGATTAACCCCATTATCTCTTTCATCTGGTCAACTTTGGGCTGGGAAACCGCTTCCGCTTGGGCTGCGCCTTTCGCCATAAGGCGGTCTAATTCGGCCGAATCTGCCATCAAACGATGGTACTCGTCTTGAATCGGCCGAAGCGTCTCGATCACAACCTCCGCCACCCGTACCTTCAAATCACCATACCCACGCGCATCCGCAAAATCAGCCTCAACCGCCTCAAACGATTTCTCGGTAATCGCCTTGTAAATGCCCAGTAGATTGTTGACACCCGCCCGTTCAGGCGCTTTGCTAAAACGAATCTCACCAAAAGAATCTGTCTTGGCCTTTTTGAATGAGCGCAAAATCTCCTTGGGCGTATCAATCATCTTAATCGAGTGCCCACGCGCCGAGTTGCTCGATGACATCTTGTGCAGCGGATTGTCCAACCCCATCACCCGCGCCGCAACGCTGGCAATTTTTGGCTCAGGCACAACAAAGAACTCCTGCCCGTACATGCTGTTGAAACGATTCGCAATGTCGCGTGTTAGCTCAACATGCTGTTTTTGGTCGTCCCCAACAGGCACTTCTTCCGCATCATAAAACAGAATATCACCCGCCATCAGCACAGGATAATCAAGCAGCGCCGCCAAAATGCTTTCCTGCTTTGCCGACTTGTCCTTGTACTGGGTCATGCGATGCAACCAGCCCAACGGCGTGACGCAGTTTAGCAACCAGCACCCTTCGGCGTGGGCCTTGACATGGCTCTGAACAAAGATCGTACACTTTTCAGGATCAAGCCCAGAGGCTAACAACAGCGCCGCCAGCGAGCGCGTCTGAAAACGCAGCGTGGCAGGGTCCTGCGGCACAGTCAAGCTGTGCAAATCAACCAGACAAAAATAGTTGACTTTTTGATCCTGCTCCGCAACCCAGCGCCGAATCGCGCCCAAATAGTTTCCTAATGTCTTATCACCCGATGGCTGAATGCCGCTAAATACAACTTTTTTATTCATGATTTGTCTCTTTTTGAGTTGTTGGGTTTTCAGATGAACAAACGCTTTTACTGCGCTCATACCCTGACACCCTGACCACTTTCCTACAATAATCCATGCTCCGCCCGTTCGATGGCGACAACCAACGCCCGCGCCTTATTCCAGCACTCTTCGTATTCTTTGGCAGGGTCACTATCAGCAACAATACCCGCGCCCGCCTGTACCCACAGCGTATTGCCCCGCATGACAATTGTGCGAATCGTGATGCAGGTGTCCATATTGCCATCATAGCCAAAATGACCCACTGCGCCGCCATAGAGGGCGCGGCGTTCCCCTTCCAAATTCTCGATAATTTCCATCGCCCGCACTTTGGGCGCACCGCTGAGCGTGCCGGCGGGGAATGTGGCCCGCATCAGGTCATATGCGTCCATTCCGTCGCGCAGCTTTCCAGACACGTTGCTGACGATATGCATGACGTGGCTGTAGCGTTCAACCACCATCAGGTCTGACACTTCAACCGTGCCGTAATCGGCAACGCGGCCGATGTCATTACGCCCTAAATCGATCAGCATCACGTGTTCGGCAACCTCTTTGGGGTCGTCTAACAGGTCACGCTCCATTTCGTAATCTTCGCTGGGGGTGCGTCCGCGTTTGCGAGTGCCGGCAATCGGCCGAACCGAAGCCACCCCGTCATCCAAACGCACCATCACCTCAGGACTCGCCCCCACAATCTGCATATCCTGTTCGGGAAAATCGAAGTAGAACATATAAGGCGACGGGTTTGTCATGCGCAATGCGCGATAAATTTGAAAAGGATGGGCGTCTGTTTCACGCTCAAGCCGCTGGCTCAGCACGATCTGGAACGCATCTCCTGCCGCAATATGCTCTTTCGCCGTCCGCACCATCGCTTCGTACTCAGGCTGTGTCTTATTTGATGTAAGCGTGCGGTTGATTTTCCCCGTGCGCAAAAAAATGCGACTTGGTACGGCTGGCAACGGGCGCAAAAGGCGTTCTGTAATGCGCTCAATCCGTGAAATCGCCTCCAGATAATCGGCCTCTACATCTTCGGTGATACGCGCATTCGCCATAATCATCAGCCGATGCTGAACATGGTCAAACGCCACAATTGAGTCGGCAATTAGGAAAACCGCTTCGGGGAAGTCCAGCACGCGCTCCGCTGTGTTGGGAATTCGTTGCTCGTAAAAACGCACCGTGTCATAGCTCAAATAGCCAACCGCACCCCCAATAAAGCGCGGATGCCCCGGAATTTCGGCCGGTTGATACCCACCCACTTCCTGTTTAAGCACATCAAGCACGTCCTCCGTTCCACCTAGCTCGCGTTCGCTGCGTTCGCCATCTTTGCTGCGAATAATCTTGCGTCCACGCAATTCGATCACCTCACGTGGATTCAGCCCCACAAATGAGTAGCGTCCAACTTTCTCCCCTCCTTCCACCGACTCTAGCAGAAACGACGGCCCCATTTGCTGCATCAGTTTGACGTAGACAGTAACGGGGGTTTCTAAGTCAGCAGGAAATTCGCGCACCACGGTAATCAAATTGTGATGCCCAGCCAAGTTACGAAATTGTTTTAAATTCGGCCGATAAACGGTTTTCTCAATCATAACAACTCTATTTTTCTAATGGGTGTGTTTCAAATGGGTTGGTGACGATAACGCAGACTGAACTTGTCGCAGTCGCAGCGGTGTGTCGCTCAGGCTTCGGCAGGCTCAGCCACCGCTTTGTACTCAAATGAAACACATCCTTTTCTAATAACGGTTGACCCAACCAACCTATCCAGAAACACAAAAACGCCCTCATCCCTAAAAGGGACGAGGACGCTTTTACACAGTCTCGCGGTACCACCCTGGTTAGATTGACACAATGAGGTCAATCCCGCTTTATCAGGTCAAAAAACCCTACACCCTATAACGGAGGTGTTTCCGTGTTGAGCTACTTGTCAAACCGTTTGCTCAACCAACTCCTCGATCCATTCTCTGCCTGCGTAATTGATTGTCTTTCAGCTAGATGACAATCTCTCTGAGGAAGCTTTTTCCTAAAATTCGCTTTGGCAAATACTAATTCGATTCACAGTCTTTCATATGTTTGTCTGAACAATACCAGACATTGAATTGCGGCAAAGGTTAGCATGCCGCTAATTGCTTGTCAACCGTCATATTGTTCAAAAGCACCGCATCTTCGCCTATTACTGATAAATAATGATGGAAGGCGTAGGGCCTAATCGCATGACCTCTTCAGGGGTCATTAACCAATCATCATAGTTGTAAAATAGCTTGATACCACCATATTCAAAGGCAGGTTCATTTGAATATTGCAGATAGTTGTGTATTTTAATGTCGGTATGGAACGTCCCGTCTGAGTCGATCACAAGCTCCACATGCGGCAAGTTCTGGATAGCTGCTTTGTCGGGCAACATCGAATCTTTGAACTGATGCAGCATTAATACTTTGTTGACACCGATCTCCATAGCGATCTTTTCCAGCTCACCTTGCACCCAATTGATGTCTTCGGCCGGTGTCTGCCCCACATGAATATTCGGAATTTGCGTATCGGTCATGTCAAATTCAGGGTCAATCGCTAGATGCACGTGCGGATGGTATAGGAAACGCTGAATGCGGCGGAACTCTTCCTGAATCGGAATGCGTCCGGGCTGGATGTCTAGAATGATGCCGCACTCATACACATCGGCCGAACCAACCCACACCTCAATCGTTGACTCCTCCACAACATGCCGATACTCTGGCGGATTCACGTTGGCAACGGTTGTCACCATATGCCAAGTACACATCGCGTGCCGCGAGTCCAACGGTTGATATTGTGCAACCAGCCCATAAAGATAACGGGTCATCTGCTTACGTGGAGAATTACCCAAAATGCCTAACCCACGCCCCCAAGGACTCCCATAGAAGGTAATCATCTGATACTTTGACAAATAGCCTGACGGGTTCCCTGGCGATGCGTTCACAGGAGGACGCGCGGCAGGTCTTGGCCCAGGCGTCCACGTAGGCGCAGGGGTTGGCGTTAACGTTGCGGCTAAAGTAGGCGTTGGCGTAAACGTTGGCGTCGGGAGCGGGGTTGGCGTCTGCGTTGGTGTTGCCGTTGCGGGGACGTCGGTAAGCGTTGGGAGCGGGGTCAATGTGGCAGGTGCAAGTGCCACCTGACTGGTATCTGAGTCAACAGACTGCTGTGTCGCTGTCGGCTGGCTCTGTGTTGGCTCCACAACTGCGGTCGGTTGCGCCGTAGCCTCCGTAGTAGGTGCAAGGGTTGGGGTGGGGTCAGCCGCACTTTGGCAGCTAGCCAGCCCAACAAGGAGCGTGGAAAGCAATAAATAGAAACACCATGATCGATTCAACTTAATTCTCCTGAAGATAAAGTGATGGATTGCCACTCATCAAAATTGAGAGCGGCACAAACGTAAAGCCTCGGGCTTGCATCGTTCCAATGTAGCGGTCAATCGCATCTGCCATTTCGGGGCGCGAGGTATGTGCATACAAAATCCCACCCGCATAAGACGTATCGAGTAGCGATTTACAAATCGCATCCTCATCATATTCAGCCCGCCAATCATCCCCGCTACCAGACCAAATTACCGTTGTCCAGCCGCCTGCATAGCTCGTCGCCAAACTAATGTCAGACCGTGACCCAAAGGGGGGACGCATCCAAGGCTTCGTTGTTTGCCCTGTCAAACGTTGAACGATTGCTTCCGTTTGGGCAAGTTCTTGTTCCATCTGCTCGGCCGTCATTTCGCCCATGTTATTGTGAGAGTAGGTATGATTTGCAAACTCATGCCCCCGCTGCGCCATCTCTTTGATCAGGTTTGGATAGGTTTCAGCCCAGCGCCCAAGGATAAACATCGTTGTCGTGACGCCTCGCCTATCTAACACATCTAAGATTGACTCAAGTTGGGACGGATCCCCTTCAACATCAAACCCTAAATGAATTAACTTCATCTGCGAGGCAGCAGCAAATAACTCCCCCTCAAATGCGGTTGGTTTCGGCCAGCTCGTCACAGACAGCTTCCACGGGGAACGAGTGCCCGCAACTTCGTCAAGCGACGGGCAACCTGTTTCATCCTCATCCTCATCCTCATCCGTCGCTGTCGCTTCTATTTCTTCGGCAACGTCGGGCGTTGTTTCCACCGCCGCCACGTCTACAACAGGCGTCTCTGTCGCTACCTCAGTTGGGACATCAGTAGGTAAGCTGGTTGGTACAGGTGCGGTCGGCAGCGCCGTTGGGGTTGCAGGGGGCGCGGCTGGTATTTGCTCGGTTACTGTACTCACAACGATTTCTGTGGGTTCGAGTTCGGGTTCAGGCTCAGAGGTCGGAGCAGGCTCGCTTGTGGGCGGCACGCTGGTAGGGGCGGCCACTTGCGCTGTCTCACTCTGACAACCCATCATGAGGACGACACAAAGCATCGCTAGCCAAGCAGTATGAGAAAGAAGGGTCATTCGTATTTTCACAGGCTCTCAAGTTTAGATAAGGTTCTGAATTTAATGGGTTGGTTTGAGCGAACACAGCTACCCAACACTGCCAATTACGCTTTTAGACATGCCAATCTTTATTCCGTCACATAAATCAGCTAGCCAATCTTTCGCGAAATTTCAGGTGTCTATGTATTGCTTAGAAGCGTGAAGCAATCCAGTCGAAATGTACCACAGGCACATGCTTATAGGGTAGATTTTCAACCCATATCACAAGCTATTGAGGAAAGTGCATTTTCAGGGGTGCAAACAACTACAAAAATAATTAAATATGACTATCTTCAAATTTGCATTCAGAAAAGTCAGCCTGTATTACATTGCCGCAAGCTGTTCGCGATCTATCTTGCGCATCTTTTTGACAACCAAGTTGTAGGAATGATCCACCATCTCGACGAGTTCATCTTGTGGAATTGAGCCATCACACAACACCGTATTCCAGTGCTTTTTGTTCATATGATAGCCGGGAGTCACGGCAGCATAATGCTCGCGCAAAAGATGAGACCAGTCAGGATCACATTTGAGGTTGACTGACAGGGGGCTGTCACCCGCACCCCACAGCGCAAACATCTTTCCTAGCACCTTTATAACAACCGTGTCAGGGCCAAATGGGTAGGTTTTCTCGGTTCCCTTTTTTGACAAACAATATTGCTCTAATTCTCGTTCGCTCAGCATACAAACTTTCTCTCAACAACTTCGACTATTTGGGTAGATCACAAAAAGTGTCGATCAATAAACCTCAGAGGTTTGTTGTCGTTTACACTGGTTTGTGCATAAAAACCTCTGAGGTTTTCGTCTTTTCGTCAATAATTAATTGCAACCAAAGATTCAAATTATCCAGCTTTTCAAGCGGAGACGCGCCAACGGCGACGTTAACCTGTAGAGACGCCCCGCTGGGGCGTCTAGCGGGGGCAATCTTAGCATAGGTTAGGCTTATTCT
>JBMZDF010000225.1:0-9189 GCA_049614105.1 Promineifilaceae bacterium (SeqCode)
GCCCTCGCAAGATTGAATTTGTAGACACGCTGCCCAAAACCGCAACAGGAAAAATCCAGCGTTTCAAACTACGTTAATGCTAGACCTATATGATTTTGGAGAGTGCATATAAAATTAGACGCCTCTCTCAAACTCATCGCGTAACAGACATCAAGCCACAAATCCTAAAGGAGGAATTGATGAACATACGACCATTTGACTTTACGAACGCAGACTATACGGCCCTACTTTCAATCCATCAGACTCTACAGCCCAAAGTAATGCTAACTATTGCGTTGCTTCAAGAACAGGATGCGGAAGTTTCAGCAGACAATGAGCTTATTCGGGTTGTGGGTGAAATAGATAACCAGGTTATCGCTTTTGGTAGCTATTGGTATTCCCCTTCAGATGATGAGCCACATCAATTTTCGTTACATGTCCAGCCTGATTTCCAAAACGGCACTGTGCCAAGCCAGCTACACCGTTATCTGCTCTCTAAAATTGAGGAAACACAACCCCGCGCTATTGTTAGTGAGCCAAAAGAGAACGAAGAATACCGAATTCAATTACTGGAAGCTGATAATTTTCAACTAAAAATGCGTTTTCCTCGCTCCGAACAGAGTGTGAATAAGCTTGATTTAACAAAATATGATGAACTGATAGCCCAACTTGAAGCACAAGGCATCGAATTTATCACGTTAACGAAAGCGATGAACAGGGATGCCGAATGGCAGACAAACGTATGGCGGATGTTCACCATTATCGATCAAGACGTGCCTTATCCGGACCCGCAGAAATCTGTCCCGTTTGAAACATATCGCACATATTATGAAGGCGACTCATTTCGACCAGACTCATGGGCGATTGCTTGGGACTCAAACGAAGAAGGCGCACAGCGGTATATTGGCATGTCAGTTGTCAACATGATGGCGACGCGACCTGATGCACTCTATGCGGGTATCACGGGGGTTGTTCCCAGCCATCGACGGAGAAGAATCGCCACGGCGCTCAAAGTATGCAGCGCAAAATATGCGAGAGAGCAGGGCTATGACTATATTGAAACTGACAATGAGGAAGGCAATCCTATGCTCACATTAAACTTGCGGCTTGGGTTCAAACCGCTTCCTGCATGGGTCTATTACGAAAAGTTGGTAGGATAAAATCAGCGAAGTGTAAATAACTTGAGGTCGCAATTAGGAGATTGCGGCTACAAGTATAGTTTTATTCCAGTTGTCGGCTAAAAATTGCCGTCAAATTTGCTTTTCCTCGACACAACACAACCTCAGCAAAACACCGCGTTAGGGGTTCCGCCTCTTTGCGTTTCTAGCTAGCTGAATTCTCCCTCTATTCCGTGTAAAATCTTATTTCGACCCTTTGGAAAGATAGCTGGAGAATTACCATGCCAACCCCCGCCCACTTAAGACTTTGCATAAGCTGCACAGGCCTAAGTGTGACACCCACTGCATATGTCCCAATTTAAAGCCGAACAACTCAATTATTCAAACCACATCCAAACAGATGCGCTGCTGAGTAGCCAGAAACTAATCTCACCACATCCTGAAGAAATGCTTTTTGTCATTATTCATCAGGTGTATGAGCTATGGTTTAAGCAACTGCTGCACGACACACAACGTACCATTACCCACTTAGAAAAGAACGAACTGGCACAGGCAACATGGCTTGTTCAACGCATGGTGCGTATCCTTCAAGTCGCGGATAAGCAGCTTGATGTCTTGGAAATGCTGCCGTTTGCCGACTTTCAGGAATTTCGCCCCTATTTAGAAAGCTCCAGCGGACTGCAATCGCGCCAGTTCCGCGAATTCGAGGTAATCGGAGGATTGTGCGAGACTGTCGGCGGCCGATATGTTGCTTGGGTAGAGAAACTGTGGCCGGGCCTTTCAACCGCTTACCCTGTGACGCTGCATGGCGCATTTATCAACGCGATTGAGCGGTCTAACCTGTCGTTGCTTGATATTTACCAAGGACGTTGGGAGCATTTCCAACTGTTTAGCCTGTGCGAAGCGTGTTTGGAGATGGATCGCTGGCTGACAACGTGGCGGCAAAATCATATCAAAATGGTGAGCCGCATGATCGGCGGACGCGCGGCTGGAACGGGCGGCACATTTGTCGAAAAATATCTTGAGCCAACCACCAAATACCGCTTTTTTCCTGAACTATGGGATGTACGGCACGTCGCAACGGTGCAAAGTGGCGGCACAGTTGCCTAACGCGCAAAACTAGCTTTTATCCCTAACCGAACAACTGAGAACTTTACCTTTACCTTCAAGGAGCACTTCATGTGGCGACCCAGTGAACGAATCAAATTTAAACCACAGCCGGGGCCGTGGCCGACGCGGGCCGAGGCTGACAAGTCGCGTCTGTTTTTTTCCGTAAACGTTGGGGCCACGACGCTGCAACAGCGGACTTGGGTTCCCGCCATGGTTCCGTGGCGATCAACCGAAGATGGCATTGTTACCCAGAACGTTTTGGATTGGTACGAGCGGTTTGCGAAAGGTCGCCCGGGGGCGATTGTGATCGAAGCGACTGGCGTTCGGGACGTGCCAAGCGGCCCGCTGTTGCGTGTTGGCAACGATCGGTTTATCCCCGGCTTGAAAAAGCTGGTCGAAACCGTGCGGGAGGCCAGCAATGGCGAGACAAAGCTGTTTATTCAGCTTATCGACTTTTTGCGGATTAACCGTCGGCCGAAACCAGAAAAATATTTCCAGCGATATTTGAAAATCAGCGACGAACACCGCGCCTTCTTTTATAACGAACTGGACGACGATGACATTCGCACCAAACTTGGCGAACTCACCGACGAAGCGCTGCGCAGCGCCCTGAGTGCGCGAGAGTATGAGGCGTATGCAAAAGGGTATCGTGAGCGCGTGACCGATGTAGAACTCGATCACATTCGTGCGCTGCCGCAAACGTTGCCCAAGCTGTTTGCCGAAGCGGCCAAACGAGCCAAAGCGGCAGGATTTGACGGGATCGAGCTGCATTATGCCCATGCCTACACAATGGCCTCGTTTTTGTCAGCCCGCAATACACGCGCCGACGGATACGGTGGCGATCGTGCGGGACGAGCGCGGCTACCGATTGAAGTTTATCGGGCGGTGCGTGAAGCGGTGGGGGATGAGCTTGTCGTTGGCTGTCGTTTCTTGGCGGACGAAATCATCGAAGGTGGCTCAGACTCAGACGATGCGGCCTATTTTGGGGTTGCGTTTGCTGAGGCAGGCATGGACTTTTTATCTTTATCGCGTGGGGGCAAGTTTGAGGACGCGCAGCAGCCAAAGGTGGGCGCGGCGGCTTATCCTTACACGGGAAAAAGCGGGTATGAGTGTATGCCGCAGTATATTTCGGATGAGAAGGGGCCTTTCGGCCGAAATTTACCCGCCACAATCCGCGTGCGTCGCGCCGTTCGCAAAGCAGGCTTTGAAACACCGATTGTCGTCGCTGGCGGCATCCATGGATTTGTCGAAGCAGAACGCATCTTGCGCGAGGAAGAAGGGGATATTATTGCAGCCGCACGCCAATCGCTGGCCGATCCCGATTGGTTTTTGAAAATGCGCTTGGGCCATGGCGATGCGGTACGGCTCTGCGTCTATTCAAACTACTGCGAAGCACTCGACACGCGCCACAAACAAGTAACCTGTGAACTTTGGGATCGCAAGGGCCGAGACCTTCCCGACGTCACGCTCTCAGACGATGGCAAACGCCGTCTTTTACCGCCCGCATGGATACAGCCCACCTCAGATCTGCCTCCCTTCGAGAAGGCGTAACGACGGTTTCCCTAAGCAACACTACTTTCATAGAAGGATTACAAATGACAGCTCTCACATTTGACAAGAACATGGACTATTTTCACCGTCGTGCAGATAGTTTGGAAACAAAGCCTGAACTGCTAACCGACTTTATCACGCCGAACGAGCAGTTTTTTGTTTGCAAAGCGACCAACTCGCCGATGGTTGATCTGGCGACGTTTACGTTGAAAGTTCGCGGGGATGGCATCGGCCGACCGCTGGCATTAAGTTATGAGGCGCTATTGAAGCTGCCGAGCTATACCGTGATTTCCTATTTGGAGTGTGCTGGCAATCATCGCGATCTGTTTGATCGGATTATGAATCGGCCGGTAGCCCAATCAGAGGACGGGTTTGGCATGACAAAATGGGTGACGGGCGGCGTCGGCAACGCGGTCTGGACGGGGGTTTCGCTGCGCACGCTGCTGGAGATGGCTGAGTTGGACCCCGAAACGGTTGAGGTGAATGCGAAAGGGTTGGATCAGGATGCGCCAGAGGGTGGCGTTAATCGGCCGATACCGATCGAAAAGGCACTCGACCCCAACACGCTTGTCGCCTACCACATGAACGGCGAACCGCTGCCGCTCGACAACGGCTATCCGCTGCGGCTCATTGTGCCAGGGTGGGTTGGGACAAACAGCATCAAATGGCTGGGCGAGCTGATTGCGTCCAAAGTAACGGTGCAGGTTGATCGCAACACCAAGCATTATGTCTTTATCGGCCCTGAATGGACACCTGATGGCGAGGTGCTGGGTGAGGTTATCACCACGCAAAATATCAAAAGTTCGCTTGCGCTGGCGTGGGACGCCCCACTGCAAGCGGGAAAACAGGTGATACGGGGCAACGCACGCTCTCCGCTAGCGCCCATCGCCCACGTTGAGTGGAGCGCAGACAGCGGCGAGACGTGGCAAGCAGCGACGCTTATCCCGCCCAATCTAAAACATTCATGGTGTCGATTTGAGTTTGAGTGGGACGCGCCCGCTGGCGCACAAACGCTCATGACACGCGCCACCGACACAGACGGCAACACGCAGCCCATGACGCAGCCGTTCAACGCAGAGGGCTATCTGTTCAATCGCGTGTTCCCGCACCCTGTCACCGTGTCGACATTGTAATCGGAGGAACACATGGAAGATCCAGAAGAGGGATAACAAAATAAATTTATACAAATGGTGTGGTTTGGGTTTGCGGCGTTGGGTGGCTTTATAGGCTTCCTCAACGACGCGCGTGATTTTTTCACATGGCAACGAGCGTTGATCACCACGATTATCATTCTGGTGATTTGGCTTGTGAGCCACCTCTATCCGACGCGGTTGCGCCGCTTCACAGACAATCATTCGCTCCAACAACTGCATAGGTTTCTGCCTGCACCCTTGCTTGGGGCGCTGATTCTGATTGGGGTTGCCTTTATGCTGCCAGAGCCACCCAATACGCCACAAGAAGTTGTTGTCATAACACCAACACCCACGTCCGAAACGCCGACACCAACACCCACAGACCCAAACACGTCAGAAATGCCGACACCCACCGTCGACGACTTAGAGCAGTACGAGCAAGCGTTGGCCGACTATGACCAAGCGATAGCCCCCAATCCTGAGTATGCCACAGCGTACAACAATCGCGGGAACACCTACTACACCCTAGAGCAGTATGAGCAAGCGTTGGCCGACTATGACCAAGCGATAGCCCTCAATCCTGAGTATGCCACAGCGTACAACAATCGCGGGCTCACCTATAGAAAGTTAGAGCAGTACGAGCAAGCGTTGGCCGACTATGACCAAGCGATAGCCCTCAATCCTGAGGATGCCTCAACGTACAACAATCGCGGGAACACCTACTACGATTTAGAGCAGTACGAGCAAGCGTTGACCGACTATCAAACACATCTTGAACTGTGGCCAGAGTCTCCTGCGCGGGAGTTTGCAGAAGCAAGGATTGAAACGCTAGAAGCGCTGCTAGGTGACTAAGGGAGCGACAAAAAATGGCTAGTACCGTAACAATATAATTTTGAGCCGAGAACTTTTGTTGATAAGAACCCCCACCTAACCTCCCCCGAAGGGGAGGAATCAGATCCCCCTCCCTTCGGGAGGGGCTAGGGGAGGGTGCTTTTTAACGCATCAGATCACGATTTATTAAATGCGATAATTTAACGTTATCTGTTATAATATAAATATGTCGGAATATTTGCCCGTTGAAACACAATTAAATGAAATTGCAATCCGTAATGCCGAGCGGCTACAAGTGGCGGCCGAGGTTGCTGATGCGAAGTCGCGGCAGAATAGTTTTATCGAATACAACCGCCTTAAATCTGATGCGACGCTGCGGACCTATCGTGCGGGGCTGCGCGTGTTCGCTGAGTTTTTGAATGGGCACATCGGAACGGAGATCGATGCGGATGCGTTGCAGACCAACCCACAAGCGTGGCGCAATATCTCTTTCGGGTTGATCGATGCGTTTAAGCAGTGGATGCTCCGCAATGGTTACAGCGTCTCTTCTATTAATAACAGATTGTCGGCGGTGCGGGTCTATGCCAAGCTGGCGGCGAGTGCAGGAACGATTGGGCGCATCGAATCGTTGGAGATCGGTGACGTGCGTGGCTATGCGGGCAAAGAAGCGCAGCGGATCGATGAGCGGCGCGAGGTGACGCGCATTGGGCTAAAGAAGGAAAGGCACACGTCTATTGCGGAGGCGGACCTTGCGCGTTTTCGCGAGCCGATGGACAAGCGTGACCGAGCGGTTCGCGATGCGTTCATTCGCTGCATCATGATTGATATGGGGCTGCGCGTTGGTGAGGTTGTGCGGCTGACGGTTGAAGGGGTTGATATGGAGCGTGGTGTGATTTCGTTTTTTCGGCCGAAAGTCCACACCACCCAAACCCACAACCTACCTCGCACCGTCCGTCTCGCACTCGAAACCTACCTTCGGCTCGCCCCCAAATCAGGCCGCCTGCTGTGTGGCTCCAAACGCAACGGCAAACTCAACCATCAACGGGGCATGTCCGAATCAAACATCGCGCTGATGGTCAAGCGGTCGGGTCAACTGCTCGGCTATGAGCGTCTCTCCCCGCATGACTTCCGCCACAGTTGGGCAACCCGTGCCGCTCGTAGCGGAACCGATTTGTTCGTCCTGCAAGAAGCGGGTGGCTGGAATTCGCTGGTCATGCCGCGCCGTTATGTCGAGAAGCAGAAAATTGCGAACCAAGGACTCAAATTAGAGTGACAGGGGTTAGCCAGGTCAAACAGCATAATTAGAAAGCGTTGGTTAACCCCGCAATTGCTCCAATCAGTTGCAACAGCACCCAAAGCACAACAACAATCCCGATTAACGACCAGCAGCCAAAGCGGCCTGTTTCCCGCATCGGTTTGCCCGCGACGAGGTGGCGGACACCGTTGGCAACCTCTTTTGCCTGTTCTTCTGTGTCTAGCTGTTTTGCGCCAACCCAGTTTACGGTCTGTGACCATGCAGGGATAAACAGCTTTTGTGTGGGGCTATCTCCAAGGACGGGCGCAAGTGATGAGGGTGCAACAATAAAGTCTGCGGCGGCAAGCATTTCTGCGGAAGCCTCGTCATCAAGATCGGGCGTCTCTATTTTTGCCTTGGGCAACTGCTGGCGCAACAACGAAATAAACGTGTCGCCTAGCTTTTGGGCTGCATCATCGACCACAACGATCAGGAGTGCTTGTTCCTGTTCCGTTTGTTTGGCAAGCATGAACTGGCGGTCAGCGGTGACGATGCGCCAATGGTAGCTTAGCACCAGTGCTGCAAGGAGTATGTAGGCGATCGATTGTGCCATTTCGGCCGAAACGCGCGTCAACGGCTCACCCAACAACGCCCCAACTAACTGGGTCAAAATGTAAATCGCGCTGCCCAAAATGACCGTAACCCCAACAAACAAAAAGAAGTAGAGGTAAATTTGGCGCACACGCAATGTCCGCACATCTTCATCATCACCTTCGGGCATGGCGGCACGTTGCAACTTCAACCACGACCACAGCCATGCGGGTAAGCCAATCGCAATCAAAGCGACCGCCCACGCAACAACACCTAAGCTATGCATCCGCGAAACCGCTGCCCCTGTTAATTCGCGGATCAACATTGTGATCAGCCCTGCCGTCCCGCTGAGAAACGTCGATAAACCGATCCCCGCTATGACATAATGATAAAAGCGCGACGCATCAGTCCAGAGAGACGCACGCCACAGGGTTTTATAATAGACCCCCAACACCGCGCAAACGACCAGCGTTGTCGCAGGCGGCAACATGTCCAGATAGACATTATCTTGGGCTAAGTTAAGTAATATTTCTAACGTTGACCAAAGCAAAGACCCCAACGAGATAAAGACGGCAATAAACAGGGCCAGCGTACTTAACATTTTCGTCCACGCCCATAGCTGCGGCGATGGTTCAGGTTGCGCCGTGGTTTTCTGCTGTAGGCTGCGTTGGAAATAAATCCAGAGCGGCAGACTGATGATAATGCGTGCGACTTCTGGCAAAACCGCAAGCTCCGTCAAACCAAATTCGTTTGAACTAGTTACCATCAGGCGCAGCAGAATCTTTAATAATTCAACCAGCCCGACGGTAAACGCACCCAAGCCCACGGCGGCAAACACATTGGGGGGCAAACGCAACACCACATCATTATCTGTGCTGTCAGTTATATGTTTGCGGCTCGACATCATCTGCACGATTAACTGCCGATGCAGCAGCCAAATAACAACCGCCACCATTGTTGGGACAAGATAGTAAACAATGGCGGAGCCGTGGGTAAGGTCTGGTTCGCTATAGCCTGTCCAAACGGTAACATCGCGAGCACCATACAGCCAATACAACAGCGCGGACAATGTATGATAAGCATAGGTCAGCGCAATGCCGAGATAAGTTGCCATCATACCAGACAGATAAAGACGGCTCACCAATCCAAATCGGTCAGATGGCTCCACCTCCAAAATACGCTGCGCCCAGCGTATATGAATGACAAAGATAGGAACCGCCACGATCAGGGCGGCTACTTTACTCGCAATCGCCAGCGGTGGCGATGATGAGACAACAGTCAAATCACGCAGCAGCGACGTTGCTGCCCACGTCATAATTGATGCTGTTATGACCGCAACGAGATAAATATACCAATTGCGAATGGCGCTCATCGGTGGTCTCCTGAATCGTCATGGGGGCATGATTGCGTAATGGATGACCAACAAGAATGCCAAAATGTCCCACTACTCCCCTCAATTATTTTCCAATCATCCCCAATTTGTACCAATGTGAGATTGAAATCTGTGGTCGATTGATTGCTCCCAAACAGGACGCCAGTGCGAAACCTAGTTACCTCGACGTAAACAAGGGCGCGATTTTCACCAAAATAGTTTGTTTCACGAACGGTCGTCGCGAGATCATTCCTTTTGCTAAACCTGGTC
>JBMZDF010000226.1:0-9142 GCA_049614105.1 Promineifilaceae bacterium (SeqCode)
AATCGTTTCTAACGTAATGTGAAATGCGAGGAAGGCGTCGAATGCGTTGACAACACCATCCCCGTTGACATCACCTCGTGTAAACGCTGTGGCGATAGTGACCGAGCCGTTTAGGAGGTGGGTGGGGACAAGTTCGGCCGAAGTGGGGTCCGAGGGGTCAACTTGATTATAGATTGCAGTTGAAGCAATCCCATGCACAAAATCAAGCGTACTGACGTCCCCCACTGTCCCAATCACGTCAAACAACACATAAACCAACGCGCCACTGCCGCTTAATGTTTGGCAAGACCTTGCAAAAGAGGCGATATTAACAACGCCAGGTACTGACGTGTTTGCAGTAAATCGATAGTCAGCGAGAAAAGCTGTATTCTCCACACCTACTGCGACGACCTTCGACGAGTCATATTTGATCTTGATATCCATTGCTGGAATACACAGTCCATCCGCATTGATTGCACTGATGGGAACAGGTATCCGTGTCGTATTTGGTGCAACATTGTGATCTTGAATGACTAAGGACAGCTCGCCAAAAACTGCGCAGCTTGTATTCGACGTGCCGATGATGACGCCATCCTTGTCAACGGCCTCGACGTAGTAACAGTACTGACCACCGACATCAAAGGGGCCCACATCAATGTAGTTTGCGCTAATTTGGGTCGTCTCCAATTCAAAAGTTGTGACACTTGATTCAGCCATATACACGTTGTATATTTCCACTCCCCCTGTCAACGGGTGGACGATTTGCCAATCGATATCAATGTTGTTGGGGCCACCAACCGCATCCAGCTCGATAATTTCGCTGACGGGCAATACGGTAGGTAAACACGCGTTGGTGGTCGTCGTCAAACCTGATGCTGCCCAGAAGGCGATGAAGACATCAGCCCATGTGTTGGATCCTTGAATAAAGCGGAAGGGGTGAGGGTTATCATTTGGCGAGCCGATTGACGTCGTATCAGTATAAAAGCGTGAAACCCATGACAATGTGTGCTCTCTCCCTATCCCATTGTCAGTGCCGTGCAGGTCGGCATACAGTGCAAGCCCAGAGCCGTTAAATTCCCACATTGGCGTCAACGGGGCTGCGATCCATGGCGTTCCATTCTGTACAACGCTATGCAGAATAGCGGCATTGGTTGCTGACCGTACAGCCTCCGCTTTTGTCGCAACTGTGCTGCCAAATACAGTCTCCACTTGCTCCATAAACGGTACGATGTCTACAAGGGCATCACCAATCGCCATTTCCCAATCTTGTGGGTTGCAAAAGGTTGTGTCATAGAATTGGGTTGTTGCCGCGTAGGCGGCCGCGAGCTTGTTGTAAGCTGTTGTGGGGTCGGTGTTGAATTCTCGCAGTAGCTCGGCCGATAGCTCATCCATCGCTGTCTTAATCGCTGGCAATGCAGCACTCTCAACCGCGATTAGCTGGCGTGGATGATTAATATCATCAGGTACGACACTGCTGTTACCCAACTCGTCGTTCAAATCGTGCTCGATAATAGTTGCATCGTAGGCAGTGAGCATCGTCTCTGATAAATCCTGTGCCGTATCGTTGACATCGATCGACATCAGCGCATTCCCCAACATCTCACCGGCAAAGAACGTGTAACTAGGCGATGCAGTGATTATTGTTGCATAAGGCGTGCCGCCATCATTTGCCACCTCGTACAACTCTTCAATTGTCGCTGAAAAACAGTGAACTAAATCTAATACGTCAACAGGGTTAAGTCCACCTTGAGTCCCAATTTCCAACATTTGCTGCAATGCATAGGGCGTGATGAGACTTGGATTTGGTGTCGAATCAGTGAAATCTGGGTGTCCGCCAAGATAGTAAGGCAGCGGGAAAAGAGAGCTAGTGTTTGAGCGAGTTGAAGACGATAACGCACCCCAATCTACATCAGGTGCCGAGTAGTGACCATGCCCAACATATGAAACGATAGTCTTGGCCGCACCGTGATTGTCTAATGCCCACTTGAGGAACTGTCCCAACTGCTGTCCGTCTCCCATATCGTACTCAGTTAGATTAGGGTCAAGTGTGCCATTTGCATCTGGCAAGCCGCTCACCATCGTTGCCACACCGTCCTCAACGGTCAAAATACCTGTATTACCTGTATTACCATTATTACCATCCCCTGACAAATCGACCAGAACTACTGCTTTCGTATTCGTTGTGCCCACTGTCGCAGCAGTAATCCCTCGTAACGTCTCAGCATACCGCGCTGTCAAATTGGCTGGCGAATCTGTATCATTATCAAACGCCAAAAAGTAGACACCCAACACCCCATCGTTACATGGAATATCATTCCCCTGCATATCTTGAATACTCCCTAACCAAGTTTGAAAAGCCACATCTTGCGGTTCACAAAGTTGTGTGTCATTAGTAGTAAGCTTTTCTAAATCAAATGCCGTATATGTATGAGGAATCGCCCCTATTAATTGCGGGTTGTTGCTTAGGGTCAACCGCTTAAGGCTAGGAAGACCGCTAAAGTCTGGCACTGTCGTTAGTTCATTTCTGTGCAGGTATAAGATAGTGAGGCTAGAAAGACCGCTAAAGTTTGGTACTGTCGTTAGCTGATTTTCGCTTAGGTTCAACTCGGTGAGGCTAGGAAAATTGCTAAAGTCTAGTACTGTCGTTAGCTGATTTGTGCCTAGGTTTAATAGGGTGAGGCTGGGAAGATCGCTAAAGTCTGGCACTAGCGTTAGCTGATTATCGAATAGGTGCAATAGGGTGAGGCTAGGAAGATTGCTAAAGTCTGGCACTGTCGTTAGCTGATTTGTGTATAGGAACAGCTCGGTGAGGCTAGAAAAACCGCTAAAGTCTGGTACTGTTGTTAGCTGATTTTTGGATAGATCCAACGCAGTGAGGCTAGATAGATTGGTAAAGTCGGATGAAATAGCACCTTGCAGATTATTAGCTCTAAGCCTAATTCGTTGAATTTGATTGTTGGTACAGGTGATGCCGTACCAGCTACATGGCGTGTTGGTTTGAAGCCAGTTTGTGTTGCCTATCCAGTTAGCACCATCAGTGTCATTGTAGAGGGCAACCAACGCATCGCATTCCGTCTCAGGAATTTCGCTAACTGTCGTGCAGTCGAATGATGGTTGTGTACACGGAACCCCAGTGCTGTTCACTGAGTTAATACCCGCTAACCAAGTTTGAAAAGCAACATCTTGTGGTTCACAAAGTTGTGTGTCATCAAAATAAAACAAATTCAAATCAAATACTGTATATGCAGAAGGAATCGCTCCTGCTAATTGCGGATTGTTGCGTAGGTTCAAAACCTGAAGGCTAGAGAGACCGCTCAGGTCTGGCACTGTCGTTAGCTGATTATGAGATAGGCTCAAACTAGTGAGGCTAGAAAGACCGCTAAAATCTGGCACTGTCGTTAATTGATTATCATATAGGTGTATAACCTGAAGGCTAGAAGGACTGCTAAAGTTTGGCACTGTCGTCAGCTTATTTTCAGATAGCCTCAAATTCTTAAGGCTAGAAAAACCGCTAAAGTCTGGCACTGTTGTTAGCTGGTTGCTGCCTAGGTTCAAAATTTGAAGGCTAGAGAGATTGGCAAAGCCAGATGAAACACCACCTTGCAGATTATTAGATGCAAGAGTGATTTCGTAAATTCGATTGTTGGTACAGGTGATGCCGTACCAGCTACATGGTGTGTTGGTTTGAAGCCAGTCTGTGCTGTTTGTCCAATTATCACCATCGGTGTCATTGTAAAGGGCAACCAACGCATCGCATTCCGTCTCAGGGATTTCGCTGACTACCGTACAGTCGAACGGTAGTTCTGCACACGAAATTGACGTTCTGGACAAATATTGAATACCCTCTAACCAAGTTTGAAAAGCAATATCTTGTGGTTCACAAAGTTGTGTGCCGCTAAAAGAAAAAACTTCTAAATCAAGTGCCGTATATGTAAGAGGAACCGCCCCTATTAATTGCGGGTTGTGGCTTAGGGTCAACCGCTCGAGGCCAGAAAGACCAATAAAGTCTGGCACTGTCGTTAGTTCATTGTTGTTTAGGTACAACTTGATGAGACTAGAAAGACTGCTAAAGTCTGACGCTATCGTTAGTTCATTGTTGTCCAAGTTCAACTCGGTGAGGCTAGGAAGATTGCTAAAGTCTGGCACTGTCGTTAGCTGATTTATACCTAGGTCTAATCGGGTGAGGCTAGAAAGACCGCTAAAGTCTGGCACTGTTGTTAGTTGATTATTGTATAGGTACAAAAACTCAAGACTAGAAAGATCACTAAAGTCTGGCACTGTCGTTAGCTGATTATTGTATAGGTACAACTCGGTGAGGCTAGAAAAACCGTTAAAGTCTGGCACGGTTGTTAATTGATTGTTATCTAACTCTAACCAAATGAGACTAGAGAGATTGGCAAAGTCGGATGAAATATCACCTTGCAGATTATTACCTCTAATCCTAATGTGTTGAATTTGATTGTTACTACAGATGATGCCGTACCAGCTACACGGCGTGTTGGTTTGGAGCCAGTTTGTGTTGTATGTCCAGTTATCACCATCGGTGTCGTTGTAGAAAGCAACCAACGCATCGCATTCCGTTTCGGGAATTTCGCTGACTATTGTACAGTCGAATGACGGTTGTATACACGAAACTCCAGTGCTGCGCACTACGCCAATACCCGCTAGCCAAGTTTGAAAAGCAGCATCTTGTGGTTCGCAAAGTTGCGTGCCATCAAAATGAAACCATTCCAAATCAAGTGCCGTATACGCAAAAGGAATCGCCCCTACTAATTGCTGATTGCTATCTAAGCTTAACCCAGCGAGGCTAGAAAGACCGTTAAAGTCTGGCGCTGTCGTTAGCTGATTGTCTTGTAGGGTCAACATAATAAGGCTAGGAAAACTGCTAAAGTCTGGCACTGTCGTTAGTACATTTTCGTGTAGGGTTAATCGGGTAAGGCTAGAAAAATTGGCAAAGCCAGATGAAATACCACCTTGCAGGTTATTAGAACTAAGAGCGATTTGGCTGATTTGATTGTTAGTACAGATGATGCCGTACCAGCTACACGGCGTGTTGGTTTGGAGCCAGTTTGTGTTGTGTGTCCAACTATCACCATGGGTGTCGTTGTAGAGGGCAACCAACGCATTGCACTCCGTCTCAGGAATTTCGCTAACTGTCGTGCAGTCGAATGACGCTTGTGTACACGAAATCCCATTGCTGCGCATTGTGTCAATACCCGCTAGCCAAGTTTGAAAAGCAGCATCTTGTGGTTCGCAAAGTTGTGTGTGGTTAAAAGAAAACTCTTCCAAATCAAGTGTCGTATACGTAAAAGGAATCACCCCTGCTAATTGCGGATTGGATCCTAGGAACAACCTCCTAAGGTTAGATAGACCGCTGAAGTCCGGCACTGTTGTTAGCGGACTTCCGTTTAGACCAAAATACCTGAGGCTAGGAAGACCGCTGAAGTTTGGCACTGTCGTTAGCTGCTTATTATTGGATAGGAACAACGTCTTAAGGCTAGATATACCGCTAAAGTCTGGCACTGTTGTTATCTGATTGCTGTTTAGATACAACTCAACGAGTCTAGGAAGACCGCTGAAGTCTGGCACTGTTGTTATCCGACTCCCGAATAGGAACAAACCCCGAAGGCTAGGAAGATTGCTAAAGTCTGGCATTGTCGTGAACTGATTGCCGCCTACCATCAACCCGATGAGGCTAGGAAGATTGCTAAAGTCTGGCACTGTTGTTAGCTGATTTCCGTCTAGGTGCAAATGCTCAAGGCTAGGAAGATTGCTAAAGTCTGGCACTGTCGTTAGCTGATTTCCGTCTAAATCCAACCAAGTAAGGCTAGAAAAACCGCTAAAGTCTGGCACTGTCGTTAGCTTATTTTCGTTTAGGGACAAACGTGTGAGGCTAGGAAGACCGCTAAAGTCTGGCACTGTCGTTAGCTGATTTCTGTATAGGAACAGCTCGGTGAGGCTAGGGAGATTGGTAAAGTCGGATGAAATATCACCTTGCAAGTTATTAGAACTAAGAGCGATTTGGCTGATTTGATTGTTGGTACAGGTGATGCCGTACCAGCTACATGGCGTGTTGGTTTGGAGCCAGTTTGTGTTGTCTGTCCAATTATCACCGTCGGTGTCGTTGTAGAGAGCGACCAACGCATCGCATTCCGTTTCGGGAATTCCGCTGACGGCCGTACAGTCGAATGGGGGTTGAGCTGAGACCTTGGGCGTGTTGGCAAGGCTCCAAAACGTATGGAGCGAGAGCGTAAATAAAAGTATCAGGCGAACATAAGATAACATCTTCATTTTCCTTCGGTGTGAAACAATTTGCAGAAGTTTATAAAATAAAAATTGTCAAAGAAGTCCAAACTTAATCATGCTGAAAAAGCCAGATGCAATGCTTTCTATTTAATAGCGGGCCTTTTGCATTTCATACTTGATTGAACCACTGTATGTGACCCATGAACTGTAACGCGCCTGTATAAAACGGAATAGACAGGTGAGGGTATAAATCTTTTTGCATTATTGATGGGTTAAAATAGGATATGGCACAATTATGTAGGGTTAAGGGGTTATAAACAGATGATAGAAGTAAATTGGCAACAAGAGGTGAGGAAAGCGTTCCAACAGTATCACAGCCTTCAGCGGTTAAGCCGATCATCTTTAGTGGTCGGAAAGCTGGGAGAAGGGGTCACATGGACGGGAGATAAGCCTGTTTTATACGGCTATGCGGTGCGCGGGACATTGCAATGGGCGTTGCGTTTGTTAGGCAACGGGAATCATTTTGAGCGACAAAGCGCAGAGACGTTGCGTCTGCGTTATGTAGAAAGGTTGACAGCAAGCGCGTGTGCAGCACGATTACATCTTGTCGTGGGGGCGATCAAAACGCGGCAGCCTGTCGCAATTGAGCGTACAGCAAATTTATTGGCGGAGGCTGCGACACATGGAACAGGGTTGGATGGGCGGCAACAGTTAGCCGTTGCCGCACGCTATGCGGCGTGTTCGGCCGATCTCCTCCCCCAACTCCACTTTTGGTCGATCTTCCACGATCCCGTTGTACCCGAAATGGCGCAGGCACTCGATACACCGCTGCAACCGCACTTTTCTGAATTACTCGCGCTCAATTGGATCGTGTCATCGGCTGATGGCCGCGTCCACGTGCATCCGCAAGGGGTGGCACATGTGCGACAGCTATTAGAAGCAAAGGAGCGTCAGAGATACCATACCATTGCGGCTGAGTTCTACGAGCGTAAAGCGCTATTTGAGTCCGCGATCTATCATTGGCAGCAATCCCATCAAGATAATCGCGCCGCCACATTGCTGTTTGAACAACAGGCAATGTTTACATCCATAACGCTCAATCGCCTGTTGGATGGGTTTGAACGTGAACGTTTATCGGCCGAGCATCAAGCGCAATGTCAACTGCTCAAAGGGCGCGTGCTAGCCTCCATGCAGGATTTAGACAGCGCAATCGATGCATTTGAACAAGCTTTGCAAACGTCTAATCAGCTTACATTGGCGCTGGCGTGCTACGAAATAGCAAAATTATATGAGTCCCGCGAGGTTGCGATTGCGCTAGATTATTATCGCCGAAGCCGCACCTATGTCATGAACTGTGTGGGGGAAATGGCGGAACGATTGCAAGTTCGGATTTTGATCGATGAAGCGTGGGTTTTTATCAACCAGAAAAGCGATTTTGTGCAAGCGGAGCAGAATTTGATGGCGGCCGAAGCGCCACGCTGGGACGACCTCCGCATTGACCTCGACAGCGCATGGGGTGAATTGTACATGCGCCAAGCGAAATTGGAGCACTGCCTCGATGCGCGTTGGCGAGCGTGGATCAAGGCCAACGAGACCCAAGACACACGCCGCATGCTCCGTGTGGGTCATAACCTAGCCGATACGCTTGCCTATGCTCAACAGCTCAACGAAGCATGGCGGATGGCTGAGAAAGTCGAAAAACTAGCAGTGGAAGCGGGCGATTCGCATGTAGCCGCCCGCTGTCGTAAAACTTTGGGCAACGTGTGTGTCAACAGAAAACAGAATGCCGCCGCTGCCATATCATATTATCAACGAGCTTATACTTATTTTTCTAACGCGAAAGACCTCCATTGGCAAGGCGCTATGTGCTATGACCTGGCAGAAGCACATCTGATGAATAGCGATCCAGTCAAAGCGTATGAGTTTATTGAAAAAGGGCGCAACATAGCGCACGAGCTGGGTAACAAACGGCTTGAACAAGCCTTGCAGGCAATCATCAATACAAGCGTTGCATTGACAGCAGACTTATCCGCACGGCAACGTACTATCATTTGGGAAGTCGCTCAAAACGGTGAAATCCGTACAAAACGCTGTATGGCGCTGACGGGGTTGGAGCGGCGTCAGGCGGTACGCGAGTTGCAAACGTTGGAGACGATGAAGCTGCTGCAAAAAGTAGGCAAAGGGCGTGGCACACGGTATGTGTGAGGAATAGGGAAGGATGAAGGGTGAAGGGTGAAGGATGAAGGATGAATTAAAACAAAACAGATAGTGTTGAGATCTTCTTTCTCCATTCTTCATTCCATATTCTTCATTTCTTCTCTTCTCTAAATTAGTACCTTTAGGGGAATATACAGGAGGACACATTTCGTTTATGCTATGTTCACGCTTTACGACTTGCTCCTTTCAATTTTTCGCCATCAGCGTGCGACTCCCGCACCGTCACTGGTTTATTTTTACCGATGGGTAGACATGTTGTAAGCATTGTAATGCACATGAAATCAATGCGTTTTTCGCTCTGCACTTGGTTTCAACTCAGAGTCACTCAACTTAGTTTAGTAACGGTATGGAGGTGGCAATATTAAAAGACTTATTTGTGTCGATTGTATAGGACCAATGCGTACGCGGGTTGGTTAAGACGAGGGTTAATGGAATTAGACTGTCCATGTTTTTCCGCCGTCAGTTTACAAGAACGCGCATCATAAGCTGTGCTGGGTCAAAGGCAACCTAAAACGGTGTTTAGATTCGGCCGAAATCCACGCAAGTCGTGGCAGCGAAAACTAAGAGCTTGACGGCTTACAAATAAATACTTTGCAATCTTTCAACCCCCTGCTTTGTCAGGGGGTTTTGCGTTCATCCAAAAAAGTACTGACCGACCGATGTTCTAACCAACCCCTCTACGTTTTCCATTTTGCGCAGT
>JBMZDF010000227.1:0-9133 GCA_049614105.1 Promineifilaceae bacterium (SeqCode)
CCTTAAACCAAAAAGCCGAACTCTTACTATTACAATCTCAATATGCTGAAGCATTTGTCGAAATACAAAACATTATTGAGTTGGCCAAACAACACCAAAATCAGGAGGCGCTTGGAAATGCGTACAGGCTTCTTGGAACGCTCTATTACGCTCAAGGTGAAGCTGAAAAAGGTCTTGAACCACTACAAGAGGCTCACAAACTCCTTCATGAGCTACATTTTTCCTTTGGGGAGGCCAAATCGCTTCTGACATTAGGGAACTGCCACCTATTATTAGGTGAGACGAATAAAGCACGCGCCACGCTTTTATCTGTGATTCAAATTAGCAGCAATGTTCTACCGTCAATTAGCTGGCAAGCACATGCACAATTAGCACAAATTGCTAAACAAGAGAATCAGCCCCATAAAGCGGTCAAGCATCTGCAAATCGCAAGTAAAGATTTAGCCAATATACGCAACGCATTTTGGCAGCCACACTTGCTCCATCATTATTGGCTAAAACCAGCTGAGTTGCTCAATCAGCTAATAGAAACTGGGCGGGAGGTATTGACACAATCTCAATTAGTAACGCTTATTACGAATAGCAAGGCGATCACACTTCAAAATCAGCTCACACATCCTATTAATCCTGTCACTGCTTCTCAAAAAACACGCCAACTAAAGCAGGAAATCTATTGGCAGCTTTCCCAATTAGAGAACGCCACATCGGCCGTTGACATAGACAAACTTAACAGTCTGCGTGCAGGGCTTCATCGCAAAATATCAGCATATCAAGAAGCGACTGACCGACTTGCACGGCAAACAACCTTCCGCGATCTGAACATCCCATCGGGGGACACCCTAGCCGGCTTCCAACAACTTGCCTCTCGACGCCTCTCGAACCAGTGGATTGCGCTTCAGTATCATCTTGATGGCGACCAACTTTACATTGGCATCATTAGCGCCGATATGGTTCGGCTAGAATCTGTGCGAATGTCGCCGCTACAAAAACAAACGTTTACGAAGCTAAACACCGCCACACGGCATCTAACACGGCGAGATTTGGAGCGATTGGGTCAACTGCTCATTCCACGTTCCATTAAAAATCAGTTGACGCCTACCGTTCGATTATTGATTGCACCCCATAAACAATTACACCAAATCCCTTGGCCAGCTCTCATGATTGAGCCAAACGTCTATTTGGTTGAGCGATCAATTCCCATTATCACACCATCGATTACGACCACACAACTTTTGTGGCAACGTGTGAACGATACAACCCCGCCGATTAACCGTGGGCTGATCATCGCCATTTCTGAGTTTGCAGGGGATACGATAAATTTACCTGATGCAAAGATAGAAGGGGATTCGATTCAGTATCTTTATGATGGAAAATGTGAGCTATTGGAAAATGAGGAAGCTACGTTTGCACGTTTGCGGGCTGATGCAACTCAACAATCTTTAGCCGAGCGCTACAGTTTTCTGCATTTTGCAACACATGCTGATCATGATTCTGTTAGCGGATACTTGAGCCGTCTAACGCTGGCAGATCAGGAAGTATCGCTCCATGAATTGCAACAGCTTGCACCATTGCCCAAATTGGTCACTTATTCAGCATGCAGTGGCGCTAAATCGCACCTTTTGTCTGGGGACGAACATGTAGGCTTGGTAAGCAGCGCATTTGCGGCTGGTACACAGCAGTGTATTGCCCATTTGTGGCAAGTTCAAGATGCTGTTGCATCACAAGTCATGGCGTATTTCCACGGCTTTCGACTACATGGAATATCTAATTCAGAGGCATTGGCACGAGCCCAAAGGCGTGCCCTCTCTACTTCTAAAGATTTATATCAATGGGGTGGTTATCTCTTGTATGGTGAGCCTGACTAAGGGGTGGGGTTCGGCCGCTCAGTCAATTTGTGAGTCAGTTGGGGAAACTGACTTATGCATCTGCTGATTTGCCAATCATCAACAGTATTCTGTCAATTCATGAGAATGGTGACTCACCACCTAGTACCACTTAGATAAAGTCTATGTCCCCGCCAAAATTGTTACATCTGGCGGGTATACATGCCCTCTCAAAGAGGTATTAGGCGGTGAGGCTCACGGGGCGCTTAAATGCTACCAGTACCGATGCCGCCGTGTCCAAGGCCGCTGCCTGCGTTAGCAACTTCAGTTGCCTGCGTGTCAGCAAAGTTTCCTGCACCATCGGCCGAGAATGAGGTCATTCCGCCGATGCAAAGGGTTAACATGAGTGCCATAGCTGCTAGTCGTTGGTTGAATGTTTTACGATATGTACGTTTCATTTGATGCTCTCCGTATGAACTTGTTTATGTTGACTAGTGGATGGCCATCGCACTTAGTTACATAAGACGGGAGCAACACAAAAAACGTATCGTTTCAAAATAATCTCTTTAGCAATTGGTTTAGGTAGATCGCACGAACATTTTGAATAGTTCAGATGTCAGGTTTTCAGCAAGTGTGATATTGCATATAATTTGCTGGGAATTGCGATCATTCGGTATTTGGGCGGAAATAACCTCATTTCGTATTTTTAGCCTGACTTTTCCCTCTCCATAAACAAAGCAATAAGACCCTCCCATCGCTGCACAAAACTTACGGCACGCAGACAATCAACTATCTCATTATGAAGTCTATCCTTATTCGGTTTGCTATGATTTTGCTGTTTATCAGCATCCTGTTCGGATTTTTGCCAACGACACTTTGGGCCAGCAACGCTGCGGCCACCGTTGTCGTTCCACCCGTTGCCGTCACGCAAACGGATCTGCCGCTTGTGCTATCAGCGTCAACGTTTGATGCGATCAGCATTGACGGCACGCTTGCGGGCACCGATCGCGTCACGCTAACCGTGACGAACGGTACGGTGTCATTGGCCCAGACGACAGGGTTGACGTTTGATCAGGGAGATGGAACGAATGATGCCGTGATGACATTTGGCGGAACTTCGGCCGAAATTAACACCGCCCTCAGCACCCTCACCTACACCCCCACCCCTAGTTTTGCAGGCCGCAGCGTTCTCACGCTCGCCATCAACGGATCCCAGTCCGCCAGCGCGGCACTCAACATTGCCGTCAACGCCCCAATCGATGGCGAAGCCGCCCGCAACACGATACTCAACGGGGTCAGCACCATTCATGGCGGTGTACAGCCTGGCAACCTCGTTGCGTTTGGCCCCACCGCCTACGTCATCAATCATTTTGACGATGGCAACGCATGGATGGTTGCCTCAACGCTTGGGCAGGGACGCATTATTGCCGTGCCAGATCACCAAGGGCTGAATATGAACAGTTGGGGCAGCGAGGGAGATACGGGGCAATTTTATAAAAATGGACTGGCTTGGTTAGCGGACTCAACTGCCCTTGATGTAGAAATCGTGACCTTGAGTTCAAGCATTGCGGCTTGGCTCAATGGTCAAGGGTACACAAACGTCACGACATCAAATTCGGCCGATTTGGCAACCGATCTGATTTCGGCCGAAATCCTGATCAGCGGACGTCTCGGCACAAACCCGTCTGAAACAACGCTCAACACCTACCGCAATTTTCTCCTCAATGGCGGCGCACTTTTTTACGCCGATTATGGCGTTGGCTACAGTTGGTGGTGGAACACACCTTTACCAGAAATTGGTTCAAACATTCTACTACGCGAAGCGGGCATCGCGTTCGCCAGCGATTGGCACTGGGGCAATGGAACCTTTGACGCCACCCTCCGCGCCAGCGGCCAGATCAGCGCCACTCAAATTCTGACTCTGCTGGATGATTCAAGCGGCGCAAACGACGATCTCAAACACAAAACGGGGGTTGCGCTCGGTCAGCTCTTTGCCACGTTGCCAGCAAACGATCCTCTGCTGTTGCAGCTTGACCAACGCTACACGGCACGCATCAACAGCATCAACCCAACACCCGCTACCCCTGTCGGCGACGCCTTTGATCAGGCGCTGCTTCGGCGCGAAGCTGCATTCTTGCAGTCGCAAAATGTTTATGAGGTCACGCCGCATCGCACGGTGACAGGCACTTATGGCATGGTTTCGGCCGATGCGCCACGCATCTCCAAAACAGTTTCTATCGACACCAACCGCACCCGCTTCCAATTTACGGGCCTCTACGTTCCCGCTGGCGAAGTGGTCACCGTGACCGTGCCGGCCGCGCTTGTTGGAGAAGGGTATCGTGTGCAAATCAGCACCAACACCGACAACATTGCAGCCCGCGACGACTGGCGACGTGTTCCCGATATTGACCGCAGTTTCGCGATCAACAGCAGCAGTACGCCTGTCGCCAGCGCCTTTGGCGGGGCGCTGATTATCAATCTGGGTGGCAACAACTATGACAGCAGTCCGCTCAATCTCGGTTTGCAATCGATCACGGTTGAGGGTGCAGTGGAGCAACCTTATTTTGTTTTAGGGCAGCACACCAATGCAGAATGGCTCAGCACGCTGCGCGGCAAGCCAGGTTTACGTGCGGCGTTTGTCTCAACGCACACCATCGTCACCGTGCCGTCGAGCTACATCGCAACGCTTGAAGATCCTGAGACGCTCATGGCGTGGTGGGATGATGTGACCGCTGGGCAGGATGAGCTGGTTGGGCGTTTGGCACCTCGCACGGCGGCCGAAATTATCAACGTCGATATTCAAAACTCGGCGGGGGCTGCTCACGCAGGCTACCCGATTCAGGCGTGGGACATTCACTGGGGCAACCCGATGCATCCGAACTTGATGACCAGCGGTTCATGGGGCGACTTCCATGAGTTGGGCCACAATCATCAGCGTGGCTGGTGGACGTTTGATGGCGATGGCGAAGTATCGGTTAACATTTTCTCCAATTTCAACCTCGAAACAGACGTCTCCAACGCCAATGTAAACAGCGGCTGGGGTTACTCAGCCACCCCCGTCACCGCAATCAATCGCGCCAAAATCGATCTACTCGGCAGCCCCACCTACAATGAAAACAACAGTCGTTGGTCATATTGGTTTGTGCTAGCCGATGTGCCTGGCGGCTGGGACAATTTCCGCTGTGCTTTTCGCACCTACGAAAACGACCAAGCGACCAATTCGGCCGCGCTGCCCACCACAAACGATGAGGAACAAGGTCAATGGCTCGTGCGCTTCTCAACCTGTGCAGGCTGGGACATGAAGCGCATGTTTGTCGACACTTGGGAATTAGCCGCCACGCAAGCACAAATTGACGCGGTTGCTGCGCTGCCTGACTACATGCCGATTGCCACCAACTACACCAGCGTCGATCTGTTTTCAGGCGAAACAAGCTCACTGGATTTAGCAGGCGAAGCAGTTTCAATCGACAATGTTGAGACATTAACCGCTCTTGGCTCTCCTGCTCACGGCACATTGGTCAACAACGGCAACGGCACGGTCAACTACACCAGCGATTACGAATTTGAGGGCGTTGACACCTTCACCTACACGCTCCAATCGAGCGCCGCCAACAGTATCGTTGTGACGATGACGGTCAATGTACGCATCAACGGCGCACAGCTTGAGACTTGGTACGGGATCGATGGGTCAAACATTGATCTGCTGCGCAACCATGCCAACTATCCCAACAGCCCAGATGAGGTCAAGATTCTTGATAGGCTGGAAACCGACAACAATCGTGGGTCAGACTTTGGCTCCCGACTGCGGGCAATCCTGATTCCACCAACGAGCGGCGACTACACGTTTTGGATCGCAACGGACGATGATGGCGAGCTGCTGCTGAGTCCAAACACCGACCCCAATGCGGCCGAACGCATCGCCTATGTTGACGGTTGGACAGGGTCGCGAGAATGGGACAAATATAGTTCGCAACAATCTGTCACAAAAGCGCTGGTCGCAGGGCAACGCTACTATATCGAGGCATTGATCAAGGAAGATGGCGGTGGCGACAATTTGGCGGTTGCGTGGCAGGGGCCAGGCATCACGCAATCAGTTATCAGCGACGATTATTTGCGATTGGTGGAGCTTGGCGCATCCCCTGTGGTGACGGGCGAAAATCGCACGATGGATGAGGACAGCAGCGTGACGATTAGCGTACTGCCCAACGACAGCGATGCAGATGGAGATGTGCTGATTGTCGGCACGGCGCGGGCGGCTCACGGAACCGTTACGATTCAGCTAGATGGCTCGCTGGTTTATACCCCTTCGGCCGATTTTAACGGCAGCGACACAATCACCTACACCGTTGCTGACAAATACGCAGGCCACGACACAGGCGTTGTCAACCTCACGGTCAACGCCGTTAATGACGCCCCCAACGTGACGGGCGCAACTTTTGAGCTATTCGCTGGCGAACCAAACGGCACGGGCATTGGCAGCATCAGCGCCAATGATCCTGACAACGACGCAGTGACGCTCTCAATTACGGGCGGCGATCCAAGCGGCATTTTTACAATTGACAACACGGGCGCAATCAGCGTTGCGAACACTGCTGCGCTGACAGAGTTTGCAACCTATTCGTTGACGGTTTCGGCCGAAGACGGACACCCCACCCCCGGCGCATCAACCACAATTGTCGTCATCAAAACCTACGCTTGCGATGATCCGTTTGTGGTCAGTAATTCGGCCGATTCGGGCAAATGCACCCTACGCGACGCCCTCAACCAAGCCAACGACGGCGCTATTATTACCTTCCATCCTCGTATCGCAGGCCAAACAATCTATCTTGCCAGCACCTTATCTGTCAATGATGATGTCACGATCGACGGCGGCGCGACAACCATGACGCTCAGCGGCGATAGCGATCAAGATAGTGACGGCGATATTCAGCTACTTCGCATCGACTCAAATCCCGTTTACCTGTACAACCTCAACATCATGGACGGGCGCAGCAGTTCAGGGGCGATGATCGTGACGTGGAACGACCACGCGGTGATCAGCAATACAACCTTCGCCAACAATGTCTCAACGCAATATGGCGGCGGGGCCATTCACTCACAGTCACGGGTCAGCATCTACAACAGCACCTTCTCAAATAATCAATCAAGCGGCACAGGCGAGGTGTTGTCCTTGCGCAACAGCAACAACTTGATTGTTCACAGTACGTTTGCCAACAACGGCAACGGCACGGTGATCGGCTTATCGGGCGGCACGGGTTGGGCGATCCACAACACAATCATCACCAACACAACGGGCACAGCCTGTAGCGCCGTTGCACCCACCGCCAACAGTGGCAACCTGATTTTCGACAACAGTTGTGACATCACACGCGCATCGTCGGCTGTATCCGACTTCCGACTCGCTGCGCTGGACAGCACGCGCGGCAGGCTGATCCACAGGCTTGAAGCTGATTCTCCAGCCGTTGACAACGGTGCGGCTGTTCAATGTTTGGCACATGACCAGCGTGGCGTTCCGCGTGATGATGGCGCTTGCGATATTGGCGCGGTTGAGTATTCGGCCGATCCAACTCTCACTTTATCAGGCGCAAGGACACAAAATGAGGGCGACAGCGGGACCGTCTCGTTCACGTTTACAGCGACGCTCAACGCGGCGGTCAGCGGCAGCTTTACCGTGCCGTATCGTGTGCATGATGGGGTGGCCGTTTCGGCCGAAAATGACTACATCGCCACCAGCAACACCCTCACCTTCACAGGGTCTACAGGCGAAACTCAAACCTTTACCATTCTTGCCAACGGCGATACAGCGGTCGAAGCAGATGAAACGTTCTCCGTCACGCTCGGCTCACCCTCCAACGGCGACATCTCCATTGTAGACTCCCCACAAATCGGCACAATCGCCAACGATGATACGGCAACAGTCACCCTCGCAAACGGTATCATGCAAAACGAAGGCAGCAGCGGCACAACCGCCTACATCTTCACGGCCACACTCAGTGCGGCCGTTCAGAACGGGTTTACCGTTCCATTCAACACCAACAACGGATCGGCAACGCTAGCCGACAACGACTACACCGACAATGATGGCAACTTAACTTTCTCTGGCAACGCTGGCGAAACGCAGTTAATCACCGTTCTCGTGACTGGCGACACAACGGTTGAAAACAACGAAACGTTCACCGTCTCGCTTGGCTCACCTTCCAACGCCAGCGTATCCACCGCCAACTCGCCACAAACCGCCACCATCACCAACGACGATGGCGCAACTATCACGCTTTCTAACGGCATCGCGCAAAATGAGGGTGATAGCGGCACAGTTGCCTATGTTTTCACCGCCACTTTGAATGCGGCAGTTGATGGCGGTGTCACCGTTGCTTACTCAACAGATGATGGCACGGCAACCGTTGCCAACAATGATTACGTTGACAATGATGGAGCGCTCTCCTTCTCTGGCAACATTGGCGAATCCCACACAATCACCGTTCTCGCGACTGGCGACACGGCGGTTGAGGATAACGAAACGTTCTCCGTCTCGCTTGGCACACCTTCCAACGCCAGCGTGTCCACCGCCAACTCGCCACAAACCGCCACCATCACCAACGACGATGGCGCAACTATCACGCTTTCTAACGGCATCGCGCAAAATGAGGGTGATAGCGGCACAGTTGCCTATGTTTTCACCGCCACTTTGAATGCGGCAGTTGATGGCGGTGTCACCGTTGCTTACTCAACAGATGATGGCACGGCAACCGTTGCCAACAATGATTACGTTGACAATGATGGAGCGCTCTCCTTCTCTGGCAACATTGGCGAATCCCACACAATCACCGTTCTCGCGACTGGCGACACGGCGGTTGAGGATAACGAAACGTTCTCCGTCTCGCTTGGCACACCTTCCAACGCCAGCGTGTCCACCGCCAACTCGCCACAAACCGCCACCATCACCAACGACGATGGCGCAACTATCACGCTTTCTAACGGCATCGCGCAAAATGAGGGTGATAGCGGCACAGTTGCCTATGTTTTCACCGCCACTTTGAATGCGGCAGTTGATGGCGGTGTCACCGTTGCTTACTCAACAGATGATGGCACGGCAACCGTTGCCAACAATGATTACGTTGACAATGATGGAGCGCTCTCCTTCTCTGGCAACATTGGCGAATCCCACACAATCACCGTTCTCGCGACTGGCGACACGGCGGTTGAGGATAACGAAACGTTCTCCGTCTCGCTTGGCACACCTTCCAACGCCAGCGTGTCCACCGCCAACTCGCCACAAACCGCCACCATCACCAACGACGATGGCGCAACTA
>JBMZDF010000228.1:0-9132 GCA_049614105.1 Promineifilaceae bacterium (SeqCode)
AGGTTATTGTCTCTGGTAGAGACGTCGCCGCTGGCGCGTCTCCGTTAGAGAAGCTAGATGATTTTTCGTCAACCCTTGTCGGGCTAGTGTAAACAGTGAGCGTTTACACTAGAGTCACAAAGTTTGTAGCGTCAAGAAGACAGGAGACATATAGATGAGTTTGTTTGCCGAGAAAGTTGTGGTTGTGACGGGAGCGGGGTCTGGAATCGGCCGAGTAACAGCGCAAAAATTTGGCGCAGCAGGGGCGATCGTTGTTGTATCCGACATAGATGAAGAGAGCGGATTCGCGACGGTTGATCTGATTGAGGCCGAGGGTGGCACAGCTACTTTTATTGATGCCAACGTGGCTGTGTTTGCCGAGGTTAAGCAGTTGATCATGGCGACCGTGGCACGTTTCGGCCGAATTGATGTCGCAGTCAACAATGCAGGGATTGGCGGCAAGAGCATGTTGAAATCGGCCGAACACACCCACGAAGATTGGGATAACATTATTGCAGTCAACCAAACGGGCGTCTTCTATTGTATGCAGCTCGAACTGCAACAAATGATGCAGCAGCAAAGCGGCGTCATTATTAACATCGCCTCGGTTGCGGGTCTGCGTGGCTTGCCAAGCAATTTGGCCTATGTTGCCAGCAAGCATGCTGTTGTGGGCATGACCAAAACGGCGGCGATGGAATATGCCAAATATGGCATTCGTGTAAATGCGGTCTGCCCCGTTTTTACCGTCACGAATCTGTTTAACCCCGACCTGTTTGAGAATCCCGCACTGCCTGAAAAACTAAAACGCGCCATTCCGATGAAGCGCTTTGCAGAGCCAAGCGAAATGGCAGATGCGATCCTCTACCTGAGTTCAGATGCCGCCAGCTTCATCACGGGGCACGCGCTGCCTGTTGACGGCGGGTTGACAGCATAAATTTGGTTATGATATTGGAACAGCCGGAGATTATTGTATGAGTCGTCGTGCAAAAGTTGGTGTGAATGTGTTCTTGATTGTGTTCGGTTTATATCTTGTGATTAGCTGGTACTTTTCGGGGCTTATTATCACGCCCCGACGAACGAAGCTAAGTAACTCGATGACGTGGCTAACTGAACGCAATGGGTTGTCTTATGAGGAACAAATGGCGCAGTTTGGAGAGCCTCAATCATTTTCAGTGACTGGGGTGGAAGGTGTGGCGATCAAGGGCTGGTTTTTTGACAATTCGGCCGAATGCGCCGTCATCATCGCGCACGGTTGGAACAGCAATCGTATTGGCAGCCATAAATTCATGGACATCTTCTGGGATCGCGGCTGTGACGTTGTGGTTTACGATCATCGTGGGCATGGCGAGAGCGGCGGCGAGGCGGGGACCGGCGGCAACCTTGAAAAGCTGGATCTGATTACCGTGACGGAATGGGTTTCGGCCGAAACAGGTCTCCCACACAGCAAAATCGGCTGGCATGGTTCCTCATGGGGAGCCGCAACCGCACTACAGGCGGCCGCGCTTGATCAAGAAATTGGGTTTGTGATTGCAGATTCCAGCTTCAAGGATTGGAAAACCGCGATTGTGGAACGCGCCGTTCGGCAATATGGTGGATCTATACAGATATTTACACCTGCCGCGATGTCCCTTTCAGGCATCCGAACAGGGACTCACTATCGGGACGCCAGCCCTTATGACGCTGTAGTGGCGGCTGCTGCGCCCATCATGCTCATTCACTCAACGGGCGACACGCAAACGCTGTCGTGGCAATCGGCCGATATCAACGCCCAGCTAGACCCGTCTAACAGCGAGTTTCATCAGACCGACTGGGGTGCTGAGCACGTGCGTGATGTGGATGTGCGACCAGAACAATATCGTGAGCTGGTTTATCAGTTTATTGATACCCACGTTGGCGAGTTTGGCGGCGTGGAGTAGAGAATTATTGCCCGTCTTGCTGATTCGCCACAATTTGCTCAAGTAGCGTCATGTCAAGTGCGGCTTCAACCGCATCTGCTAGCTTGTCAAACTCGGCGTCAAGATCGATGCCCCCTGCGTCCGAACGGTTCTCCCAGCCGAGTGAGCCGAGCCATGCACGGCGCAGGGCATCGTTGGCAAATAAGCCGTGCAGGTAGCAGCCCCAAATTTTTCCATCGGCCGAAATTGAGCCATCCGCAACCGAAACTGTTTCCTGACTGCGCTCATCAATGGTGAGCCAGTTTGACGCGCCGCTTGTGCGCCCCATATGGATCTCATAGCCCGTTACTTTTGTCCCGCGCAGTCCTGCAAGCCACGCTATATCAACATCAAGCGTGGCCGCAGCGCGGTAGGTTGCCTTGCTGCCGACGAAATCAGTTTCAACGGGCAGGAGGCAAACGCCGTCAATTTCTAGTTCACTTGACTCCACCAAATCGGGATCGCGAACCACTTGCCCCAACATTTGGTAGCCGCCGCAAATGCCGACGACCGCGCCGCCGTTCATGCCAAACGCAGCAATTTGATCTGCTAAGCCTGATTCGTGCAGCCAACGCAGATCGGCAATGGTGCTTTTTGTGCCTGGGATGATGATCGCGTCGGGGGATTGCAGCTTTTCGGCCGAATCAACCCATCTCACCCGCACACCCACCTCACGTTGCAGCGGATCAAAATCATCAAAGTTAGAGACGCGCGGCAGTTTGATAATGGCAATGTCAACTTGCGTCTCGCCCTGCATAAATACCTGTGCATCAAGCGCCACGGCGTCCTCTTCGGGAATTGCCAAGTCCTTGACCCAAGGAATGACGCCCAGCACGGGAACCTCGCCTTTTTCTTCCAAAATCGACACCCCATCATAAAACAGGGTTGGATCGCCGCGAAATTTGTTGACGACAAATCCCTTGATCAGCGCCTGTTCATCCGCTGGCAGCAGCCATTTTGTGCCGATGAGTTGCGGAAAGATGCCGCCCCGATCGATGTCGCCCACAAGCAAAACGGGCGCATTTGCGTAGCGGGCGACCGCCATGTTGACAATATCCCCTTTTTTGAGGTTGAGTTCGGCCGGGCTGCCCGCCCCCTCAATGATGACTAGATCATATTCCTCACGCAATCCATCTAACGCAGCGGTCACGTGATCCCAAAGATGCTGCTTGCGTTCAAAATAGTTGCGGGCGCTCAGCGTTTTCCACGCCTTGCCCATCACAATTACCTGTGAGCGCACGTTTGCCTCAGGCTTGAGCAACACAGGATTCATTGCGGCCGTTGGTTCAATACCTGCTGCCATTGCCTGTGTAATTTGAGCGCGACCAATTTCTGCGCCGTCTGCACAGACGCCCGCGTTGTTGCTCATGTTTTGTGCTTTGAAGGGCGCAACTTTGACGCCGCGCCGTGCGAAAATGCGGCAGAGCGCCGTTACCAGCAAGCTTTTGCCTGCGGATGAACTCGTACCTTGGACCATCAGAACGTTTGAAGTCATAGGGAACAAAAAGAGGTGGAGAGCCGCTTCAAGCGCGACTGCATAAATTGACGACGGTGGCGTTAGTTGCCTTGATGAGATTGTCAGGGGTGATCATGATTTCGTTTGAACGGGTAAACTCATTCTACATCCTTCTGTTGAACAGAGCGCCTAGTCCGTTCACCCAACACGCCGAACCGCATCCAGCAAACGCGCATTTTCACGCGGCGTGAGTGTCGCAATTCGCACCTTATTTGGCAAGCCGAATGACTCGCAGTTGCGCACGATGAGACCGTGCCGCAGCATTGTTTCACGAAAGGCCGCGCCTGTGGCAAAACAACCCGCTTTGCCAACCACATCGAGCAAAAAGTAGTGCATCGGGGATGGGTCTGGCGGGAAACCGAGCGCAGACAAAGCCGCTTTGAGCGCCTGCGCGTTTTGGTTTAAGCTGGCCCATTGTGCCGTATAATCGACATGTTGCGCCAATGCCGCCACGCCAGCGACCTGTGCCACCTCGCTGACGTTCCAAGGGACACGCACCCTTTTGAGGATGTCGATCACGGCGGAATGCGCGACCGCATAGCCGAGGCGCAGCCCTGCAAGTGCATAATCTTTGGTCATCGAGCGTAGGGTGATGATATTCGGCCGAAATAACCCAATCGAACTCGCCGCCCCCACAAAATTCAAATACGCCTCATCAATGACAAAAATTGTCTCAGGCGCAGCATCGGCCGCTGCCGAAACAGCTTCCAAATCACGCAACGCGCCCGTTGGGTTGTTGGGGTGACAGAGAAAAATCATTTTGAACAACGGATAACGGGCGATGGGCAACGGATAAGCGTCCAAATTCTCGACCCGCGCCCCCATGAGCCGCGCATTCCGTGCATACTCGCCAAAGGTCGGCGTGACAACCCCCACACGATCCCCTGCCTCTAAAAATGCAAACGCAAGCTGCCAAATAATTTCAGCCGTGCCGTTACCGACAATAATCTGATTGGCGTCAATCGCATGATGGGTGGCTAAGCGTTCGCGCAAAGCAAAGCATTCTTTGTCAGGATAGCGGTCAAAGGGGGCATGGATGATTGCCTCGCGCACGGCGGGATGTGTGCCAAACGGGTTGCTGTTGACCGAAAAATCGATCACATCCTCTGGCGCGTACCCCCATCGCGCCAGTTCAGCATAGTCAAGCGCCCCATGATAATCGGGTGGCGTCTGGGGCAGGGACGGGCGCGAAGTGGGAGGTTGGGTATTCACAAAAGCGTTTAGGGAGTTTGAAATGGCGAACAGTTAGGCGTTATCTGTTATTGACGGTGATTGATCGCTATTTCGCTTCATCAACCACAAAAGCGGCAGCGTTACCAACGTTGCAAGCTGAATCACGCGAATGCCTCGGCCGATGTCGTGGGCGTTTGGTTCGCGAAAATTTCGGCCGAGATCGTAATGCCCAATCTTTTGCAAACGTACCTGAAGCGTTCCCGCCGCTGCCGCCATTGGCTGACCCGCGTTGGGGCTGTCTGTGGTGTTCGCATCGCTGCGATATGTTTTGATAGCAGGCTCCCATGCCAGCTTGAACGGTGCGATTGTCAAAATGGAAATAGCTGACAAACGGGCTGGAATCAGATTGGCAACGTCATCTAGACGGGCGGGGATTTTGCCCAACCATTCGCGTTCCGCATCACGATAGCCAAGCATCGCGTCGCAGGTGTTGAGATAACGGTACGCCAGCGCGGCAGGCAAACCGCCTAGCTGATAGAAAAAGAGGGGGGCAACCACGCTGTCGGAAAAGTTTTCTGCCACCGATTGAATAGTTGCGGCGGAAACTTTCCCCGCGCTCAAATCACTTGTGTCGCGGCTGACCAGATGCCAACTGAGCAGGCGTCGCGCTTCGGGCAGATCCTTGTCATTTAACGCCCGCTGCACGTCGCGACCCGCACTGGTTAGACCGTTGAGCGAAAAAGTGAAGTTGAGAATGGCTGATTCGCACAGCAGATTGAGTGGGGCCGGCAGCTTGTGGATGAGGGTGAGGATTATTCGGCCGATGCCCCACACCAACGCACCGCCGCCAAAGGTAATCAACCCGCCAAACAAAAAGCGCCCCGTCTCTGGCGTCTGCTTTCGCAACGTCATGATAAGCGTTCCCATCCAAGCGGTTGGATGCCAACGATTGGGCGGATCGCCCAGCAGTGCATCTAGTACTAAACTCAACAAAATAACTCGCATAGCCGAATTGTACAGCGCCTATGCACAGAAGTTGAGTGCTTGCGCCACCTGTGTTGCGCAGATTGATATAGACTTAACGTTCAGACTATCATCAACCGTTTTTGGTTATTGATGAGCGGTGACAGTTGCTGAATCGCTCGTTCGGACCAGCAACTGTCACCAGCATATACCTAATTTATTGGTGTGTTTCAAATGGGTTGGTAATGATAACGTAGACTGAGCGTGTCGAAGTCGCAGTGGCGTGTCGCTCAGGCTTCGACAGGCTCAGCCACCATTCTTTACTCAAATGAAACACACCCCTAATTTATTGGGAGGATGCTTTGGCGTGTTGTTGAGCGTACTTGCGGGACAGAGCTAATTTCTGGCGTTCTGTGATTGGCTTTCTGCCAAACAGATCGGCGTAGAGGTTAAGCAGTGGGGGGACGGAGTTGGGCCATGTGAGGGTTGTCTCGGCTCGTTTTCGGCCGAATCTGCCCATCAATTCCCGCGCTTCAGGGTCATCAAACAAATCGCTCAACGCACGTGCAAACGCTTGAATATCGTTTCCAGGTACATAAACGGCCGATTCTTGCGCCGTAACCTGATGTTCAGTTAAAGCAAACGCAACAATTGGCTTGCCCAAGGTCATAAACTCCGTTATTTTGATTCTTGTTGAGCGATCGTTAAATGCGTTGTAAGGGTCAGGACCGACGCAAACGTCAACCGTTGACAGATACCGAACTAACGCCTCATCGCTGACGCGCCCTGTAAACCAAACCAGCTCAGCAATATCAAGCCGCTTCGCCAACGCGCGTAATTGGTCCCACTCATCCCCCGCACCGATGAGCACCGCATAAAAATCGGTGCGGCCTAGATCATGTTTAAGGTGGCTCAATGCAAACAGCAGATGGTCAACGCCGTTATGCATATCCATTTTGCCAACATAGCCAAGCAGGTTGGGGGATTTGGCGCGTAGCTGTGGATCTGGCGCAACGGGGCGAATCCGCTCTGGTTCAGGGCCGTTGCGAACAATGGTGATCTGTTTTTCTGACACATTGCTGCGTTTCATTACGATTTCTTTGTACGATTGATTCGTTGTGATAATCCGATCGGCAACTTGACAAGATAGCTTCTCAAAGTACAAAAGCCAACGCTGCACATGTTTGTTTGGTTTGCCGTTAGCACATGAGTCATACATTTCGAGAGCTAGATTATGGTGGTCAAAGACAAATTTTTTGCCCAGCAGTCTCTTGAACGGCAGCGCAACAAGTACCAGCACATCGGGCGGATTATGGGCGTGAATCACATCAAACCCCGTGCGGAACAAGACTAGCCACGCAAGCATGGTGTGCATGATGAGCGTATACCCATATTGCCAAAGGTATCCTAACAGCCCTTTTCCTTGTCTGGGCCTTTGATAACGTAGTACGTCAACGCCGTTAATTCTGTCGCGATGAGGTGTATCTCCCGTAGTTGGTGCAATCACCGTTACGCGATAGCCTGCCTCGATCAAGGCGGTTGCCTCACGCCGCGCACGCCCTGCTTGCGGATAGGAATTATTTTCTAGCAGCATCAATATATGTTTAGACATAAGGGATGACTCTCCTGAAAAACGGCGTTTTGATAATTTCGGCCGAAATTACCCACAGACAAAACGCCATTTTTATTTTTATTTTTCGAGCAATATCCAAGTAGCGTTTCGATTAATAAACCTCAGAGGTTTGTCGCCCTCTGCTCTGGTGTGAATAAAAACGCCCGAGGTTTTTGTCAACGAGTAATCGTGTCTACTTGACATGCTCATCAATGAAAGGATGATGGGTTGGAAAGAAGCAATGGCACTGCTGCCCCCACGGCTCAGATTGGCCTATTTATAAAATGATGTATAAAAATCTTTAGGAGGGAGTTCGCAAACTTTTTTGGAGACCCCCCCGAGGACGCCAAAATGCTATGTTACATACTGCCTGTTTCGATAAGACAATGCTGGGCCTGCATCCCGATTTAGGATACAAGTAACCTTTGCAGACAGTAGAACCGCCTTCGCAAGGTTATTTTTGGATCACAGTTTGCTATTAATAGTAGGTAGCCCGTTTCTCACACAGTCAATAATAATCGACTGTACACTCTATTCTGCACTGCGACCTTACGAATCACCTATCAACATGCCCTGTTGAGGAAATCGAGAGTCGTATCTTTGTTTGTATAATGTCTAATCTGAAAATTAAGCAGGTCACAGCGCGGACAGTATTAGCGTTTCCCGCGCCTCTGCGGTTGAAGTTCGTTTTGTGCCTGATGGGATGTTATTCGCTTGGCGGACGAGGAATCAACACGGGCGTTTTCGCTTTGTACGCCTCATAATCTGCTTGACCGCCCCACTTTTCGTCCGAGCGATATTCAAGCATCGGCACGCCGCTGATGCGGGTTAACAGCAGATAGACAAAAATCGGCGAGATCATCGTGAACCATTGCCAGCCTGTCAAAACGGGGGCGGCAATGATGGCAATGCCTAGCCAGAGCGTGATTTCGCCAAAGTAGTTGGGATGACGGGACCATGCCCAAAGGCCCGTTGTGATGAACTTGCCTTTGTTCGCAGGGTCTTTGCGCCACAGCGTTTTCTGGCGATCGGCAACTGCCTCAAACCCAAATCCAACCAGCCACACAAGCAAGCCAATGACCGCTACCGCGCCGATAGGTTTAGAATCGACGGAGGTGATGGCAGCTAAAGCAGCGGCCGCTGAAAAACAGACCCACAGCCCTTGTAGGGTCCATGTCATAAGCAGGCGCAGAAAATATTTTTTAATCTCGTCAAATCGGCCGTCATGCCCCGCCGCACGAATCCGCATAAAAAGAAATGAGCCAAGCCGACCCGCCCAGATTAGGATCAGAATGAGTAGGAGGATGGCGCGTGTATCGGCCGAATCAGACAGCCAAACCGCCACCGACATCACTGTGATATAGGTGATACTCCCCGTCAAATCAAAATAAGTTTCACCTTGCCCCATATAGGACGGGATAAACATCAGCCAGTTGATCCCAAACGCAATCAAAATACAAAGCGCATAAAGGGAAATACCGCCCACCATCTGCCCGTTATGACCGCCTGCTAGTGCAAGCAGCGTTCCAATGATTAAAATAATCGGGATCGCCTTCAAAGCTTTACTTTCGCCTTCCGTCATGATGCATTCTCCTTCTATGTTAAATAGCTGTGCAAACGGGTTACGCATGACGCTAACCCATTGCATTGTTCCCTAACCATCGGCGTCCGACCATACTTTGCATGGTCTGTTTATCTGCTGTTGACTCAACGCGATAGTTACTTTTTACGGTTACGCCGCTGAAAAGCTAAGATGTCCGAAGCTTTTCTCCTGAGTGTAGGGTCTTCCTCTGTTTTACTCATTTGCTTGAGCTGTTTTTTAAAAACAACTTCCTGCGTGAGGTGGCGAATGAACTCAAGCGCCCATGAACGAATAGAAGACGCTTTGTGTGATAGGGCTGCAAGCAATGAAGCCCTATAGTTTCGAAGTGTTTTTATATCTACTTCCACATTTT
>JBMZDF010000229.1:0-9130 GCA_049614105.1 Promineifilaceae bacterium (SeqCode)
AGTTGGTTTCTAGCAATATCCACCTGCCCTGCCTGATGGAAGCGCTGCCCCGTTTGGAAAAGAGCTTCAGCTTGCGGGTCTAGTAAATCTAACTCCTCTTTGGCACGACGAAGGGGTCGGTTTTTTTGTACCCAATAACGAAGCATGCGAACGGAAAATCGATAGCCACCGTTTGCTGGCTGCAACAGTTCCCACTCCACCAATGTTTCTGGGGCTAACTTTAACTGATGCACAATCAATCGCACACCACTTTGGTTGAGAATACCAACCAAATCGTCATGGGTGATGATGAGCGATTTTGCCTCCGCCATGGCCGAGATAACAACGCGCTCCGCTGGCGGCAACCCATCCCATATCCAAACAAAGGCGTTCGCACCTTGTTTAAGTGCCTCATCAACAGCACTATCTACATCGTCAACCCTAATCAGAGGCGCTTCATCTGGATCATCCTCATACGCATTTTCCCAAACAACGCTGCACAATAGCTGCGTAAAATAGGGGTGACCTTGCGCCCAGTGCCAAACTTGCTCCACCACCTCATCCAACCAAATTAAACTACCTGCCGTCTGTGATTGACGAACAACGGCGGCAGCATCAGCTTCATTTAATAAGGATACACGTGTCGCTCGCACGCCTTTGAACGTGGAAATGGTGTTGATCGATAAATCTTCAGGGCGTCGGCCGATCACAAAAACAAACTGAACACCCTTCTCTTTTCCCATCCACGCCCGCAAATAAGGAAAGAAAGCATTGCCAGCCTGCACCTTCTTAGGGCTGTCCAAAACGTCAAACTCATCAAACAACAGCACCAAACTGCCGTTGGCAGTTGCCTTCGCCGCCTGCGGCATAAACACATCGCGGAAAAAGGTTCCCTGCGGATCAAACGCATCGCGGTCAGCCAGCGCCTGCCCCGTCACGGCACAGATGCGCTGTGCCAATTCGTACAGCACAGCGTCTAGCGGCTTGCCAGCCTTGTCTTGTAGATCGAAATAAACGGGGGCGTAATCGGGGAGGGCGTGAAGCTGCCGTTCTAATTGCAACAGGGTTGAGGTTTTGCCAATGCGCCGTTGTCCATACAGTACAATGGCGTTACTGCTGGGGTTGCGCAATACTTGCGTTACTTCTCGTAGAATGTCGTCGCGACCAAAAAAGCCTGCTTGCCCCCCAATAGGGTTGCCAGCAATGTATGGATTTAGGAACATTCCAAGATTATAACGCAACTTGCAGCGCGTGTTGATCAGGTCGTCATGCGGCGAAATGACGCAGCAGGGCGTCGATGCCGAGGAAGTAGCTATTTCGGCCGAAACCAGCAATCACCCCCAAACAAACAGGCGCTAACACAGATTTATGCCGAAACGTTTCACGCGCATGCACATTTGAGATATGCACCTCAACCACAGGCAACTGCACCCCTGCAATCGCGTCGCGCAGCGCAATGCTGTAGTGAGTGTACGCGCCCGCATTGAAAACGATGCCATCGGCCGAACCACGCGCCGCATGCACCGCATCCACCAGCGCACCTTCTGAATTCGATTGAAATGCCTCAACCTCAACGTCACGATCTGCACCATAAGCCCGCAAATCGTTGACGATTGTTTCAAGCGTATCAGCACCGTAGATCGACTTTTCACGTGTGCCGAGCAGGTTCAAATTAGGGCCGTTTAGGACAAGTATTTTGTGTGTCATTTAAGGAAGTGGGGTAATCGATTCATTTTGACCCGTTGAGATTACAGTAGCCTCTATGAATCCGCTAATCTAATAATGTCGGTAGTTCTTATTGGGGTTTTCATCCTCTAACTTTAGTTCAATACGCCCTACCGTTCCGCGAATTGTAAAATATTTACCAGTTAACTCTGGTGGAGATTTTTCAAAGTTGAGCTTTAATATGGAGGTTCCAGTATAAGGTCGATGAGCAGGGAGTTTAGGATCATCAGTATTCAACACTTGATCGTAACTTCTAAACTGAACGCTGTACATGGTTTACGCCCCCAAGTGTGAGAAATCGCTATCAAGCAGCATCAGTAAGTCACTTGCCACGTTAGCTGGCGGCTTTCCGCTTGTGCTTACCTGTGGAAAACGACGATATTTCTGTTCGCGCTGCGACAAAATCTCGACAATCCGCTCACCTGGGTTCTGTACTTCAAGCAGCGGCCGAACGTGTTCATCATCCCCTGTGATGCGTAACAAAATTTCCTCTGGGGTTGCCACCAAACAAAAGATGCGCCCCGTGCGGCTCAGTGCAGCAACGTTGGCTGGATCAAGCATCATGCCACCACCCGTCGAGATAATCAGTTGATCACGCTCAGCAAGTTGCTTAGCAACATCACGCTCAATTTGCCGAAATGCTGCTTCGCCCAATTCGGCAAAAATGCGCGAGATCGAACGCCCTGCCTGTTCCTCAATGACCTGATCGGTATCGACAAAAGCGTACCCTAACCGCGTGGCCAGCAGCTTGCCAACCGTCGTTTTGCCCGTCCCCATGAATCCTGTCAAGATAATATTTGCCATATGCGATGTGTTTGCCCATATTGCTTGTTTTAATGCCGTTGATGCTAATTTTATAGCAAACACCATCAAAAGGACGACCCAATACACCCAAACAGTTTTCGGCCAAGTATGACACAAAAAGTTTCGATCAATAATCCTCAGGGGTGCGTGGCGAGGTTGCGCCGCTTATCACAGGCACGGACGGCGTTCGTACCCTTGCCGCAACCCAGGCGGTTCACGAGTCGGAAAAAAGCGGTCGGCCGATTAAGCTAGATTTGAGTTGATGGACAAGGGGCAGGCAGCCTGATTGGTCAAAAAATAAATTATTTGGCGTCTCGTTTAACATTCTATCAGGCAGATCACAAAAAGCCTCGATCAATAAACCTCAGAGGTTTTCGTGAATAATTAATGAGTGTGTTTTAAATGGGTTGGTGACGATAACGTAGACTGAGCTTGTCGAAGTCGCAGCAGCATGTCGCTTAGGCTTCGACACGCTCAGCCACCGCTCTTTACTCAAATGAAACATACCCTTTATTAATCGCAATCTGTTAACGGCTTAGTTGGGGATCAACAACGCGATAGATATTGATCGGTCCCGTCGGGTTGAATGAAAACTCGGAGAAGTAGACATTGCCCTGCACATCTGTTCCGCTTGCGTTCCAGCTTAGCCCGCTGGGTAAATTGCTAACGGTCATCCAGACCAACGGGAAATCGGGGTCGGTGATGTCGATTCGGCCGATCTGCCCACTCTCACAAGCATCTGTAAACAAATAGTGATCTTCAAGCGTATGCTGTGTTGCGCCATGCACCTGCCCGCCCACAATCTGACAGCCATCGCTGCGCGAATATTCTAGCGCGGGCGCTTCAAACGTTTCAACCGCAGGGCAATTAGCGACGTGCGGCTGCGTGGAATGATCGACACGCCCTTCGGCACAGCGCCAGCCAAAGTTGGGCGCGTTTAGATTATCGAGAAAACGATTAATCTCGTTGCGTTTATATTCGGCCGAATCAACCAAAAATGTCAGCCCACTTTTGTCATCAAACGCAAGCCCCCAAGGTGCATGCAGCCCACTGCCCCAAATTTCATCACAAACGCCACCTGCCCCATCGGCAAGCTCGTTCCTGCTTGAAATTTGATAGCCCGTTGTGCCGCAGTCAGGTGCAGCCCTGCCGCCGCCATCGACATCAAGGCGCAGCACCTTGCCAAGCAGCGTGTCTAGCCGCTGCGCGTGGTTGTTCACATCGCCGGGCCGATTTTCAGACAGGGTTGGTTTCTGATCCCCATCGCCAAGGGCCACAAACAGATCGCCCTGTGGACCAAACACAAGCGCACCGCCGTTGTGCGTCAATTCGGCCGAACGGGTCGGCTTTTCGACAACCAGCATCACTTGTTCGCTAGAGGGGTTGGCGCGATCGGGGTTTATGCCAACCGTGAAGCGCGATAGCACAATTGCCTCATCTGCTTCTCGCGTGTAGGTCACAAAGAAATGACCGTTTGTCGCATAATTGGGATGAAAGGCGAGTCCAAGCAACCCAGCCTGCGGGCGCTGCTCGCTACACGTTTGGGTCACAAAACTGGTTAGGTCGATAAATGGCTCATACAAAACAGTGCCATCTACATCCAAAATGACAATCAGCCCATCCTGCTGCGCGACAAAAAGGCGATCATCGCCTGCGTTGGCGATTGCTGACACGCCACAGGTTGTTAGAGAGGTTGTGTTGACGCGCCGCACCTCAACCGTTTTGGGCGGTTCAGGTGCTTTAAACATAATCGGCAAAAAGTGTGTACTGCTGGCTTGTGCATCTTGCGAGTCGTCGGTTTGCGCCTGTGCGCTAAACTGCAACCACAGCAATGTGATGCACAAACAAAGGAGCAAGCTGCCCCAAATCGGGACGGAACGAGGATAATACTTTCGGCCGAAATCCAGAAAATGCATAGGGGCATTGTAGCGGTCACTGCACAATTAGCGCAACTGCCGACAAGGAATCTTCAAGCTCAATTCACATCAACAGACCAAAAACGGCCGAAGTTGCGGGTCTACTTTGCAAATACATCACCGCCAAGTAAATAATCCAGCCGATAATGTGTGCCGCAAAAATCATCCAAAAGATATTCTGATACGCTCGTTGCTGCGTCTTGTGACGGAAAACTTGCTGGGCGAGTAAGCTACCCAATACGCCTCCAAGGAACTCCAATGTGTGCAGCGTGCGCTCAGGAATACGCGAAATCGCCTTTAAGCGTCGTGCGTTGCGCTGCGCAATTCGCTTGTCGCGCATCACAGCGAAAAACGCAAAAAAGCTCATTACAGCATAAATTCCCAAGGTAATTAATAAAACAGTTCGATTCATTCAATCCTCATTAGCTAGTGGGCTGTCTTTAACAGCACCGTTGAGATCTTTTTGATTTAACCACAAAACAAGCACTTTTTGTGGCGCACCTAAATAGGCCATCAACCATCTTTGACTGCAAAAACGGTTGAATAATTAGCCGCTTGCCAAGTTAATGGGCCGTTTTTGCAAGACGCCATTGGCCACTTTACTTTACAAGCATTTTTTGTGGCGCACCTATTTTGACGACTATCTCTATATTTTATCAGTTCTTGGCCTTGAATCGTAAATGGTTAGGCAAAAATCACTCATAAAATCTGCGCGAGTCCATTCGACTGTTATAATGCCGCCATGCAAACACCTGCTTGGAAAAAGCCGCAGTTTTGGCTCGGCATGTTTATTAGCGCCGCATGTATTGGGGCGATTTTCTTATTTATCAACCCTAGCAAAATTGCTGAGGCGTTGCGTTCGGCCGATATTGGCTACGTCATCAGCGGCGTCCTGCTCATTTTGAGCTTTATGATTTTACGCGCTTTGCGCTGGCGCTACATGCTAGAAAATAAAATAGCGCTTTGGCACATTTTTCACCTGCAAAACATTGGCTACATGCTCACCCAGCTTTTGCCATTTCGCATTGGTGACCCCGCTCGGGCGGTTCTTGTCGGCAACCAAAAAGATTTAAGCATCGGGCAAGGGCTGTCTACCATGGTGGTCGAACGCGCCCTCGACATGATGATGGTCGTGTTGATGCTGCCCGTTGCGGCGGCGCGGCTTCAAGTGTTTCCCGACTGGCTGCGTAACACGGCACGGGTGTCGGGGATGTTGGTTGTTGTGTTTATGGTGGTGGTTGTTGTGGCGGCGAATTTTCGGCCGAAATTCCACACCCTCACCGAATCCTTACTCGACAAAACGCCGCTCGACAACAAACGATGGTCAGGGCTGGTTGATGATCTGCTGGCTGGCCTAACTATTTTCACCAATTGGCGCAGCGGCTTCATGCTACTCTTGCTCACTATCGCCATCTGGATCCCGATTATTTTTGCCTACCAGACATTTATGCTGGCGGTCCATCTCGATGTCAACGTCGTGATCACCATCTTTGTGCTGTGTGCCGCCGCATTTGGCATCGCGACCCCCTCCTCTCCAGGCCAGGTTGGCGTGTTTCATCTGGCTGTCACTCTTTCGCTAACGGCGCTTGGGTTTGATGCGGCCAAAGCGGCCAGCTTCGCATTTCTCTATCATACGTTTAACTTTATACTGCTGATCACGCTTGGCGCGATCGGTTTATCCCGTACCCAATCAACGTTTGCTCAAGTTGTCGGTGCAACCCGTGATCTCATCACTCAGCGCAACACGCGCAATGCGAGTGTATAATAAAAGAAATATACAAGTCGCAATTTTATCGATACAGCATTGTCAACGAGCCAGCCTTAAAGGCTACTATTTATGAAGATCCTTCAAGTATTAACCTATTATCGCCCCCATGTGAGCGGCTTGACGATTTATGTCGAGCGTCTCAGTAAAGCATTGGTTGCCCAAGGGCATGAAGTTACCGTGTTGACCTCCCAAGCAGAAAAAGATTGGCCGCGCGAGGAGATCAGAGACGGGATACGCATCGTGCGTGTGCCTGTCGCGTTTCGGATCAGCAAAGGGGTCATCATGCCCACGCTGGGACTACATGCCTTCAAATATGTTCGTTGGTGCGATGTATTACATCTGCATCTGCCCCAGTTTGACGCGCCCGGCTTTGCTTTACGCGGCAAGCTGATGAGCAAGCCCACCGTTTTAACCTATCATTGCGATTTGCGTCTGCCCGACGGGCTGTTCAACCGCTTTGTCGATCGGATCGTTCTGACAATGAATCGCATTGCGGGGTCCTTGGCCGACGCGGTTGTGACCTACACGCGCGATTATGGGCAAAATTCGCCCTACTTATCCGCCTATGTCAATCGCAAACTGCATATTATTCCGCCACCTGTTGAGCTAGCAGCATGTTCTGATAGCGAGGCGCTGGCATTTTATGCCAAACATGGATTGAGCAATCAGCCGATTATTGGGATCGCAACACGACTAGCAACCGAGAAAGGGGTTGAGATTTTGTTGCGGGCGCTGCCAATCGTGCAAAAGGTGTTCCCCACGGTGCGCGTACTGCACGCGGGGCAACATGAGAATGTTCTTGGCGAAGAAAAATATGCAGAGCGGCTTGCGCCTATGTTTGCAGCTCAAAAAGAAGCGTATACGCTGTTGGGCAATTTGCATGGGGCAGAACTGACCGCCTTTTACAAAAATCTCGACGTCCTCGTTTTGTGCAGTCTAAACAGCACGGAAAGCTTCGGGCTGGTACAAATCGAGGCGATGAACAATGGTGTGCCGTGTATTGCAAGCAATTTGCCCGGCGTACGTCAATCGGTCACAATGAGCGGCATGGGCGAGGTTGTTCCGATTGGAGATCACAAGGCGCTAGCGGATGCGATTATTCGTGTGCTGCGAGATCGTGCGTCTTATGTCAAATCGGCCGATACAATCGCCGCCACGTTCGAGCCTGCCCAAACGGCACGCGAATATCTCAAACTGTATGCGGCGTTACGCGACCGCACCTTTGACCGCTCGCTCCCAGAACCTGAACCGTATCAGCGGCTACGCGCAATGCGTGATCAGATGAAAAAGGCAATCCACAACCCATAGGAAGCGACAGGTAACAACGTGGCAAGGCTATCAAGCTTAATTGATCGGCTTTGTCACTTTGCAACATTACCCCCTTCTACCATACCCTATCGAAGTACCTGTGAATAATCGTCGTCAATCTTCATTCGCAAATTTGAACGCCCCAGACTGGCTCTGGTATTTCCTCAAGCGTGTGCCGCCTGAGAAGGCGCTGCTGCGTGCGATGGAGGCGCGGTTCGTTGAGCAGGCTCACTTAGGACAGCCTTGCCTCGATCTGCGCAATGAGTACGGAGAACATCAAGCGTTGCCACCGCGTTCGGCCGATTTATCAGCCAGTGCCGTTCTAATTGGCACAGGTGACGCCACCCCTTCGTTTGAAACGCTACGCGAAATTAGCCAGCGGATGCGAACATCGGGCAAACTATTGGTCACTGTCCCAGCTACCGATCTCACCGATGAGTCGGCGGCAACTTGGACCAAGCTGCTTAATCAAGCAGGCTTCCACATTGATCGTTGGCATCCTTTTTATGATGACAGCGCTCAAGATGCGAGTTCGGCCGAAGCTCACAACTGGTCAGACGTACTATACGAACTAACAGGGCATCATGCGCTGCCTTGGATTCGCATTCTGAATCCGATTCATACCGTGTTGCGTCCTCATTACGAAAATCGAACGAGTACCGAGGGCAACTGTCTCTTTATCCTCGCTAGCAAGGCGGAACAAACGCCTGTTCAGCAAACGCTACCTGCCGCCTCTCCTTGGCAGGTAATTGATGAGCAGACAAAGGCGCTCACGGCGCATCATTTGCAAGGTGATGATGCAACAGCGTCTCAAACTGTGCGGCAGGCAAATACGCCAGTCTCATACCTGCCGGCACGTCGATTCTTTCCCTCCTCTAAATTGTTTCTATCCGCGCTCGCGTTCGGTGCAACGATGCTGGCTCAACTATCGATGCGCAGCACGCCAGATCGAATGGGCAGCGGCGTTGTGTGGCTGATTTTGGCGTTGGGGGCGATTTTTGGGTTAAGTCGTAGTTCGGCCGAAACCAACTCAAATTTTCAACAAACACTCTCAAAATGGGTACGCACCCTGCCCTTTACCCAAATCACTACCGTCAGCGCGTCGATCGTCGTGAGCGCGATCGCCTATGCACAAGCGGAACGGCCAATGATTGCGCTACCGCTGTGGCTGATCGCGATCATCTCGACAGGGACAACGCTGTTTCGTTTTACGAGTGATGTCCCACCCAACACAACTAACGATGAACCGAGCAAATTAGACAACGATGAAGCCAGCACTATTTATTCGCGTTTGGCCTCGCTCAAGGGGTACATTCTCCCGCTCATTCTGTTTGTTGCGCTCTTTCTGCGCGTCTATCAACTCACCGCCCACCCGTGGGTCATTAATGGCGCAGAGGCGCAGTTGGGTTTGGATGCGATCTATACCCAGAATGTGTTTGGGACCGCTTGGCTGAGTAATCCGACGCTGCCTTTGTTTTTGACTAAGCTTACAGTTGCCATTTTCGGCCGAACTCCCCTCGCGCTGCGCCTGTTCGCACCGTTGATCGGAACCGCCACCGTGTACGCCATCTATCAAGTTGGCAAGCGCCTGTGGGATGAAAAGGTCGGCCTCGTGGCGGCAATCCTCCTT
>JBMZDF010000230.1:0-9088 GCA_049614105.1 Promineifilaceae bacterium (SeqCode)
CTTTGCGGTAGTCCTCCCCCCCCTTTGATACTATTTCTTTAACAGCACCGAAGGTCAAAATCTCATAACGTTTTAGTTAAGTTAGTCGGTTCGGCTGTGACATTCTAGTTGTATTCAGAGGTCATATGTTCAGACGAAATAGCAAAGGAAAAAGCACCAGCAGTCCAGTTTTAGGATGGTTACGTCGTATGCGTGGCTATGGCATGGTTGATGCTCAAGGGAATGATGGGGTGTGGTTTTATTTCGACGAGGACGAGAATCCCGAGTTCACAGATTATAGTTCTGACGGGTATCGTACCTTAGATAAAACCATCCACATTCAATAGCAAGTCAGGGTAAATCAGGGTAATTAGACGCGTGGTAACGTTGCGCATCCAAACTGACTTGACAAATATAGGTTGGGACTCTATTCTGTAACGAGTTTTCTTACTGTAACGTAGTTCCCAGTATCTAAGTTGTCAAGCGTATAGGAAAGTGCTCAACACTGAAACAGTGGCAGTAATCGCTGTTTCGTTACCACCTACACACATGAGGAATAGCTTATGTCTCGTAAAAGAGAAATTGTGAAGTGGTTTCAGCGATTAAAGGGGTATGGGTTCATCGAAGCAGAAGATGGCGCCGTAGATGTGTTTACGCATTATACGATTGAAGACGGCAGCAACAGTTTTCGTCATCTCTACCAAAATCAAGAATTGAATTTAAACGAGCGCCGTCGTACCAAACGCGCCTAGTTAACTCGATTCAACTCAGACTTTTAATTCCCTCTTACAGTTGAATACACAGATCGAAAAAGGCTCGCCATGCGCGAGTCTTTTGGTTTTATGGGGGCTGCTGAAACATTGACGGAACGGTGGCGACCGATCGATCAGGTTCCATAATTAGTTGTGCTATAATTCACAGATGCTTCCAGACCAGAGTAAGATTCGTAACTTTTGTATCATCGCACATATTGACCACGGCAAATCAACCCTTGCCGACCGTTTGCTACAGCTAACCGACACGGTGGCTGACCGAGACATGCAGGCCCAACTGCTAGACAGCATGGAGCTTGAACGTGAAAAAGGGGTGACGATTAAAGCATCGGCCGTGCGAATGACCTACACCGCCAATGACGGCGAAACCTATATCATGAATCTTATCGACACGCCAGGGCATGTCGATTTTGGATATGAGGTCAGTCGCGCTTTGCAAGGGTGTGAAGGGGCACTGCTTGTTGTCGATGCGACACAAGGCATTGAGGCTCAAACGCTGGCAAATTTGTACCTAGCGCTTGAAGCCGACCTTGAGATTATCCCCGTTATCAACAAAATTGATTTGCCAGCCGCTTTGCCCGATGATGTGGCGGAAGAGGTTGAAGCCGTCACCGGGATTGACGCGCTGGACTGTATCCCTGTGAGCGCCAAAACAGGCGAAAACGTTGCCGCCATTTTAGAAGCGGTTGTCGAACGGATTGAGCCACCTAAGGGGAAGCGCGACGATCCCCTACGTGCTCTCATCTTCGACTCACATTACGATGCCTACAAAGGGGTGATCGCCTATGTGAGACTGTTTGACGGCATGATTAAGCACCGTGATGTCATTCAGATGATGTCGAATGAGGTCGAAGTCGAACCGATTGAGATTGGGGTCTTTGAACCCGTTATGAAGCAATCGACCGTTATCTCGGCCGGAGAAGTGGGCTATATTGCGACAGGGTTGAAAGATGTTCGTGACTGTCGCGTGGGCGATACGATTACGCTCAGGAAAAACCCGTCAACATTTCCTCTGCCCGGCTACGAACCAGCTAAGCCGATGGTGTTCGCAGGCTTCTTCCCAACAGAAAACGAAGATTATGCAACGCTCAAGGAATCACTGGGCAAGCTACAGTTAAATGATGCCGCGCTTGTGTTTGAGCCAGAAGTGTCTAACGCACTCAATTTTGGTTTCCGCTGCGGCTTCCTCGGCTTGTTCCACATGGAGATTATTCAAGAGCGCCTAGAGCGTGAGTACGATCTCGACATCACCGCCACCGCGCCCAGCGTGCGTTATGAAGTCATTGACGCAGACGGCAACATGGAAGTGATCGAAAGCCCTGCTGATTTGCCAGATGATGGAAGCTATGTTGAGATTCGCGAGCCGTGGATGCGGGTGCAAATCTTCACGCCCGACGAATATTATGGCGTGGTGATGGATCTGACGACAAAGCGGCGTGGCGAATTGATTAGTCAAGAGTATCCGGCCGAAGGGCGCGTTGTACTAAGCTATGATTTGCCGCTAGGCGAGCTGATTGTTGACTTTTACGATAAGCTGAAAAGTGGGACACGCGGCTATGCGTCGATGGATTATGACTTTTTGGGCTATCGCGCCTCTGACTTGGTCAAACTAGACGTGTTGGTGAACAAAGCGCCCGTGGATGCGTTGACGATGATTGTGCATAAGGATTATGCGTACAATCGTGGGCAGAAACTGGTGACAGAACTAAAGAAACGAATCCCACGCCAGCTATTTGAAGTGCCGATTCAGGCCGCCGTTGGCAAGCGAGTGATTAGCCGCGCAACGGTAAAGGCAATGCGTAAGGACGTTTTGGCGAAGTGCTACGGCGGTGATATTTCGCGCAAGAAGAAGCTGCTCGAAAAGCAGAAGAAAGGTAAGAAACGACTCAAGATGATCGGGAACGTCGAAGTGCCACAAGAGGCGTTCATGGCCGTTCTACGACTTGCCGACGACTAGAAACCACGTTTGACAGCACCCCCACCTAGCCTCCCCCGAAGGGGGAGGGATCTAATTTCCCGCCCAACGAGTCCCCTTTTTTTCCTCATTCTTCATTCTATATTCCCCATTTCTTCTTCCCCTCCTTGCTACTAGAAAAGAAAAGAGGCCAGTGTCACCTGGCCTGCTTTGGAGAAAAGGAGTATTGGAAAAGAGGAAACAAGATGTTCAGGCGTGAGGGTTATTTGATACGGTCCTCACTCCTTAGAAGAAGATGTGTAGCAAATCGGTATTCGGTATTTAGTCTGAGGAGAAGTCGAGGTCGTTAACTAAATACCGAATACTGATTCATTTTGTCTGCTAAAGGCAGACGCACTGTTGATTACTGTCTTAGATAATTCGGGATGCCCCATTGTTTAGTGGAAAATCTGGTTTGAACGCCACCTGCGTAAGCAGGATTGCGTCGTTTCTTTGGGCGCGACATGTAGACACGGCGCGTTGGAATGGGTTCTGGGGTGGGTGTCACTTCTTCGATGATGTCGCTAACGCGAACTTCAACCCGTTTGCTTGGCGTGAGTGGATCGACGCCTGTTGCAACAACGGTGACACGTACTTCGTCGCCTAGCGAGTCATCGGGGGTGTAGCCGAAGATAAAGTTACAGTCAGGGTGGGCGCGTTCGCGGGCAATTTCGGCCGATTTGTTTACAGCCTGAATGCCCAAATCACTGTGCGCCCGCACATTGAATAGCATCCCCTTGGCTCCATCAACAGAAATACCCAATAAAGGGGAGTTCACCGCCTCAAGCGCTGCACCAACCGCACCATCTGCGCCCTGTCCCGTCCCGACACCCATAATCGACGTGCCACCTTCGCTCATCACAGCACGCACATCGGCGAGATCAAGATTGACCATACCCGCTTTGGTGACGATTTCTGTAATGCCCTGAATGGCGTGTTCTAGAATACCATCGGCCGTGCGGAACGCTTCGTGTAATGATGACTTTTCTTGAGCAACGTCAAGTAGGTTGTCATTTGGAATAGCGATCAGGGTATCGACGCTCTCTTCGAGCAGGCGGATGCCCCGTTTAGCATTGTTGAGCCGCTGCCCGCCTTCAAATTTGAAGGGATGCGTGACAACGCCAATCGTCAACGCACCTTGCTCACGAGCAAGACGGGCAATGATTGGAGACGCGCCAGATCCAGTGCCGCCGCCCATGCCAGCCGTGACAAACACCATATCTGCACCCTGCAATGCTTCCTGCAACTCTGCTTTTGCATGTTGCGCCGCATATTGGGCCAATGCCATATTTCCACCAGCACCTGTGCCAGCTTCACCAATTTGTATTCGTGTGGGAGCCTCTGAGGTTAGAAGCGCGATTGTGTCGGTGTTGACCGCGATGTAATCGACACCGCGCACACCATCTTTGATCATGCGGTTAATGGCACTGCCGCCGCCACCGCCGACGCCGACCACGCAAATGCGTGCCAAATGGTTGAAATGAAGAGAACGATCCATCTGTTCTGCTTCTCCTTGTATCGACTCATTTTAACAAGCAACGCTAACCAAGCGATGTTGTGATAACTGCAATGAATCGAACAGTGATGTGTATGTAGCTTCCCATTTCCCTATCCCAAATCAATTTAGAGGGCGAAATAACGGTTATGACTAAAAAATGGTCATCGAAGCAATTTAATTGTTAGCTAAAGGTTATTCAGCATAGGGCTGAAAAGTAGTTAACTTGAATGTGCTTGTTTTATGCGATTTTGGTACTGCATTTAACTGGCGTGAAGCATACGTGAATGCACAAAGATTGTCAAGAAATATACAAGTCCAAATTATCTTTTGGGACCTATCTCCTATGTTATGTATCGCTTTAAACAGGTAAAGCGTATGCTATATTATATTTTGGATAAGGATTAAGTAAACGAGAACCTCAGAGGTTTATTATTGCCTAATCTGGCATGTGAACAGAAACCTCAGAGGTTTGTTGATCCGAAATCTTTGTTCAACAACACATCATCGGTGTGATTTGTTGAAGGGGATGCAGGCGATGCTTTATACTTAACGCGTGACACCCTTATTGCTCACCAAACTGTTTGTCCCTACTGTCAACCTAACGCTTGTTGATCGTCCTAGGCTGGTATCTAAGCTAAATGAAGGATTCAATCGGCGATTGACGCTTGTGGCCGCGCCCGCTGGGTTTGGCAAGACAACGCTGATTGCCAAGTGGCTCACTGCGCATTTGGCGACCTCTGTCTCATGGGTTTCGCTGGGAGCGGCCGACAGTATTGTCCACACATTTTTTTCCTACCTGCTGACCGCCCTGCAATCAGAGATTCCAGAGCTGAACGATACGATTTTGTCGCAGCTAGAGGCGAACAACGATCCTGATGCTAACGTGCTCGTGATGCAGTTGATTAATGCGTTGGTGGCAACCAAGGGCCGGCATATTTTGGTGCTTGATGATTATCACGAGATTCATAACGTTGAGATTCATAACGCTTTGGGCTTGTTGCTGGCACATATGCCGCCGCAGCTACACTTGATTATCATTACCCGTGCTGATCCGCCGTTTCCGCTGGCTCGTTTGCGGGTGCGCGGCTGGTTGACAGAAATCCGTTCGGCCGATTTGCGCTTCACGCCATCCGAAACCACCTATTTTCTAAACGAAAGAATGCAGCTTGGGCTGAACCCAGCGCAAACAAGCCAGCTAGCCGCCCGCACCGAGGGTTGGATTGCCAGCCTCCAACTGGCCGCGTTAGCATTGCGCTCAACACCACAGCAACGCGAAACGTTTCTGAACCACTTCACAGGCAGCGATCGCTACATCATGGATTATCTGATTAGCGAGGTGTGGGATCGACAGTCAGAGATGACGCAAACGTTTTTGCTCCAGACGGCGATTCTCGACCGTTTGAGCGCCCCGTTGTGTAACGCGCTGCGTGATGCAACTGACAGTCAGACAATTTTGCAGCAGCTTGAAGCGGCTAACCTGTTTTTGTTTCCGCTCGATAACGAACGCCGTTGGTATCGTTATCATCACCTGTTTGTCGATCTTTTGCGCCATCGTTTGCGCGAGATGACGCGGGCGTCGGTCATATTGTTACATCAGCGGGCCAGCGATTGGCTGGCTGCGGAGGGGTTTGTTGAGGAGGCGATTGAGCACGCTTTTTCGGCCGAAAATCACCCCCAGGCCACAGAACTCATCGCCCAGCACGCCCACGAACTGTTTGGCATCGGCCGAATTCGCCAGGTCTACCAATGGGTGGCCCGCCTTCCCGACGCACTGTTGACCAGTTCCCCACCTATTTTTCTGCTGCAAGGATTGATGCTGTATCGTCTTGGGCAATTCTCCGCCTTTGCCGAGCATCTTGGAAACGTACCAGACATAAAACGTTTCTCCTCCCCAGAGGAGCGGGGGGAACTGTATGCGCTACAAGGGTATTTGGCCTATTTGCAGGGCGATTTTGAGAAAGCACGGCAGCTTTGTACAAAATCGCTCGATCGATTGGCGACGGCTGCGCGTAGAATGCCGACGCTGGCGCTGCTGGGCTGGTGTCATGAGGCGCTAGGCAATTTGCAAACGGCAACCGATATTCACACCCGTGCAACCGCCTTGGCCGAGAAAGCGCATAGTTTGACGGGAACGTTGGCGGGCAATGGAAAACTGGCGATGTTGTATGCCGATTCGGCCGAATGGGACCGCGTTGCAGCACAGTACAAACAGGTCATGGCCGTTGCCGAAGCGAGACATGGTTTAACAATTCCGCTGATCGGTCTTGCACACATGGCGATTGGGCAATGGCATCAGCACAAAGGCGACAAATCATTAGCAAGCAACTGTGTTGAGCAAGGGATTGCGTTGTGCAAACAGTGGGGCGGATTGTGGATAGACGTTTTGCATGGCTATGTTGCCTTGCTGCGAATTTTGGCGCAGCAAAATAGGCATGCGGAATGGCAAGCAAAACGAGCGGAAGCGCAGGCGTTTGCCACCCAAACACATATGCCCGCTTGGGCCGTTTCGCTGCTTGATGCACCCGCACAAACGCAATTAATCGATCCCTTGACGCAACGAGAACAGGAAGTTTTGCTATTGTTGGGCGAAGGGTTGGCAACTCCCGCCATTGCGAAAAAAATGATTGTCGGTGTCAGTACCGTTCGGACGCACATCAAACGAATTTACGCAAAGCTAGGGGTGCATAGCCGAACGGCGGCGCTCGAAAAAGCGCGAATCCTCCACCTAATCCCCTAATATCCCCCAGCAAACTCCCCTACTAGGGGACGCATAGTTTCGCCGCAGCCGCTACGATTGGGTTCATCAAACCAAATGGAGCAGCAGCATATGCTATCAAATCCGACGCATTATCGTATCAAAGTACGCGGCGTTTTGCCGCCAAACTGGGCTGATTATTGGGGCAACCTTCAGCTATCAACCGCACAAGGCAACTCTGTCTTGTCTGGAATAATCGTTGATCAGGCCGCTTTACACGGTCATTTGGCGTGGATTCGTGATTTGGGGTTGCCGCTGTTGCTTGTCGAACAAGTCGAAAAGGAATCGTTATCATGACACAATCACCTACTGAACGCGCAAAAGGTATTCTGCCAGTCAACAAAGTTGTTACAACAATCGAAACGGAGGCTGTGGTAAAAGATGCTGTGGCGACGCTCGTTGCGGCGGGCTTTGCGGAAAACGAGATTTTTATCCATCATGGCGAGCAAGGTGAACAGTATCTTGATCTTGACGGATCAGAGCAGGGGTTTATCGGCCGCTTGGTCCGCAGCTATCAACGCCTGCAAGGGGTTGAAAAGCACATGTTTGATGATGCAGAAACGGCGCTAAAATCCGGCCACTATCTTGTGGGCGTCCAGACCAACGGCACTGAGGAACAACAGGTGCAGGCACGTGACGCGCTGACGGTGCATACGCCTCACAACGTCTATTTTTGCGGGCGCTTCACCATCACTTTTTTGGCTGTGATGAAACGCAGCTAGGAGTATGTCATGCAGAAAAAACAGAGTGGCAACGCGGTTGTGTTTGGGATGGTGTTGTTAAACGTTTTGTTATGGATTGTGTTTCGGCCGAATTCCGACAACGTGCCACAAATCACCGCCCAGTTTAGCGGGGAACTAATTGGCTCAACCGCGATGGTCCTAATGGCGATTGCAATCATACTTTCCACCAAACCGCGAATACTTGAACCCTATTTTGGCGGACTCGACAAAATGTACCAGACGCACAAACAGACGGCGATCTTCGCATTTTTTCTGTTGATTGGTCATAAATTGGTCATCCCCTTTGCCAAATCCTCTTTTGCCAGCAAGCGTCTTGGCAACGTGGCCTACCTCGGCATCATCTTTCTTGTCCTGATCACCATTGCGCCACGTATTCCGCTGATTAGCCGTTTTTTGAACCTGCCATACCACCGCTGGCGTGCGCTGCACAGCTTGCTTGGCGTACTGTTTGTCGTGGGCCTCGCGCACTCGCTCACCGTCAATGCGGCGATGCAGCAGTCAGTTCCTGGCGCTTACATGCTGCTGGTATCAATCATCGCGATTGTGGCGTGGCTGTATCACAGTTTGTTTGGAGGGCGACGACATAAGGTGGCGTTTACCGTTTCGCAAGTGCAACAACTCAATGGGGCTTGTACAGAGGTAACGCTCAAACCAAAGGGTGAGATGCTCAAGTTTGAGGCGGGTCAATTTGTCTTTGTGCAGTTTGACGGGGATCGTCATCTCAGCGAACCGCACCCCTTTACCGTCAGCAATGCGCCCGATGAAGGGGTGTTGCGCCTGTCGATTAAGGGGTCTGGCGACTGGACACGCTACCTGATTAACAATCTGAAAGCGGGCGCAGATGCAAAGGTTGAAGGTGCTTATGGCATGTTCAACTACAAGACAGGGGGCGACCAGCAGATTTGGATTGCGGGTGGTATCGGTGTGACGCCTTTTCTGAGCTGGATGCGTGACGCGGGTGGGTCGCTTAGCAAGGATGTCGATTTTTTCTATGGCGTGCGCGGCACGGGTGACGCGCTTTTTTGGGATGAAATTGCGACTGCGGCGGAACAGGACGCACGTTTTGAGGCGCATTTGCAATTGTCGTCGCGGGATGGGCATCTTTCGGCCGAAAAAATCGCCAAACGCACGCGCGGCAACATCGCCGAGAAACATATCTACATGTGTGGCCCCGTCAAAATGACGGAAGGATTTGCCCGAGCGTTTCAACAGCTAGGCGTACCGTCTAGCAACATCCACTACGAAGAATTTAATTTTAGATAGCGAAATAGCCAGCAAATTTCTGCTATCTTGCAGCAGTTTTACAGGGTAAGCCTGTTGCCAATCTGCCCCCTCTATCCGCTTCGCACCTCGGTGCAAACAGTGGATAGATGACAGGGGGCAGTT
>JBMZDF010000231.1:0-9076 GCA_049614105.1 Promineifilaceae bacterium (SeqCode)
GATCGCCGCTGTTGATGTTGGCGATGATGTCGGCGTTGAAGCTGTGTGCGTAGGGGATATTTTCAAGCGAACAGGCTGGCGCACATTGTTGGTCGATTTGTGTGTTGGCAATGGCGATAGGGGCGTTGCCACGATAGAACAGTTCGAGCAGTACATAGGGTGCAACGGTGGAACCACTACCCTTTGGAAAGATTGCAATTTTCCCCGCCATGCTTTCCCCATTCGCAGGATGTCCATCCTCTTCAATTTCCCCCGTGACACGATTGACATACCCCAATAACGTGATCGGTGTGTCGGTGACGAACGCCTCGCCGCGCACGGTGAAGTCTGCTTGTGAGGGGAGCCCATGACCAGTAGAAGCGAATGAAGTAGGTTGAATATTGGATAGAGAACTGTCGGACGCAATTTTTTGTTTGACGTTTTTTGTTTTGCTTTTAATGGGGTCTGGTTGACGCGCTAACGTTTTTTCCCCCGTCGCGAAGGCGATGCAATCGGCCAGCTTCATGACGGAGGTTGGGATGCCGTTGAGGCCCGACTTGATGTAATGTTCGGCCTTCATCGAGTTGGTGAGAATGTGTTTGACCCATGCCCGATCATATGGGACCACTTCGGGGCAGGTGTTGGCAAGCAGCAAGCCGCCTGCGTCGGTGATGATTTTTGCGATGCCCGTTTGTTCTGCAATGCCGCGATTGGCGCTGGAGGTGAAGACCCACAGCATCGGTGTGTCAGGGTGTTTGAGCGTTGGGCGCACTGTTTTGCCTTTGAGCAGTTCGGCAACGGCGCGAATTTCGCCAATTGATGCCTGTGGGCAGCCGATGACGATTAAACTGGGTTGCGTGCTGGGGGCGAGTTCTGCGTAGCGTTGGGTGAGAATTTCGGCCGAAAAAACCAACTCATCCTGATAAACAGGCCGATCATCTCCAACAAACTGCCCTTCATCCAAATAAAGCTGTGGACTCCCATAATTGGCAGCAGCGGCCGTTAACGCTTTGCGTTGCTCATGGTTGAGATCGCTAGGCAAGCCGCTGATGACGGGAATAGGGCCAAGCGGTGTTTTCCAGCTTGGCTTGCGCTGCGTGCCAAACCAATCGCCAAGAATTGAGAAGTCAGTTGGGTCGTCAACGGCTGTGGTGACGTTGACGTGTAAATTCGGCCGATTTGCCCCCTCAACCAACAGCCCATACTTAGGCGTGTAACCGACCATGGCACAAGCCAACGCCGACAGGCCAGATTCCCGATTGGTTAACAAATCGCAATAGGAATTGCCAAAACAGATTGCGTTCGACTCGGCCCATGCCGCAACCCCTTCTGTGACAACGCCGTCCCATTCGTAGGGGATACAAGATTGCGTTGGCTGCACGCCGAGCTTGGTGTAGCTTTCCACAATTTCGTGATTGTGCTCAAGAAAATTGGGCGCAACAATCCGCATCTGCTCAAACTGTTCCTCATCACAGCCAGCCGAGTTGAGCGTGGTGGGGATCGCCATTTGCGCGTCTGGATCAAGCGCCAATTTGGCAAGAAAGGTGCGTAACCCCATACCGCCTGTCAGTGGCGAAACGCCCGAAAGGTGGGCCGATTGAATCGGGATTAGCTCATCCGCGCCAGCGGCAGCGGCCATGTCGAGCACAAGGCGCATCGCCATCTGTTTTGAGATGCCATAGTCGCCGTCGAGCATTGCTTGTTGGTGGGAGTTTGGAATGATCATAGGTGGTCAGATAGTCAAGGGGGTCAGGTTTTCAGGAGCGATAGTTTTGCTGCTCGTTTGAAAATCTGACCTGCTGGAGTTTCTACTCTTGGTTGAAAAAGTGGTTGGCAACTTCCGTGTGAAGCGGGAAGGCGAGTTCGGTCGGGGCGTAGATTGTTTTGATGGCGGTTGTTTCTATGTTTTCGGTGAATGGGGGCAGGGTGGTGATCGCCTCACTTCGGCCGAAAATAAGAATAAACTGCCCGTCAGGCGTGCTTTCTGTGGCGATATGGGTGATGGTTTCGGCCGAAACGACCACACCCGTCTCCTCAAACACCTCACGCGCCCCTGCCGCCTGCCAACGCTCTCCAGCGTCGATAAAGCCACCGGGGAGCGCCCATTTGCCGCCGCCGATCATGTGTCCACCGCGCCGCGTGATGAGCAAACCGCCCTTGCCGACGGGAACCAGCACGACCGCAACGGGGCGCGGATTATCGTAGGTGATGGTGTCGCAGTGGAGGCAGTGGCGTGGATAAGCGTCTGTGATGGTATGCGGTTGGCCGCAGAAAGAACAGTAAACGTCTTTAATTTTCATGATTTTCGCTGATGCTGACTCTGCCATAGACATCAGTTTCAAGCAGCCCTTGCTGGATGAGAACATTGAGATGGTGCATGATGGACTTGCGCGTTTGGTCTGCTAATCGGCCGAAATACACACTTGATTGTAACTTTTCGATGCGCTGAGACGCAGACCCTTGCAACAGCTTTGCTATCTCGCTGCGGTTTAGCTTGCCGCTAAATGTGTGAGCACAGTAATAAATAGTGTGCTGCATGGGTGAAAGAGGACGGTTGGCTAACAGGGTCATTTGATGGCGATCTCCTAAATAGGGTTAAATCTTGACGACAAAAGATGCCAAGGCGGCCATTATTATGAGGGTAGGATAAATGCAGAATAGTTAAAGGCTATACAGGAGAGAATTCAAACTATTCTAATTTGCATTATGAATTTAGGGGATCTATACTAACTTCGCTCCCCCCACCAAGGTGGTCATCTTAACGCCCGTTGACTTGACCGCCTTACCCTTTTTTCCACATCACCTACATTCAATCGCAAAGCAGCAGAACAAGCGTTGAAATTGTTCCATGGAGATACCAAGGCTACCAAACCCTATTTCTTCATTCTTCACTCACTATTGCCCCATTCTTCTGCCTGTTGAGGACTTTTGGCTCTTAGGGGCTGACAGCGCCCCCACCTAGCCTCCCCCGAAGGGAAAAAGAACCCCCACCTAGCCTCCCCCGAAGGGGAGGGATTAAGGGAGGGTGTCCTCAAGAGCCAAACTTTTTTGAAAGAGATGAAACCTAGGTTTTTGTGGTGTTCGATACCATATCTTCAGGGCGCACGATGGCAACTTTTGCGTTTGTTTGTTTTTCGATCTCCATCGCAAATTGCTCGATCTCATCATCGCCAAAGATGTTAGCCGTGGTTCCGCGTGGCGCACCCAGAAAAAGCGCTTTGACCTGATGCTCTAGCATGTAGGTGACAATTGCGTCGCGGGTGCGGCCCTGCCGAATGACAACCTCGCAGGTGACACCCGCAAGATTGCCGCGACGACTGGCTAGCTCCATCAAGGTGCGTCCTGTCCAGAGCAATTCTTGCATGAGTGCTGGTTTGAGAACGGGTTCAACATCGCTAAATTGCAACTCATCAACGATATAGAGAAAGCGCACGACGGTGTTTGATTCGCGGGCGTAGTCTGTGGCCGCTTGGAGGGCGGCGCGGCTGCCTTCGCCGCCGCGTGATGCGCAGACGATGATATCGGTGGAGGGGCGTGTTTCGTAAAGTTCGTTCGCTGCCATTATTTTCTGTTCTGTAGATATTTGATTGCTTCGGCACGTTCGTCGATGTCGGTGAGCAGTTGGGCTTGAATTTCGGCCGAAATCAACCCCCGTAACGCCGCATCTGTAATCGCTGCCCGCTCTGCCCGCAACGTATCCTGCCGCGCAACCAAGATAATTTCCTGCTCAAGCTCTGGATAATGTTGCAAATGGCCAGCAAGCGTTGCAGACGATTGAGTGATCTCTGCCTCATAAGTTGCATTCATCGCGGCGTAAATATCAGCCGCCAAAATGCCTTGTGAATGCAGCTTTTCTAGTTCCTGTTGTCCCGCTTTCTTAGCGTAAACCATCGCCTGCATTCGCAGTTGGTCTTCACGATGCGGGATGCGGGTTACCAAGCGTAGACGTCGAATCAGTCCTTCGATGGACATGCCTTGCACAAGCAATGTAAACAGCACAACGCCAAAGGTCATCACTTGAACCTGTTCAGAAACGGCCGCGCCAAATACGTCGCCCGTGAGCGCGAGGGCCAGCGAGAGGCTGATTGCACCGCGTAGGCCACCCCAGAACATGACGTGCCGATAGGGCATCGAGATTTTGCGTCTAGGTTGTATCAGGCTGTGCAGGAAGGTGAGCACGTAGATAACAATCAGGCGGCTGAGCAGCACGATCCCGATTGCAACGAGAATGGCAAGCCAATGTTCGCGGAAAAGGCGCAGCTCGATTTTGAGTCCGATGATGAGAAAGACGAGCGAGTTGACGACAAAGGTGAGGAATTCCCAGAATTTGTCGAGCGTGACTTTGGTGGTGGGGGAGGTGTTAATTCGGCCGATATTGCCAATAAACAGCGCCGCCGCCACAACTGCCAAGATGCCGCTAAAGTGGAAATGACTGTCCACCGCCGTTGTGAACGGTTCAACAATTGCGCCGAAAAACTCAGCGACAACAAAAGAGCCATACGCAACCGCCAACGTGACGGTTGTTTCAATTAGATGGTCATCGACATTTTTGAGCACAATCGAACTGGCGATATAGCCAAACAACGACCCGATGACAACCCCGCCACCCGCCACGGTCAAAAACTCAATCAGGGCGTCGAGGACATCAAACCCCTCGTAAAGATTGTCCCGAATGAGCGCACCTGTGGCGATGGCGATATTGAAGATGACGATAGCAATCCCGTCGTTGAACAGGCTTTCGCCCTCAACAAGCACCGTAAGCCGCTTATCGACGCCCAAACTGCGGAAAAACGCAATAACGGCCACGGGATCTGTCGCCGAGATGAGCGCACCAAAGGCAACGGCCGCTACAAACGACATGCCCAGCACGTTCGAGATGACGCCTGCCACAATAAAGGTGCTGACCAGCGTGCCCACAAAGGCAATCAGCAAAATGGGCGCAAGATTTTTGCGCAGCTTATACCATTGTAAGTGCAGCGCCGCTTCAAACAGCAGCGGCGGTACAAGCACGGCGAGAATAAAATCCTTGCTGAACTCGATTGAGATAAGCGCGGGGAAAAAGGAAAGCACCAACCCGACGAGGACAAGTGCCACCGTATAAGGGAGACGAATATATCGAATCGCAATCGCAACGGCGGCGGCGATTGTTAAAAGAATGACGATGCCGATTTCCTGCTGGATCAAGCCATCCGTTTCTGCTAAGACCAAAGAAGTAAGCATAATCTTGATTAGTTCGTGAAAGGTTTTTGTGACTGCATATAAGCTAGGGCAAAAAAGAGAGCGCCAGTGTGCGCTGCCGTCAAGAATGCGCCTGCGTGCAGTTCTGTGATTGTCTCTTCTATTGAAAGCTGGATGATTTCAAGCTGTTCACTGTCATCTAATGTTTGTTCATCGTTGAGAACCATATTAAGCGCAAGAAATTGATGCGACATATTACGATGGTTCGCTGAGTTTGGGGAAAGCGACGGCAACTGAATCCACTGCTCGCTCGTATACCCTGTTTCCTCGCGCATTTCGCGCTGTGCGGCCGCAAGTGGTGACGCATCTTTTGGGTCCATCATTCCTGCGGGTATTTCCAACACCGTGCGCTGTACACCATGCCGATATTGTCGCACAAGAATCACCTGTTTGTCAGTGGTAATACCGACCATATTGACATAATCTGGATATTCTAGCGCATAAAAAGGGTCTAGAACGCGGCCGTTTGGCATCTGCACTGTATCTGCACGCACGGCGATCCAACGATCCTTGAGAACATAGTTTGAGTTGAGGGTTTTCCAATCAAATGGATGGGTAGTTTCAGTCATAGTTGCGTTGCCTTGACGTGCATCATAACTGTTTTCGGCCGAATGTCCCAATCATATCTCAGACTTTTGACCGATGCCGAAACACAACTTGTTCGTTACCCTATCTTCATGTCTCATCATATAATGCGCCCCTCTATGTCTCTCCAACAAAAGTTAACACTCTCCCACCTTACCGTTGTGATTGTATCGGCCCTGTTGATTGCGGCTTTAACGTTGGGCGGCTACTGGGCGTATACGCAGACCGACTCATCTGCGCTGTGGGTTGCGAACGCCGCAGCCAATTTCTCCGACGAGTTAGCCTATTGGTTGTATGAAGATAATGCCGAACTGGATGCCGCCTATGCAGACATGTTTGTGCTTAGTCAGTTTGGTTACGTGAATTATGATGATGAGACGGGGGAAAACATTGAACTGACAGATAGGGACTATCTACTTGAGGAATGGATTGTGATTCTTGGGGCAGACGGCACAATTCTAGCAAGCAGTTATGAGCGTAAATTCCCTGTAGGCAGTCTGATCGTCGATGCTGATGCACCGGGGGTAGATCGTTTGTGGCCATTGGATATTCCCGATGATCTGGACCCACTTGATTTTGAGTTTGATTTACAGATGGTAGATGCGATGACTGATTATGTAAAATCGGCCGAAAATTATGTCGCACTTTCGCCAATCTTATCTGATGATATGTCACTCGTTGGATACGTTTATTATCGTGGCGATACGACCCAAGCAAATGACATTTTGAGCCAAACAGCAGGCATTCTAGGGTGGGGGCTGCTGGGTGCAACCGTTATCGCCGTTCTTTTGTCGGGCGTGATGGGGAGCCGTTTGGCGCGGCCGATCTCACGCAGGATTGCGCGATTGAGTGCGGTCAGCGATGCGTTTGCGGCGGGGGATTTTTCGCAGCGGGTTGAAGTTGATGCGGAAGATGAGATCGGCCGATTATCGGCCGAGTTCAACCAAATGGCAGGCCAAATCGAATCACAGATTGAGGCGATGCGCGATTTGACACGCCTAGACGAGCGCAATCGTCTGGCACGTGATTTGCACGACGCAATCAAACAGCAGTTATTTGGGCTTAACCTGACGGTTGGCTCAGTCGCCTCCATCGTAGACAGCAAGCCAGATGTTGCCATTAAACGTCTAGATCAAGCGTCCCAGATGACGCAGAATATTTTGGAAGAGATGGACGCAATCATTAAGCAACTGCGTCCTGCCTCGTTGAAAGATCGCGGGCTGGCGACCGCTCTGACAGATTTGGTTGCACAATGGCAGGGGCAAACAGAGGTTCCGATTACATGGAATGTCTCTGGTGAGCGCGAACTGCCGCTGCGTATCGAGCAAGGAGTTTATCGTATTGTGCAAGAGGCGTTGAACAATATTGCACGCCACGCCGCCGCAAATCAGGTGATTATGTCGCTTGAATATGATTTGAACGAGCTGCGGTTGATGGTGACTGACGATGGAAAAGGGTTCGATCCAAAGAAATCACGATCTTCTTCCTCACATGGGTTGCGCAATATGCAGGAGCGTGCGGTAGAATTAGGCGGGACGCTCAAATTTAATAGTCAACTTGGGAAAGGTTCCGCGCTTCATTTGCGTGTGCCAGTTCCAGACGGTTTTCAATAAATTTGCTGAATGAGTTCTAGAGAGTGAGGTAAGTGCAGAGGTACAGGAATGGGCTTCTCTCAATTTTGGCTTTTTCAACAGCGCCCTTTAATAAAAAAACAGAAGCTAAACTAACGCGAAACCTTATGGCCGAAAAAATAACTGTCTTGATTGCTGATGATCACCCGATTGTTCGACAGGGTATGGAAATGTTGCTGGATATTCAAGATGATATTCAAGTGATTGGCGTCGTTGAGAATGGACAAGAGGCGGTCACATTTGTTGAAGGTCAGCCGCCAGATGTTGTTTTGATGGATCTGAATATGCCGTTTTTGAGCGGCATTGAGGCAACAGAGAAAATTTCGGTGCTTAGTCCGCATACGCGCGTGATTGTGCTGACGAGCCATCATCAGGACGCAATGGTGTTTCCCGCAATCAAAGCGGGCGCGTTGAGCTATTTGCTCAAGAGCGCCAAGCCAGCCGAGGTGGTTGAGGCAATTCGGGCGGCGTCACGTGGTGAAGCGCGTTTGCATCCAAGGGTGGCGCAGCGTTTGATGCAGGAGGTGTCTGGGACGCGCGTTTCGGCCGAAAATCTTACCAGCCGCGAACTAGACGTACTCAAACAAATTGCCAAAGGAAACGACAACAAAACAATCGCCATCAATCTCGTTGTCAGCGAGAAAACGGTCAAAACCCACGTCAGCAATATCCTCAGCAAACTCCACCTAGACGATCGCACCCAAGTTGCAATTTATGCGTTGAAACAGGGGATTGTGCCCTTGGATGACGATTAAACGAAATAAAATGCGTGGGCATTTGGCTTTGTCTCTATTGTTCTTTTTCGTACCATGCACGCATTGCAGGTAGGGCATTTGCATAGTGGTATTGGATCTGTGCCAAGGGGTAGCGGTGTGTTGTGCCAACGGGACACGCTAGCCGAGAGAGACAACGATCGGCGCAAGAGGAGTTTTCCGCAACGCGATGTTTCCCACAACGGCCAACCTGAAACTGGTCAATGCCACGCACCGCATTGATGGGGCAACTGGTCATGCACGGCTTATCGAGACAGCTATCGCAAGGGGAGGGCGTTGGTTGCTCTACTCGCAAAGGCATGTCCGCATCGATCAACAGCGCCACACGATAGGCAAACCAAACTCCATAATGACTGTGAATGCCCAAACCGAGCGGCGACGGATGATGCCATCCCGCCAAACTACCTAACTGCTGCAACGAAACAAGCGAATCGGTGAGCGGGTAGAGAATATGATGGTCAGCGCCGTCTAGTTGATCATGAATGAACTGACGAGCCATGTTGATCGAAAAGTTATCGATCGGGTCGGGCGTTTTCATGCCGTACTGTTGCAGGGCAGGCCACAGCTTTTCCCCGCCGCCGTTGCCGATGAGCATCAAGCGCCCGAATCGCTGGCGCAGATCGTGTGGGATCGCTGTCTGAATCGTGTCGGGCAGCGTTTGAGTATCTAGAACGGCAATGAGATTGAGGCCATTCTCGATAAGTTGGGTGTAATTAGGCGTTGTCATCGGGTGAGCAGCATTTGTAGCAATCGTTGGTTGTCGTCGCGTAGAGGCAATTTGGCGATGATGGGGGCGGAGAGCCATTTGATGGGAAATTCGGCCGAATTCACAAACACCTTCTCCGCTTCGCGAACCCGCACCACAAACAC
>JBMZDF010000232.1:0-9060 GCA_049614105.1 Promineifilaceae bacterium (SeqCode)
AATTACAGACTCGTGGATACATGTGTCCATGATAGTTTATTTTAAATAAAAGAGTTTTATGAGCGTGGGCAAGCGAAAAGCGGACCTTCTATTTTCCGCTTGTTACTTACCCTTTTTATTTGCGTAGGACAAAAAATGCATTTAAATGGAACAGCAAAGCTGGCTGAGTACGAAACATTTTTGGTTGATGTGGTTGATAAGGTGGCCTATGTGCGTCTCAATCGGCCGAAAAACGCCAATGCCCTAAATGCAATTGCATGGCAAGAGCTTGAGCACATTTTCAAAGCGATCGACAAGGACAAAGGCATTCGCGTTGCGATTCTGAGCGGTGAGGGCAAGCATTTTTGTGCGGGGATCGATCTCTCAATGCTGATGGCGATCCGCCAAGATTCGGCCGATGAGTGCGAAGGGCGTATGCGCGAAAATATTCGCGACTTTGCAAAAGTGCTGCAAGGAACAATCAACGCCATCGAAGAATGCCGCAAACCTGTCTTAGCCGCCGTTCACAACGCGGCCGTTGGCGGTGCAATCGACATCATTACCGCCTGCGACATGCGCTATGCTGTTGATGGAACGTTTTTCGCCATTGCCGAAATTGACATGGGGATGGTTGCCGATTTGGGAACGCTGCAACGTTTGCCCAAAATTATTGGGGAAGGAATCTGCCGCGAGCTAGCCTACACAGGTCGCCGCATGTATGCTGACGAGGCAAAAGAGGTCGGCTTTGTCAACAAAGTTTATACGGACAAAGAGACAATGATGGCGGATGTCACCGAGATCGCCCGCATGATCGCCTCCAAATCACCCCTCTCGATTCGCGGCACGAAACAAGTGCTCAACTATACTCGCGACCACACGGTTGCCGACGGCCTCGAATACATTGCGACATGGAACGCCGCCATGATTTTGTCAAACGATCTCAACGAGGCGTTTATGGCTAAAGTTGAAAAGCGCTCTGCAACGTTCAAAGATTAAAGGCGTGCGATCAATAAACCTCAGAGGTTTTTATGCACACACCAGAGCAGGCAACAACAAACCTCTGAGGTTTTCTTTAATTACTAAGGTTAAGAACGCGCCATCGGTTATCTGACAGTTTGACCACCCACCCAACCCCATGCCTACCATTGAAGAAGTCCAACAACTGACCCGTTACTGGCAACAAACAATCCCCAGCGATTATTTAGACCGCATGGGGCATGTAAACATTCAATATTATTTTCGCCTGTATGACACAGCCGCTACCCACCTGTTTGATGCGTTTGGGATGACGGAAACGTATGTTGACGAGCATCAAAACGGCGCATTTGCGCTTGAGCAGCATATTCGTTACCTAGCTGAGATTCACGAAGGGGATCGGGTTTCAATTTATATGCGCGTCATTGCCCAATCGCCAAAGCGGGTTCATTTTGCTGGGTTTATCGTAAACGACACCCATCAACGGTTGGCATCCATGTTTGAAAGTCTCGGAACCCACGCCGATTTAGTTGCACGCCGCACCACCCCGTTTCCCCCTGCGCTAGCCGAAAATATTCGTTCGATGTTGGCGGCAGACAGTCAATTAGCTTGGGACGTGCCGCTTAGTGGCTCGATTCACGCCTAATCATCATGAGCAGAAAGACGATTCCGACGGCGGCTCAGCTACAGACGCTGCCGATTTTTCAACGAGATACCATTACGGAAGATCAGCTTGATGCGCTTGGGCATCTGACCTTTGGCGCATACCAAGCACTGTTCGGCGTGGCGTGGTGGGCGTTTAACGATGCGGTTGGACTGGGCGAAGCGTATGCTCAGGCGCATCACGGCGGCATTTTTGCGCTCGAAAGCCACATGACGTTTCTGGCCGAGGTGAATTTGGGCGAAACGGTGTCAATTCGGCTGCGGGTATTGGGAATCGGCCGAAAAAAGCTGCACCACATCTTTTTCATGCTCAACGAAACAACAGGCCGCGTCGCAAGCCTCTCCGAAGGACTTGGTGCATTCGCCAACCTGCAAACACGCCGCCTCGCTCCTTGGCCCGACGACATCACAGCCAATCTCAACGCACTTTATTTGCCCACAACAACGCTTGACTGGGAAGCACCTGTCTGCGGTCTTTTCGCTGCCTAAAAATAGGAAACGGTGCGTCCAGCGCCGCACATCAGTAAGTCAGCAAACACTTTCCCAAGGCAGTTCTGACTGGCATACAATAAATAGATTCAAACCCTATGTCCGTTTACCTCCATGATATTCCACTTGCCCAAGCCAAAGCTCGACTTGAACAAGCGTTACACGACGCAAACCGTTGGGGCGTCTTAGGCAAAGAAACAATTCCACTTGATGAAAACGCGCTTGGCCGCACATTGGCAGAGCCTGTTTGGGCGAAAATCTCGTCCCCCCACTATCACGCTTCTGCAATGGACGGTTTTGCCGTTCGCGCCCACGAAACAGATGGCGCAATTTTGACCGCGCCCAAAGATTTGGTCTACGGTGAGCAAACGCAATATGTTGACACGGGCGACCCGTTGCCTGACTGGGCGAATGCGGTGATTAAGATTGAGGAGACGGAGCCGCTGGATGGCGAGGGGAGAATTTCGGCCGAAAAACGCCACCCTGTCGCCCTGCGCATCCGTGCTGCCGTGCCGCCTTGGAAAAATGTTCGGCCGATGGGCGAGGACATGGTTGCCACCCAGCTTGTGCTGCCCGCTGGACACACGCTGCGCCCTTTTGATTTGGGTGCAGTGGCAGGCTGTGGACATCATCAGGTGACCGTTGCCCGCCAGCCCCGCGTGGCGATTTTGCCAACAGGCACAGAGCTAAAGCCGATTGGCGAACCAGTCGAACGCGGCGACATTATCGAATACAACTCGCTTGTACTGGCGGCGCAGGTTCGCAACTGGGGCGGCATTCCAACCCGCTTCCCGATCACCGTTGACGTGTTTGAGGCAATTCAGGCCACCGTTGCCGAAGCCGCCAAAGATCACGATCTGGTGTTGCTCAATGCGGGTTCCTCCGCTGGGGCAGAAGATTTCTCCGCCTCAGTTGTTGATTCACTGGGCGACCTGCTTGTTCACGGCATCGCCGTTCGCCCTGGGCATCCCGTGATTATCGGCACATTGCCGACGCCTAGTGCGGACACCATCCCCATTTTGGGCGTGCCTGGTTATCCTGTATCGGCCGCGCTGACAGGCGAAATCTTTGTCAAACCACTGCTCGAAACGTGGCTAAGCAAACATGGCGAGACAGGCGAAAAAGTACAGGCCACGCTCACCCGCAAACTAGCATCGCCCTCTGGGGATGATGATTATGTGCGTATGGTGGTTGGGCGCGTGGGCGCAAGAATGTTGGCAGCGCCGTTAACACGCGGCGCAGGCGTTATTTCGTCGTTGGTGCGTGCCGATGGCATCGCAATTGTGCCTGCTGGCTCGCAAGGGTTGCCAGCAGGGGCCGAGGTGACGATTCACCTGATGCGCTCACGCCAGCAAATCGACCAAACAATTTTGGCGATTGGCTCCCATGACATGACGCTCGATCTGTTGGCACAGTTTGTCGCCAGTAAAAATCGGCGGCTGGCATCAGCCAATGTCGGTAGTTTGGGCGGCTTGATCGCATTGCGGCGCGATGAATGCCATCTTGCTGGTTCGCATTTGCTGGATGCCGAAACGGGCGAGTACAACCTGAGCTACATCGACCGCTATTTGAAAGATCGCCCTGTCGAGTTGATCACGCTGGTCGATCGAGAGCAAGGGTTGCTTGTGCCACGTGGCAATCCAAAGGGCATTCGCTCGCTGGCAGATTTGGGACGTGGCGATTTGCGTTTTGTCAACCGACAGCGCGGCGCAGGAACGCGCATTTTGCTCGATTATGAGTTAGGAAAAGCGGAGATTGCAGCCGAACAGGTTGCGGGGTATGAGCAAGAAGAGTTTACACATTTGGCAGTAGCGGCAGCGATTGCGTCTGGGCGGGCTGACTGTGGGCTGGGGATTGCGGCGGCGGCGAAGGCGCTCGATTTGGAGTTTGTGCCGCTGTTTCAGGAACGTTATGATTTGCTGATTTCGGCCGAATACGCCAATTCCGATCTACTCGCGCCACTAATCGAAACAATCCACAGCACCGATTTCAAACAGGCTGTCAATCAACTGCCAGGATATGATACGATGAGAACTGGGCAGCGGGTAAAGCGTTGAGCGATAGCCATCAGCCCGCCGCGAAAGTGCCGAAGCACAACAAATAGCCAGAAGTATCAAGTTTTTCTATCAAATTATGACAACCTATTTACTCAAACGTTGGTTTTTTCTAATTGCGTTGCTGTTATTGGCCGCAGCTTGCGGTGAGCAGGCGCTGGAGCCGCAAGAACTGGCCAATTCTCCCGATCGAACAATGCCAGATGTGCCGCTGATCGCCTCTTACGATATTGACGTGTCGCTTGATACAGATAGCAAACAACTGGACGGACGCGAGACGATCTATTTCCGCAACGCAACTGATGACCCGATTGATGAACTGGTGTTTCACCTCTATCTGAACGGTTTTCGCGATCAGAATAGCTTTTGGCTGAGCAGCGGCAATAGTCTGCGAGGCTTTGGCTGGGATGAAAATGCGCCGGGTTGGATTGAGGTGGCGTCGGTGGCGGTCAATGGCGAGCCACTGGAGATGGAGCTAATTGGAGATGATACGCTGGCGCGGGTTGATCTGCCGTTTGAGTTGTTGGCGGGTGATTCGGCCGAAATTCAAATCACCTTCACCGCCCAGCTCCCCCGCGCCTTCGCCCGCACGGGCTTTGGCGAAAATGACTTCTACATGGTCGGCCAGTGGTTCCCAAAATTAGGCGTCTGGCAAAATGGCGCATGGAACGCCTACCCGTTTTATAGCAACAACGAATTTTTTGCCGATTTTGGCGCATACAACGTGAACATCACCGTGCCAGAAGCGTTGGTCGTCGGCGCAAGTGGCGTGCCAACGGGCGAAACAGTAAACAGCGACGGCACAAAAACGCTCAGCTATCGTGCCGAACCTGTGATCGATTTCGCGTGGACCGCCTCCCCCCATTTCCAGATTGCGACACGCGAGGTGCTCGGCACAGAATTACAGTATCTCTATCTGCTCGAAAATGGCGACACGGCCGATGCGATTTTAGACGTTGCCGCCGTTGCGGTTGTGACCAACTCCGACTGGTTTGGCCCTTATCCCTACGAACGGTTAACCCTTGTTGACGTGCCGATCGATGCGCAAGGCGCGGGCGGGATGGAATATCCCACACTTGTCACCGTTGGCGCACTTGATGTGACAGGGTTGGGGGTTGAGGATTTGCTCGGTGTCAAAATTCGCGAACTGGTCGCCGTGCATGAAGTTGGGCATCAGTGGTTCCAGTCGATGGCGGCAAGCAACGAGGTGGAGGAGCCTTGGCTAGACGAGGGCATGACCGATTATGCGACCACACTCGGCAGTGAGGCGGCGTACGGGGCCACGGGCAATGTGCTCGATACATATTTACTTGATATCGATGGCCTCGGAGTGCGTCGGCAAGAGTATTTATCTTCCCCCCGCGTGCCCATGTTTGGCGCATCCAACGAACTGACGCAATACAGTGTTTCCTCCTACTCGAAACCAAATATGAGCCTTGTCACGCTCCAGCGTGTGCTTGGCGACGAGATGATGAAGTCGATTATGCGTACTTATTTTATGCGCTACCGCTTCCAGCATCCCACCACCGAAGATTTTCGCGCCGTGGCTCAAGAAGTGAGCGGGCAGGAACTGGCGTGGTTCTTCGATGGGTTGGTTTATGGGGATGGCGTCATCAACTATCGGCTGGCGGGGCTAACGGAGCATAGTTTTGTTGCTGAACGTGAGGGAACAATCGTCATTCCCGTTGAGATATTGGTAACGTTTGCGGATGGCACAACTGATTTGGTGCAATGGGACGGCATCGACCCTGAGTTTGAGCAAATCTACCCTGCGCGGTCGATAGCTTCTGTTGAGATTGACCCTGAACAAAAAATATACATGGATTTACAGTGGGCGGATAATGGACTCAGCAACGACCCTGCGCTCGGCGCATGGCTGAACATTATTACACGCTGGCTGTACAAAATTCAGGATATTAGCCTGCTGACAGGAGGACTTTAACAATGATTCAAACTGCAATCAAACGTACAGGTCAGTATCGACGTCTGTGGGTTAATCTCTACCTTGTTTCTCTCGTTAGCGGCTTGCTGCTGCTCATTTCGCCTGCAATGACGTTGCTTAACGCTGCCAATCTGACGGCGATTGAGGCGGCGGCCGATGGGGCGGATCTGTGGCATTTAACCGAATTGGTATTGTTAGGCAACGTCGACACTGTGCTTGGACGTGCAGTCAGTAACACGATAACGACCATGTTGCAATCGACGGCGCTGAATTTAGTGCTGGGCATCTTGGCGTTCTCGTTCTTTCTGTCGGCCTATCTGCGCGGCGGTACGTTGGCACGCTTGAGCGACACGGGCAAGTCATTTCATCCATCTGCACGCCGTTACGTTTTGAGCCTATTATTCCTACAGGCATTTCATTTCGGCTTAATCCTCATAACCGTTATTGTGACCACTGCCGTCGCAGGGGCGGTCGGAATTCAGCAATATATGCTGACCATTTTAGTCGCAGGTTTGAGCGTGCTGCCGCTTTGGATTGTCTGGTTTGAGCTATCGGCCGTTGCGCTGATCCAACACAACACTACCAACCCATTTCGCGCCTTGTCACAAGGGTTTCGCACCCTGTTTCGGCGTCCGCTGGCGCTGATTGGATTTTACATGCTGGCGCTTCTGTTAATGGCGGGGTTTCAATGGGTGATGCGCTTTGCCGTTCAGCCGAATCTGCCCGCGACGTGGTGGCCGTTGGTGCTTGTGGTGCAGCAGGTGGGAATTTTCGGCCGAATTGGCCTCCGCCTCTTCCGCTACGCAGGCGCACTTCAACTCGTTTCGCCACCTGATAAGACAGAAACGTTGGCAGAAACAGAGGCACTGGCTGGTCAGGAACCCAGTTTTTCAGTAAGTTAGCAAACTCATAGAGGAGTAATTCAACAATGAACACACACGAACAACGTCAACAAAAAATGCAGGTGCTGCGCGAATTTCCGCAGAAGTTGCGCGAGGCCGTTTCTGACCTGAGCATTGAACAATTAACCGCCACCCCGCTTGAGGATGAGTGGTCGATTTTGCAAAATGTCCATCATTGTGCAGATTCGCACATCAACAGCTATGTGCGGCTCAAGCTGATTTTGACCGAGGAAAACCCGCCGATTAAACCGTATGCAGAGCCGCTGTGGGCGCAATTTCGTGATGCAAATGAAACGGATATGTCACACACATTTTTGCTGTTAGAAGGGCTACATCACCGTTGGGTTGACACATTTGACGCTCTGACAGATGATCAGTGGCAACGTTTTGGCACACATGGCAACATAGGCCAGATCACGGTCGATGATTTGCTCGACATTTACGACAACCATTGCCGAGCGCACTTAGAACAAATTTTGCGCACCATTGCGGCGCTTTGAAAAAAAGAGGTTCTCAGATAATCAGGTCAGCAGGAAAATTTGCCGACCTGAGAGACTTGAAACACTGGGAACCTGACTACCACCTATCTTATGGCAACAATGACAGACATTCGCAAACGGCACGTTGGGCTGATGCGAAATACATTAGAAACAACGCAACAATTGTTAACGGGCGTCTCGCAAGAGACAGCCACAACCTATCGTGATGGCGGCGACGGCTGGACGGTGCTGGAGACACTTTGTCATTTACGTGACTTTGAGGATATGGCGCTGTTGCGTGCCACGATGATAATCGAGCAGGATATGCCCGATCTGCCGTTTTTCTACCATGACGATCTGGTAACGGAACGTAATTATAATGGTCAGGATTTACAGACGGTGCTAGCGGCGTTGGTTGAGAAGCGGACGGCGCTGCGCGAGTGGTTTAAGGCGCTTTCGGCCGAACAGTGGGAACGTGGCGGCAATCATCCAGAGCGCGAGTCGTTCAGCATGACCGACGCCGTTATGCAGGTTGGCCTGCACAACGCAACCCACAATGAGCAAATGCTGCGAATTTTGAGCGAAAAACGCTAGTTGAACGTGGTGAAAAGTGAAAAGCGTCGTTTGCTCACCGCTTTTCACCCTTCGCTTGGCACGTTCCGCTTACAGCTTGGCTCGCGCCGCGTTGATTTGGTCGCGGGCTTTAAGCGCAGCAGCACGGGCTGCATCCGCAAAATCGAGTCCGTAAGAAGCGTAGATAATGCCTCGGCTGGAACTGATGACAGGGCCGGCGGTGCTGTCTGCACCATATTTTACCGATAGTTCGAGGTTGCCACCCTGTGCGCCAATGCCAGGAATGAGGAAGTTGGCATGTGGAGCGATCTCACGTGCGACCCGCATTTCATCTGGATAGGTTGCGCCAACGACGTAGCCAATATGCCCCGCAACTTTCCAATTTTGGCTGGTGCGTAAAACGGTTGCGGCTAAGCCTTCCCCGCCGCGCAGATCACCTTGAAACAATTGTGAGTTAGGGTTTGAGGTCCGCGCCAGCACGTAGACCGCTTTGGTCGCCCGATTTTCGATCATCTGCTTCACAGCAGGTTCCCCGATGTAAGGATTGACCGTCACGCAATCAACATTCCATTGCTCATACGCGCCACGTCCCCATGCACGCTGCGTGTTGCCCAGATCGCCCGTTTTGCAGTCGAGAATCACAGGGATATGGTTGGGGATGTACGCAATCGTGCGCTCTAACGCAATAATTCCCGCTGCACCCCACTGTAAATAGAAGCCTAAATTCGGTTTATACGCACACACGAGGTCGGCGGTGGCGTCGATAATCTTTTTGTTGAACGGTAGGACTGGCTCGTCATAGCGCGTGACGTGTTCGAGCGGCAGTCGTTCTGGGTCAGGGTCAAGCCCGACACAAAGCCAAGAGTTGTTCGTTTCCTGAATCGTCCGAAGTTTTTCCAGATAGGTCATAAGAACCGATTGTACAGAATGTCGAGAGGAAGTGCGAAAGTCAGGGCAATTGCATTCTAAATTTTCTGACTCGCTCCTACGCTCCGCGTGGGAGT
>JBMZDF010000233.1:0-9047 GCA_049614105.1 Promineifilaceae bacterium (SeqCode)
TCGAATTTATGATCACGAGGTTTTAATGTTCAAACGTTCTGCTGGTATTTTAGCGCACCCGACCTCTTTTCCCGGTCGTTACGGCATTGGTGATTTGGGGGAGGCGGCCTATCAGTTTGTTGATTTTTTGGTTGAGGCAAAGCAATCTTTGTGGCAAATATTGCCGCTTGGTCCGACGGGATATGGGGATTCGCCGTATCAATGTTTTTCGGCCTTTGCGGGCAATCCGCTGATGATTAGCCCCGATCGGCTGGTTGAGGAGGGCTATTTATCGGCCGAAGCGTTGCAATCTGTGCCTGACTTCCCAACTGATGAAGTAGATTTTGGCTGGGTCATTCATTGGAAGCTTCCTGTGCTTGAACAAGCCTATCTTTATTTTTTGGACAATGGAACGACACAACAGCGGTCTGCATTTGAAGCGTTTCAACGTGAGCAGGCGAGCTGGCTGCACGATTATGCGCTGTTTGTCGCGATCAAGAACCAGCATGTTGCGCATGCGGGGGGCGTTTGGAACACATGGCCGCGTGCGATTGCGATGCGTGAACCAGAGGCGATGGCGCGTTGGGAGGAGGATTTATCGGCCGAAATCGAGCAAACAAAATTCTGGCAATTCCTCTTTTTCGATCAATGGTTAAAGCTCAAAACATACGCAAACGAACAAGACATTCAGATTATTGGCGACATCCCGATTTTTGTCGCCTTTGACAGCGCTGATGTTTGGTCTGCTCCCGAACGTTATCATTTAGATGAGGATGGCGAACCACTTGTGATCGCAGGGGTTCCACCAGACTATTTCAGCGTGACAGGCCAACGCTGGGGCAATCCGCTCTACCGCTGGGAGAAAATGCAGGCGAACGGTTTTGCGTGGTGGGTGTCGCGAATTCAGGCAACGCTACAGCTAGTTGACATTGTCCGCATCGATCACTTTCGCGGCTTTGATGCCTATTGGGAAATCCCCGCCAGTGAGCCAACTGCCGTAAAGGGTCAGTGGGTCAAAGCGCCCGGGCGTGCTTTATTTGAGGCGTTGCGTGCCGAATTAGGCGACCTGCCAATTATCGCCGAGGATCTGGGCGTAATTACGCCAGAGGTCGAGGCGCTGCGTGATGATTTTGGGTTGCCCGGAATGAAGATTCTACAGTTTGCTTTTGGCGGTGCACAAGAGAATGTGTTTTTGCCCTTCAACTACAGCACAAATTATGTGGTTTACACTGGTTCACACGACAATGAAACAACGCTAGGCTGGTATAAAAATGCATCAAAACGCGAACAAGACTTTGTGCGTCGCTATTTGGCCCGCGATGGTCATGATATTGCATGGGACATGATCCGCTTGGCGCATGCATCTGTGGCAAACACATCGGTGATTCCGCTCCAAGACATTATGGTGCTTGGCAATGAAGCGCGAATGAACTTCCCCGGCAAGGTAGGCGGCTATTGGGCGTGGCGCTATACAGACAACATGCTGGCCGACTGGATGAAGGCACGACTAAAAGATATGACCGAACTTTATGGTCGTGCGCCTTTGGAAGAAGTAGAAGAAGTGTTGGATTTAGAGGGGGAATGAATGGGGAATAATTAACAGTGAACGGGGAATGGTGAATGGTGAATGTAGTCAGACTATTCACTATTAATCACAGAACCCCCACCTAACCTCCCCCGCAGGGGGAGGAATCCGATCCCCCGCCCTTCGGGAGGGGCTAGGGGAGGGTGCTTATCCTAACTTATTACGTAAGCCGTTAATTATTCAAATCGGCCGGCCAATCAGCGCCATCATAGTAGCGTGTGCCGCGATGCCCTTGGCGTGGAATCGGAAGGGGGAGCTTTTCGCCGGGGCATTCAACCATCAGCAGCGTGCGCGGCTTGCCTGAGTTTGGGTTGGTTGCGCCAAATATCATCTCTTTGATACGACAACGTCCAATTAGTTCATTTTGAAAAATCGTATAAATGTATTGACCTACAACAAGGCGTGAAGGTTTGCCAGCCGTGTGGAACTCAAATTCTGTCAGGGTTCCATCATAAAGGGCATCCGCTGCGGCGCGTCCGCGTATTTGGGGGACTGTTTTGGTGATTCCGCTCATAGGTGAAGCAAAGTTGCCTACAAAGGTTGCTCTGTGGCATGTGTTGTCTTGGGTTGGTTTAGATTGTTGAGAAGCTGTTGTGTGACAGCGGCAATGTCGGCGACAGCGTTTGCAAACGCGGCCGTGTTTGCTTTGGACGGCTTGCGATAGCCGCTGACTTTGCGGACAAACTGCAGGGCGGCGGCTTCGATTTCGGCCGAAGTCGCCACATCATCAGGGCGTCGGAGTTGTTTAATGCTGCGGCACATGAGGGGATTATATCAGCGAGAAATGGAAGGCGGTATCCAGCATTTGGTAGATGCGCTTATCAAATGCTGAACGCCAAAGACCTGTGCTACTGACGAATAGGCTGTCGCCGTAGGGTTGGTCGTACAGGGGTGATGAACAAGGTAGCGTCCTCGTCATCAACGGTTGTGTTTAGGCTGGGTGACCGATTCGGCCGAATTCGCGCCGCTTGGCGCTTGGACGCAGCTAAATCAGAGGGTCGTTGCGTCGGTTGTGCGATTCGGTCAGCCGCCATCGTCAGCGACCCAATAAACAGCATCCGCGTGAGCCAAACAAGGATGGAAACAAAAACTGGCACCGTTTTGAGCAGCGTTGCCTGCGTCATAATCGGTGAAGTTGCGCCATTTTCAACCAGTGCGATCGAAACGGCATACCAGGTCATGATGGCGTTGAGCGTTGCGCCGAGCAACCACGCGCCCATCAAGTACCAGACTTCCTGCGGCGTGTCTTTGTCGCTGGGGCTAAAAACACGCAGGAGGCCAGCAAAGTCGATCCCGCAAAATGCGGTTGCCAGCACGGTTGCCCAGCTAACACCAGCAAAGCGAATATCGCCGAAGAGCTGGCTGAGGGCATAACGGGTTGTGTCAAAATTAAAGACTTCAAAGGCGAGCAGCGCAATGCCGAAAATGGCGCTGATCAACAGGATACGCAGTTGCGCACTGCGGTTGTTTAGACCAACGGGCGCGGGGACAAATGGAAGAGAGGCGCGGGACGTCCCTGTGGGGCGTTGCGCTTGGCGGGGAGAGGAATAATTGAAAAGGTGGCTCCTTGATGATGATCATGGGAAGTTGAACGTCATCAGAAATAGAACGTAAGTTCGCTTCATTGTATGGGGTTTTGAGTCAGAATTCAAGGGACTTCGGCCGAAAAGACAGCGACATTTTCACATCCTAACACATCAATATAGACACCCTACCTCTGGGAAAGTCACATTTTCATGTGTCAGCATATCGGCGTGTTAGGTAGCCAGCGCGTCAATTGTTGCCTGCGTCGGGAAGCTCAAAATACCGAGGTTCTGATCACCCGATATGCCATCTTTTATCAACATTGCAGCAGATGTCGGAAAAATGGAAATTGCTGCGTTTATGTTAGTAAGAGTTTGGATGGCAACAACATCTAACTCTACAGAACGAAACAAAAGGACCTGAACAACCAAACAAACGATGTGATTGTTGGTTTGCCACCTAATATTTCAAGCAATTAGAAAATTGCTTAGGAACTTAACAGGTTTGAACAAATTGCGACGCAGAAAGTAGCGCGTTTGGGTTCTCTTTTTCAACATCAACTTATTGGGTTGATTAAATCAAAACTTTTCTCTTCCTTCTCTTCTTCTCCTTCTCCTCCTAGATTGGAACGCCGCGCCCATCGCGCGGCGTTTTGCTTTCTATATTGACGAAAACCTCAGAGGTTTTTATGCACAAGTCAAAGTAGATGACAACAAACCTCTGAGGTTTATTGATCGAGATTTCTGTCATCTACTTAGTCAACAGAAATCTCGATTGGCTCAGCCAGCCGCTCCCCTGTTTCTGCCAAATAAAATCCAACCCGCAGGCGTGTCGTCTCGTCGCTCAGCGTCAGCAGATGTGAGTCAACGATATATTCGTCGATTGTCCAGCCTGTTGTTGGGCGCGACCATTGTGCTGGTTCGCCATCAGATTGTGCAACGATGTCGCCGTTTGCGTTGAGTGCGTGGACAAAAATCCGATAGGTTTTTTCGGTGTGTGCGTCAACATGCCAAACAAGATCGACTGAATCAGCGTTGAGCGTGACGCCTGCTAGGGTGGCGAGTGGGGGTTGGCTGGTATTCGGCCGAAAATCAACCTGTGGCAATGCAAACAACCGATCTGGCGCATCGACTGTGAGCGACCCAACATCTGTCTGTGAGGTACAGTCAGGATTACAGTTTGCGATTGCAACGGTGTACGCGCCATTCTCCAACGTGCGTGGCACACGAACAAGCGACTGTGTGCGCCATTCTCCCGCTAAATTTGCTTCGAGCGTTGTCAACGGCAACGATGTTTCATCCGTTGTATGCTTGAAAACGAGCTGTGGTTGAATCGTTGCTGGCGCATTGGATCTAGTATGCCAAAACAATGTGACAAGCAGCGGATCGCCAGGGCGGGCGCTGTCTCTCTCGAAGAAGGGCGCAAGTACCCCAACGGCGCTGTCTCGATCAAACTCGTAGCCGATGAGGGCGGGAATTTCGGCCGAAGTCACCCGATTGGCTGGCGCGACCGTAACCTGCTGACGTGGCGCAGTGACCTCAACCGATCCTATGACAAGTTGTGAAATAGTTGTGCCTTCGACAACCAAGGGCTGAAGCGTCGTTTTGTCAAACAAGGTTGCAATTAGCTCATAACGGCCCAACGGCGTTCCCGCCAGCGGCCGAACACGCTGCACGCTGCTGGCGTACTGCTGTGGCAACCATGCTGTGGTGGGAAGCGCGGCACGTGTCCGCAAAACGCGCTCACTTTTCTTGTTGCTCCACAAAACTCCATTTTCATCGCGTAACGCTACGGTGGTCAAATAATCGCCAGATGGCGCGTGACGGGCGGCCCAGTAGAGCGTCACATCAAGCGTTTGATCAGCCGCAACCTGATTTGGCCCATCGTAGCCCAACAGCAACATATTGTCTGAAAACGGTGTGTCAAGCACATGTTGAACGCCCGTAAGCTGACCGCTACTGTTTAGGCGCGTGGGATGCCATTGTCCAAGTAGCAGGGCGAACAGCGCAATGCTGACAAATGCGGCGGCAGTTTGTAATGAGATAGAAGTATATTTTTTTGTGCTGGGCTGACCGATGGCGCTGCGAGTTAGGATAAAGAGGAGCACGATTGCGGCGAAGCTGACTTGCGATAGGGTGTTTGCCGTTGTGCGAAGCGGCGTTGTGTCAAAGTAGATGTGAATATCATGCGTCTGGGCCGGCACGATAAAGGAAATTAATCCGTTTGACGGGCTGGGAACGATGGCGACGGGGTTTCCGTCAACCGTTGCTTGCCAGCCGGGGTAGAAAAATTGGTTGAAGGTGAGGGTGTGTGGGCTGTTTGAGACGAGCTTGACTTCGGCCGAAAGCGGCGCAACTTGTTCGCTGAGAATTTCGGCCGATGTGCGAAACCACGCTGTTCTCGGCTCGCTTGGCACTTGCTCGACCGCAATTGGCAGGAGTTCGCTCCATGCCAACGTGCCTAACATACCCGTTTGTTGCTCAAACGCCGTTACCGTTTGCAACGTGGGTTGTGCCGCATTTTTCGCATAGACAGGGTTACGCCATTGCGTATGGGCCAACATGAGCAACAGACAGGTTGCCAGCGCCGCTGCCCGCTGCCACTTTTGTGGTACGCTAGCCAGCCCAAACCCGATCAACAGCGTCACGCACATGGCGGCTGGGCCAAGCATCCGCCACGGGAAAAGAATGCTGTTGAGTTGGGGAATCGCCTCATAGACAAACGCCGCGCTGGGCAGTGTCAGAAAGATGTATAGGCTCAATGCGGCCGTTAGCAGGCTGATTTCGTGCCGATTCGGCCGATTTCTCAGCATAATCAAACTAACCAACACCAACAGCACAGGAATCAATCCCAAGGTTGGCACAGGCGATGGGTTGAGCAAATCGCCATAAGGGATGCGCGGCAGGGCGAGTAGCTCGCGCCAAGTGAGAAAATTATCCGCCAGCGCGTTCCCCGGATTGCTGGCGTCGAGCAGAGCTAACCGAGTCAGCCCCTGTTCGGCAAAGGCGGGTAGCCAGTAGAAACTTGCCAAACCCAACCCAACCAGCCACGCGACGCCCTGCGAGACGAACGCCGACCAACGCCGATCTTGCTGTTGAAACGCTTGTAAAATGCTCCAGCCGAGCAGCAAGGGAACGGCCAACAGGGCGAAAATGTTGTGCGTCCAAATGATCGCGGCAAGGCAGAGGGCGAACCATGCGGCGTAGTGGCGATCCCTTGTCTTTGCCAAACGCTGCGCCGTCCACAACAGATAGGGCAACCATAGCCACGCAACCGACTCGGCATAATTGGCGCGAAAGAAGATGTCATATTGCCAATAAGGGGAGTAGGCGTAGGCAACCGCACCTGTGATCGTCGCGTAGATCGGCAGGTTGTCGCGCAGCAGAAGATAGACGCCTATCGCGCCCAAGAGGACAGACAGCGCATAGAGTGTGTGCAGGCTTTGAACGTGACTAAATCCTAGCTGATGGAAGGGGAGCGCGAGATATAAGCCGAGTGAGCCATGGAAGTTGAGCAGGGGAATGCCATAGCCGAGCGCCAGATCGGGCTGCCAACGGCTAAACAGGATGCCCTGTTCCCATAGCTCGGTAAACTGGATAAAGCGGTGCAGATGAAACGCATAATCATCTGCGTTGAGCATTTGGCCGGTGATAATCGGCCGAATTGCAGGCAAAACCAACAGGACAAGCACAGCAATGGGCACAAGTTGACCTTGCCACCACGGAGATTTTTCTGCCAATGACCCTGTTGGTTTCATACGTTGTTTAAGTACTATTTTGGAAAACGACCCACAACGGTTGCCGCGTTTGGCATTGGCATCCTTGCGCCCAAACCAACTTTCTTTGGCAATCGCAAGGCTCGTTTGCCGCCGCCCGTTTGGTAGATTTGCAGCGTCGTGCCAGTTTTGCGCATAGTCAATGGAACGAGTGCGAGACCCATCAGAATCCCTTCGCGGTTAATAGCGCAACTTGTGACCGTGCCGACGACCTTGCCGCGTCTATCGATGATCGGATCACCTTGCTCAGGGCGTCGAACCCCTTTGTCATTCATTTGGAAGCGCACAAGCACACGCTTGAAATTGAGCATTTTCGCGATGAAGGCGGTTCGGCCGATGAAAAACGACTTATGCGCCTTGAGATATTTACCAAAGCCCGCTTCAAGCGGATTGATTTCCAGTGGCCCTGCTAATTCATGCCCGTGCAGCGGCAAACCCGCCTCTGTGCGCGTGCTGTCGCGTGCTGCCAGTCCACAAGGTTTGACGCCAAACGGTTCGCCTGCCGCCAAAATCGCGTTCCAGAGCGCGATCAGGTTATCAGGATGTACAAAAATTTCATAGGCAGCGCGTTCGCCCGTGTAGCCCGTGCGCGAAAGAATAATGTCGATGCCTGCAACCTCGCAGCGCGTCAAGCGGCTCCACTTGAGCGCCCCAATCTTTTTGGCATTGGCGGCGTCCGCCATCGCTTGCAGCGTTTTGGTTGAGGTTGGCCCTTGTAGCGCAATGTCGACTCGTTGGTCAGCGCCTGAGGATGCCGCACGCAAATCGCGTATCTCGACAGGCTGCTGAACTTTGATCCACGGTTTCTCGTTGGAGATGCGTGCCTCGCCATTGTTGACCGCATTAAGCCACGCCCAATCTTCGTCAAAGTTGGAGGCGTTGACGACAAGCAGATAGCGGTCGGCCATGCGATAGATGAGCAGATCGTCAATCACGCGCCCGTTCGGGTCGAGCAAATACGTGTAGTGAGATTGGCCCACGCGCAGGGCGTAGACATCGTTTGAGGTGACGGTGTTGAGGAATTCGGCCGAACCTGCCCCCATCACATCAATCGATCCCATATGGCTCACATCAAACAGCCCCGCCGTGGCGCGAACCGCCTCATGTTCCTCGCTGACTGAGGTGTACCAGACGGGCATATCGTAGCCGCCAAAGTCAACCATTTTCGCACCAAGCGCTTTGTGCGTGGCGTGTAGGCCCGTCACTTTAAGTTCGCTAGGCGGTGCTTGCCACACAAATTCGGGCAAAGCCTCTCCCGTGACCTGCTCTTGTCCGACGAAATAGGGTTTGCTGGCAGCGATGCCATTTTCGGCCGAAAGGGTGGGATTTTCGGCCGAAACCAGCGTCACGGCAACGGGGCCAACCGTTCGCACATGCAGATCACCCACGTGGATGTAGGCGTCTGAGAGGTCTGCTAGCCATTGGGCGACTTTTGCCGCTGTGTCGGCATCTTCCAGATGAAGTAGATAATGGTTGCCCTGATTTTCTAAGGTGGCGGGGGCGTTGATATTTCGGCCGAAGACGTGGCTGGCTTGTGCCTCCCCTTCTGCCAGCATCAGTGCATTGCTTGCCAGCGCCTCATTGAGGAACCGCGCCGCTTTTGAGCCACGAATGCGAATGCTTGAGCGAGAACTGTCGCTGGCGATGGGTTGATTGCCCGTTAGCTGGGCGACAATCGCACGTGCCTCAGCCAACGCTTGTGGATCAACTTTGGCGCGTAGCTCTTTGCCTGCGCCGCGATAGTAAAATGGAGTCGTGCCGTTGAGCAACAGCGCAATCGCGTCCCCAAGCTGATCAATTTCTGCATCGCCAAAGCCGCGTTGTGTGGCCCAAACCGTGCCGATACGAATGCCGAAGGGGTTCAAAGCCGACCGATCGCCGGGGATATTGTTCCGATTGACAACAATCCCCGCCAAATCGAGAATCCGCGCCGCCATGTCGCCCGTTAACGGAACACCGTCAACGCGAATGCTTTTGCAATCGACAAGCAATAGATGCGTTTGAGATCCGCCAAAAGGCACGTGTAGCCCGTGCGACTGTAGGCGCTCCGCTAATCTGCCTGCGTTGCGCACAATGCGTTCCTGCAACGTGCGGAATTTGTCAGTTGCGGCAATTTTCATCGCAACCGCAATCGCCGCGATGCTGTTGTGGTGCGGACTGCCCTGCTCACCCGGAAAAACGGCG
>JBMZDF010000234.1:0-9038 GCA_049614105.1 Promineifilaceae bacterium (SeqCode)
CGGATAACGGATAACGGATAACGGATAACGGATAACGGATAACGGATAACCTGTCACCCACCGCTGCATCAGCGGGACGCTGGGGCACTGCTAGATGGTTACCAGTCGTGCGACCTGCCCCGCGATTTGGCGGCGCGGCGCGTGCTGCGTGCTTAGTTGCTGAGCGCCTGTCGCCCCAATTCACCCTGTTTATTGGTGATTAGCGTTCCCCACTGGTCAATAATTGTGGTAAACAGGATTTGCTCCATGTAGATGACTTGTTCAAGGACGTATTGTTCAAGTTGTTCGAGAGCGCCGTTGGCGCGGTTGAGAGCGGCCGATTGCTGGCTGACGCTGGTGGCAGTCAGCCCAAACACAATTTCCCGATTGATGTCGCCCAGCGCGATCAGAGCTTCAACCGAAGCGGGGCGCAGAAGCGGCTGCGGCAATTCACCCAGCGCTGTAAATGCGGCTTGGAGGGAGTCAGACGCCGCAAGTTCAGTTAACATCAAAGCAGCTTGACAGAGCGCAAACGTGCTGACAACTTCGGCGCTGTGGGGTATATCATCGAGCGTGAGGGCAAGTTGCGCAACCGTTTCCTTACGCAACTGCTCAGCATAAAAATCCTCACACAAATCAGAAAGCAAACGGGCAACTGCCGCTAGGGGAGAGGGGGGGACTTGACGTAAACGACTTGTTAGCCGCCAGACAAGTTCGTTGTCATTTCTATTTGACGTTTTATATTGATTGGCAATCATTGCAAACAAAATCACGTTCGCCGTTTTTTCGCTTTTGAAGAAACGATCGTCATCTGGAGTCGCCAGCCATTGGCTTGTTCGTGGTTGTTTGGACAAGTGCCAAAGTTCAAATAAGTAGTTTGGGTGGGGGGCAAGCCACTGGATAAGCGCTTTTTGAACTGTGCCACGTTGGAATGGGTTGGCGGCGATATAAACGCAATGGTGCCACCCATTTATAGAATTTTGTTGCAAGCTATTTTGTAACCAATCGACGGCATACGGAATTGGCCAAACTGATAACTCGCTACGCTGGACGGGATGAGCGTGTTTGCCTATGATAACAAGCGGTATTTGGAGAATTAAGTCGAACGTACGTGTTGCGCCTATGCCAAACGCCACGCCTACCGCTACCCCTACCGCCAAGCCGAACGCCATGCTGAACGCCACACCTACTACTACCCCTACCGCCAAGCCCCCCGCCACGCCGAACACCAAGCCGAATGCCGTGCCGAACACTAAGCCTCCCGCTACGCCTCCCGCCACGCCGAACGCCATGCCTCCTGCCACGCCCCCTGCCACGCCGAACGCCACACCGTATGTCACACCGTAAGTTACGCCTCTCACCAAGCTGAACGCCACACCAAACACTACGCCTCCTGCCACGCCGAATGCCAACTCATTCCAATCAACAGGTGTGCCTTGAACTGCTGAGGTAACAACTGTGAGGACGCCGCTTAGTGAGATTGTGAGCAGCAAGCTCATGAGCACCAAATTACGATACGCTGGCAAACGCCACGCCCGCCAAAATACCCACCCTCTTGCAAAATACAGTTCAGGATCGGCTTGGTACAGGTACTGTTTGAGGTGGCTAGGCTGATAGTAGATCCAGAGAAACAGCTTCCAATAGTGGTCTAACCGCCACGGTTTCAACACCTGTGGGAGCGGTTCTCCATGATGGTTTGGAAATTGGGGGTGTAGTTTAGACATGGGTGGATGTTCTCAGAACGCTTGTATTAGGTAGGGTTCTTTCTCAAATATAGTATGTTACCAGTATACCCAAAAATAACGGATGCGTTTTACGAGTCCCGTAGAAAGGATAGGTAAGTTTATGTAAACAGGAACGGACTAGGCAGTCTGTTCAACGGGTGGGGGTGTTTTGCGAGTTTAGTAGAAAAGAAGGGAGAGTTTGGTTATGAGAGTAGGAACGGACTAGACAGTCCGTTCAACGTGTGGGTTCGTTTTGCTAGTCCCGTAAAAAGGAGGGGTGAGTTCGTTTATGTAAACAGAGGCGGACTAGGTAGTCTGTTCAACATCGTTTATTTGTGCAAAACCGTATTGACAATTGTATGATAAGCTGGAAACATAAGTACGTCAGATTGTGCATTTAGTAATTGAGAGTTGCGGCAAAGTAAGTATGATAGCCAGCCAACTTTATGTTAAATCATTCAAATGAGTTGCGATTTATTACCGATATCGTTCGTTAATTGTCCCTCACGAATTTTTGCTAGCACAGTCTGGGAAAATCGGTTGTTAACCGAAAAAGCTATTGGAGAGATTAATGGAAAGTCAAGTTCGAGGTGCACAAGTTGGGCGGATATTTGTTGGTTTGGTTCTTTTGCTTGTTGTGGCTGCTATTCTAGGCAACACAACCTCTTTTACCACCGTTGAAGAGGACAAGATGGGGATCAAAATTGTTCGCGGTCGGATTGGTGAAGTGCTGACCCCTGGGTTTTATCCTTACTTTGGATTTCTGATTTCGGTTGAAGAGTTTTCGATTGCGGCCGTTTCAATTTCAAAGACCGTGCCAGAATCATTAACGAATGATAATCAGCCGATTGGTGTGTCAGTTTCTGCGCTTGCTCTGCCTCCAAATAGCGCCAACATTGAGTTTATTCGTAATAATTGGTCACTCTATGGACGCTCTTATTGGAAGGATCCAGAGGCCGCAGCCAACATTATGAACTCTTATGTGGCGCAGTCGATTCGGATCTGCGTCTCGCAACGTAGCGCCGAACTGGGCATTATTCAAGATCGTGGCGGCTTCTCAAGCTGTATTTCAAGTGAACTCGCGCCGCTTGCGGCAACAATCGGCTACTCAATTCAGACGTTGACGATTGATGAAGTGGATATTGCGCCAGAGGTATTGGCCCGTTACAAGGCGATTACGGAGCAGCGCACGCAGGCTGATGTTGAGCGTGAACGTGCGACCACAATTGTGGCTGAGTCTGAGCGCCAAATTGCAGAACAAACGGCGAAGATTCGAGTTGAACAGGCGTTGGTGCAAGAAGAGTCACGTCAGGCAGCAAACTTGCTGTCGATTGAAGCGGATCGAATTGCGGCCGAACTGGTTGTGATTGAGCAGCAAAAGACGAATAGTCTCGCGCAGACGGCGGCAACGCTTGAAACGCGCCAAGCCTCAATTGCCAGTACACGTGCGATTGAACTGGCCGAGATTGAAAGTAAGCAAGCGCAAGACTTGGCAGCGGTTGATTCTGAACGAGCAGTTGCTGAACAGAAATTAGAGCTTAAGTTGTTTACCGCAGATCAGAATTTAGAAGCACAACGTCTTGATACCGAGCGCGTGATTTTGATTACACAGGCAGATATGGCGCAACTTCAGTTAGAGGTTGATGCCGTTGGCGGTGGTGACAACTACACGCTGATCCAGATTGCGGAATCAAATGCGAATGCGGTTGGTGAGGGCGATCTGATTATTACAGACGGTATTTCCGTTCCAACTGTCGTTGTCAGCGATGGTCAGCTTGGTGGGTTGTTGTCTGTTCCTGTTGCGCCCGCACCTGCGACGGTAGCACCTAACTAAGGCGTGAACTAAACAGTCCGCGCAACGTTGTGGTGTTGAACGGACAGCTTGTCCGTTTGGTTAAGGCGCGGACTGGCAGTCCACGCAACATTTTGGTGTTGAACGGACAGCTTGTCCGTTTGGCTAAGGCGCGGACTAAACAGTCCGCGCAACATTTTGGTTATTTTTGACAGATTGGGCAGAAGTGTGTGCTGCGCTGGGCTAGTTTGATGCGTTGGATGGGGGTGCTGCACAGGTAGCAGGGGGCGTCTGTGCGGCGAAAGACGTTGACGGCGTTTTGCATGTCCCCTTTTTTGCCATCTGGTTTGACATAGGTGCTGATGCTGGCTCCTTCGCGATCAATTCCCAATTGGAGTACATGACGAATAGCGTGGTAGAGACGTTCGATTTCGGCGTCGGTTAAGGTGTTGGCCTGTCGACGTGGATCGATGCGTGCTTCAAAGAGTGCTTCGTCGGCGTAGATGTTGCCGATGCCAGCGACGTGCGACTGATCGAGCAACAACGGTTTCATTTGGCGTTTGCGCTGGGAAACGATGTTGCGCAGTGCGGCTACCGTGAAATCGTCGCTGAGCGGTTCAAATCCAAGTTTGCCCAGCACTCGATTTTCGTCGCTGACGAGGGCAACTGTGCCGAATTTGCGCGTGTCGCGGAAACGTAGTTCGGTTCCGTTGTCGAGGGTGAAGGTATCGTGGACGTATTTGTTGGTGGGGGTTTCGGCCGAAACAACAGACAAATGACCCGACATGCGCAAGTGCATCACCAGAAAATCATGTGTCAATACAACCACAATAAACTTTGCTCGTCGCCGCACATCCACAACAGTTTGACCAACAATTTGCGCCCGCAGCCCTGCCGCGTCGATATGGCTTTTGATGCGGTTGCCCCAATCATTTTGGTAGTCGATGATTGTTTGGTTGATGAGTTTCGGCCGAATTGCGCGGACAACAGTTTCAACTTCAGGTAGTTCAGGCATAAGGTAGGAGGGGGCAGAATTTCAGGTGTTGACCACCTGAGCCGCTTCTCTAGGAAATGAGGAAACGCCCGCTGTCGTAGAATAATTCGTCGTCGCCCCAGATTTGGCCGCCGTCCTGCATGTTGCAGATCATGTCCCAATGAACGCTTGATTGGTTGAGACCACCCGTTTCAGGATAGCTTTGCCCTACCGCCATGTGGATCGTGCCGTTGATTTTTTCGTCAAACAGGATGGAGCGTGTAAACTGCTGGATGTTGCGGTTCGTGCCGATAGCGAACTCGCCGAGATAGCGAGCACCTGCGTCAGTGTCTAGTACCTGATGCAAAAACGCCTCGTTTTTCTTGGCGCTGGCCTCAACAACCTTGCCATCTTTGAACGTGAGTTCGATCCCTTCGACCTCGCGCCCCTGATAGATGGCGGGGTAGGTGTAGCGAATCCAGCCGTTGACCGATTGCTCGACGGGACCCGTGAAGATTTCGCCGCTGGGCATGTTGCGTTTGCCGTCGCTGTTGACCCATTTTCGGCCGGCAACCGACAGCGTGAGGTCAACATTTGGCCCTGTGACGCGCAAGTTTTTCTTGCTGTCCAGCCAATCGCACAAAACTTGCTGGCGTCTGTTCATCGCTTGCCACTCGGCAACGGGATCAGCTTCCTCTAAAAAGCACGCGCCATAGACAAAATTTTCAAACTCATCTAGGGACATATCAGCATCTTGGGCGTGTGCCTGAGTGGGGAACAAAGTACCAACCCAGCGAAACTCACCCGCAGCGGCGCGGCGCATATAAGTCGCCATCAGATCGCGGTTCGCCATCGCCATTTTCTGCTGTTTATGCGGCTCGATGTTGGAGAGGCGGCGCGTGTTTTCAGACCCGCGAATGCTGATCATGCAGTCGAAAGTGTTCAGAATCTGTTTGTAAAGTCGGTCTGGAACGGCTAGCTGTTCGTCATCCGCTTCCTTTAAGAAGATTTCGTCCATGCCTTCGTCCTTAATGAAAAGGTGCGGGTGTCCGCCTGCTTGCAGAACGGCACGATACGCTTCTTTGGCAAGCGGCATGGCGGCTAGGGCGGTACGCACAACGACAACGTCGCCGCGTCCTACTTCGACACAATAGTTGGCTAGGAGTTGACCGAGTTTTTGAATTCGACTGTCAGGCATGGTGGGGTAGATTTGTGAAGAATGATTTATGAGTGATAAGGTGAATTTGCCATTCTTCATTCAATATTGTTTATTTGCTTGTTGCTGCGATTATAGCGCGTAGAATGGGGGAATGCAGTCAGATGATCGTGTACTTGTTGCCTATGTCAAAAATTCGGCCGATTTCGACCTCATCAAACAGGAGCGCTGGTATCGTATCCCTGTGCGTCACGCGCCCAAAGGGATCCACGCGGAGTGGATTGCATTTTACTTTGGCAAACGCTTTGGCGCAGACAAATACGCTGTTCACTACGTGGCGCGTAACAGCGGGCATGAACTGGCGACCCGTTTGCAGTTATTCCCCAATGAGCCAAACCATCCCCGTGCCAATGATTGGTATTTTAAGATGCAGTTGTCGGAATTGAGACGTTTAGATCGGCCGATTGTCAGTTTGAGCTGGCGGCGTGTGCTGTTTATTCACACGACGGGCGACCGTTTTCAACACGCGCGTGAGCTACGCGATTTGTTAATTAATGGAGACGATTTCTCTCATCGAGCGGAAATAACCCTGCGCGAAACGGTCACAACACCCTACGTGATTCAGCGAGAGTGAGAAAAGCGACAGCCCCATACGCCGATTGAACGGCAAAAACCTGCCTCGTTCTTCATTTATCCCCTATCCCCCTCTCCGCACAATTCCCTCACGCCATGCAAAAACGGCGGCTTGTGTACGGTCAGCTAGGTGTAATTTGCCCAAGATATTACTGACGTGACTTTTGACCGTTCGCGGACTGATAAATAGCGATTTCGCGATGTCGGCATTAGACTGACCGTCTGCAATGAGGCGCAAGACATCCAGTTCGCGTTCGCTGAGTTCGGTGAAAGGGTTTAGCCCTTCCTCACGCGAGCCGTGTAGCTCCTTGACAACGCGGGCAGCGACACGCGAGTGCAGCACTGCTTCCCCTGCGGCGGCTTTACGCACGGCGTCTGCAAGTTCTGAGGGGTCAATATCTTTGAGCAGATAAGACAACGCCCCAGCGCGGATGGCGGGGAAAATGTGCTCATCCTGATGATAAGACGTTAGCACAATCACCTGCGAACGCGGGCTAACGCGCTTGACCTCGCGCGTGGCCTCTACGCCGTCCATGCCGCCGGGCATAATCAGATCCATCAAAATAACGTCGGGGGCTAGCTCTGCAACGAGTTTAATTGCGTCAGCGCCTGATTCTGCCTCCCCGATCACGTCTAGATCTGGCTGGATGCTGAGAAATGCACGCACGCCTTGGCGCACAACTTTGTGATCATCAACTAAAACAATGGTGATTGGGTTCATGGGAAAGGGTGAAAGGGGAAAAATGAAGGATGAAGTGAACGCACATGTTCATGCTGGATCTTTCCCGTGGAGTGTTTGCTAGAGTGGGCAGGTGACCGTAACGGTCGTGCCTTTGTCCTTGCTGCTGGTGATGCGGAGCTTGCCGTTGAGCGCTTCGATGCGTTCTTTCATTGAGTAGAGGCCGATGCCGCTGCCGACCTGCGTCTGTTCAAAACCAACGCCGTCATCGTGAATAGCAAGCGTTAGGCCGTCGTTTGTTACTGTTAACGTCAGATCGATTTGGCTTGCCTGACTATGCTTGACGATGTTGGCAAGCGCCTCTTGCATAATGCGGAACATCGCTTGTTCAATATGTAGCGGGAGTTCGCGTTCGCCTTGGATGCGTAGATCGACGGGGATGTTGTTTTGACGCTCGAACGCTTCGGCCGAATCGCGAATCGCAACAAACAACCCTTTGCCCTCAAGCTGGGCAGGGCGCAACTCCTGAATCAGCCCCGATAGCTCTTGCTGCACCTGCTTTGCCAACTGCTCAGCCTCGGCTAGATGCTGCTTTGCTTGTTTCGGGTCGATGTCCATTAGTACTTTTGCCGTGCTGAGTTGCATCGTTGTTGCAAAAATTTGCTGTTTGGCAGAATCGTGCAAATCGCGGGCGATGCGGTTGCGTTCCTCAACCATCGCGAGGTGTGAGCGCGAGTTGAGCTGGTTTTCAAGCTGAGCGGCCATGACGTTGAGTTGCTGCCCAAGTTGGCCGATTTCATCCTGGCTTGTGTCGCGCACCACGGCAGAGAAATCCCCTTTGGCCCAGCTTTCGGCCGAAACAGCTAACTTACTCAGCCGCTTTGTCACCCCTCGCGAGGCGGCAATGCCAAACAGCGTGCCGATCACGCTGGCAACACAAATGACGGGAATCATTAAAGGAATTAAGCTGGTGAGCGCAGTCGCCAAGAACAGGCTGCGCCGATTGGCGAGCGCCTGAAACGCCACGGCCAGCACGCCCACCGTCTCGCCCGACTCGCGAATCGGGATAAAGATGTGCTCGATGCCGTTGTTGTCGCGATAAGCGGGATTGAGAAACGCCGATCCGTCTATGGCGCGTTGAAACGAACTGCGGGCCGCAGACTGTAGCAGTTCGCTCGCTTTCTGACCGATGTCCGCCTGTGGTTCTGCTGCCACAATGATGCCGTTGGCATCGACAACCCACACAAAATCGACGTTCTTAACGGTAAACAGTAATGAGCCATCATCCGCGCTAAGCTGCAAGTGGCCGTTTGTGATACGACCCTGTAACAATTCGGATAGGGCTTGGTGGGATTCGGCCAATTTGAGTAAAGGCGCAACGCGCTCCGTCAGAGAGGTGGTCAAAATGGACGAGGCCAAGCTGGTTGTGATGCTGGAGGTGGCCGCACCCCAAACGACAACAAAGAGCAGGAGCAGAAAAATCATCGCCAGTGCGCTTGTCGCGCAGGTGTAGGCGGCCGTGAGTTTCCATTGGAGTCGGCTAAAAAAACGCATTATCGATAAGTATAACTAAAAAGAATGATGAGCGTTGGCCCATCATTCTTTTTGGAGTCGAATGGTGTTTGATTTGGTGCTGAAATCGAGTCAGCTTAGAGAAGGTTAGCCAGCGGCTGTCGGCCATTCGTGTGCTTCTTCGACACGAATATCCTCGCTGCTAAATTTTTCGGCCGAAGCGCCCGCTTTTGGCATTAACAACCCTGCGATGAGATAGGTAATCAGGATTGTGCCAGAGCCATCAAAAAGCATCATGGCAAGTAGTGCGAGGCGTACAAGCGTTGGGTCAAAGTCAAAATAGTTTGCCAAGCCGCCTGCGACACCTAAAATCTTTTTGTTTGAACTACGTTCTAGTTTTTTGTTCATTTCGTTTCTCCAAATAAGATAAGGTTGAATGAAGAATAGAGGCTTGTTGCGCTTGCGTATTCCTCATTCATTACTTGCCATGCATACTTTCTTAGAATGAGTCTGGTTCCTTTTCAATGATGATGTCGTCTGCAATGGCTGATTTAGGCATCACAATCGCCATGATGATGTAGAGGATAAGA
>JBMZDF010000235.1:0-9037 GCA_049614105.1 Promineifilaceae bacterium (SeqCode)
CGCATTGTCAACGAGGTTGAGGGCGTTAATCGCGTGGTGCTTGATATTACATCCAAGCCGCCGGGAACAATTGAGTGGGAATAATATTCTAGGCCGTTTTCACAAAGTATTTGGTGTTCAAACTGAACATCAAATACTTTCCATGGAGGGTGGAACTTTTCGGCCGAAATCTCGTAATGGTTAAAGTAAAGGCAAACTTTGTTCATTGGAGATTAAACATGGCAGCCATTTTAGCCAGAGCAGCACCTATATTTCTAGCTCTATGCATTGGGGTAATCATCTGGATGATTATCTCAGCAATTAGAGAGGTTCAGCAAAAGGAAGCCGCAGCACGTCAAATTCGGCAGCAAATTGAAGCACGTGGTGGTTCAAAAATCAGGGTTAAAGACGTCACACAGTTTAACGATAAAAATTTATTTCGAGTTCAGGCCACCTATACTGATGAAGACGATCAACCCTGCTCTCATCGAATTCATATGATGCGTTCCTCGCGTGGTCATATTCAAGAAATTGTGTGGCTTGACCCGCTCGACCCGCTTCCGACGTCGGTAAAAAGCTCCAAAGAGCAAATTATTACTGACTTATCGGCCGAAAATGCGCAGCTCCGTGAAACACTCACAAAATTACAGGACAAAAAAGCCACGACTGACAACGCCTAAAATCATTTTAGCAGTAAGCACCGTCAGCACATATCAATAGTCGATACAAAGGCGGCCACAGCGCCACAGGTAGGAGATTTCAGATGGATCATGGGAAAATTATTTCACGTGCTTGGGATATTGGTTGGGAGAATAAATGGATGTTTGGGCTTGGTGCTATTGCGGCACTGACAAGCGGCGTACAGGTCGGTGGAAATCAAAACGCATTTGACTTTAGCACTCTTCCGTCCGATGGGGGCCTCCCGCCCTTTATGGAAAATAGCCCCATAGTTCAAGAGCTTATGCGTCTTGAATCAGGGGCGGATCCGTTCACTGTTTTTAGCGCCCTTATCCCCCTGCTATCAGTCATTGGGATCGTGATTGCTGTAGCGATTATTCTCAGCATCATCTTTTGGTTCATTGGTTTAGGCGGACGAGCAGGGCTTATTCTTGCCGTCCACCGTGCCGAGCAAAACGTTCAAAGCACCTTCCAGCAAAATCTAAAAGATGGATTTGGCTATACGATACCGCTGTTTCTAATGAAACTGGCTTTGTATGGCTCGCTGTTCTTGATGTTCTTCTTAATAATTGGCATCAGTGTAGGTGTAAGCGTTGTTGCAGGAAGTTCGGAAGCCATCGGTGGCATGGTGGCCCTCCTGTCATGTTTAATGGTATGCATGATTGTTCCCATAATGTTCGCCATCAACTATATTGATGCCTATGCCTTTCGCGGCATTGTACTAAGCGACAAAGGCACATTGGCCAGTTTAAGTCATGGCTGGTCTCTCTTCTCTAAAAATTTAGGGGATAGTTTTTTACTTGGCCTCATTTATTGGGTGGTCGGGCTAGTCATTTCTCTGATCATTGGGTTTATCATCACCCCGCTTAGTCTGTTGTTTGCAAACCCAATCCTTGAATACTTATTGGGCGGCACGATTTCTTCTGGCACAACCGCCAGTGCGGCTATAGGCGGCATCGTTTTGACAATCGTGATGGCCTTGTTGATGGGGGTGCTTGTAACATGGCAATCAGCAGGATTCACGCTCGCCTACCGTGAGTTTATGGGCATGCAGCCGTTTATCGCCCCTGTTGCGAAAGAAAAACAACCCAGCTTCGACAATTTCGATGACCGGGGTGATTTCATCTAAAAACGGGCCAATATTGGACTGGCACATTGAGTTTGTCGAACGGTGTTGATTAGATTTGAAATATAGGGTCGCATTCGGCGTTTTATTACACCGAATGCGATTTTTGTTTATACCGCGCCGCTGGTTTTCAGGGCGGTGATTTTTTCGGCCGAATATCCCAACTCATCCAGCACCTCATCAGTATGCTGCCCAAGCGTAGGCGGCGGACGACGAATCACAGGAGGGGTTGCGCTAAACGTATAGGGGAAGCCAATCTGGTTGATCTGCCCCAGCGTTGCGTGTTCAACCTGCTGACGAAGCTGATAATATTCAGCTTGTGGGTGGTCAAACACTTCGTCAATGTTGAGGATTGGGCCAGCAGGCACGCCTGCTTGGGCGAGGGTGGCGAGAATTTCGGCCGAATTTCGCTCCCCAAACGCCGCCTCAATTTCCGTAATCAACGCTGGCAAATTAGCCATCCGCCCACCGTTGAGCGCATACGTCTCGTTCGCCCCCAATTCATCCAGCCCCATCGCCGCACAAAAGCGTTGCCAAATTCCATCATTGCCAACCGCCATGTTGACATACCCATCTTTTGCGCGGAACGTCTGATAGGGGCCAACAATCCCGTGTGCGTTCCACGTGCTTTTCGGCACACGTCCCGTATTCAGATACATACCCGCATGGTACGACAAAATCGCCACCTGCCCACCAAGCATCGAGGTATCAATATATTGCCCCTCACCCGATCGCAAACGGTGGAACAATGCGCCCATAATGCCATAAGCAGCAAACATACCAGCGGTCAGATCGGCCGTCGGCACACCAAATTTGGTCGGCATTTCAGGTGGCCCCGTCACAGACATCACGCCCGACATGCCCTGCACAATCAAATCATAAGCGGTCAGCCCACTAGCGGGGCCTTCCTGCCCAAAGCCTGAAATCGAGCAGTAAACAATATCTGGCTTCCGCGCCTTCACCGCCTCATAATCAAAACCAAAACGCGCCATCGTGCCGGGGCGGAAATTCTCAAGGACAACATCGGCCCCTTCGATCAATTCCCACAGCACTTGTTTGCCTTCCTCTGATTTTAAGTTCAGCGTGATGCTGCGCTTGTTGCGATTAATGCTCAGAAAATATGCGCTCTCGTCTTCAACAAAGGGAGGTCCCCATTTGCGGGTGTCGTCCCCAGATCCCTTCCGCTCTACTTTGATGATGTCCGCGCCCATGTCGCCCAACATCATGGCACAAAATGGGCCAGTCAACACCCGCGTCAAATCTACAACGCGAATTCCTTCGAGTATCGAATTACTATTTAACATATTTGGGAGAAAAAGGATGAAGGCTGAAATATGAAGGATAAAAAGCATCTGTGATTTCTTTCATCCTTCATCCTTCCATTTTTATCTTTTAGGTTAAGTCAGACAAATAATCGTCCAATGAAAGACGCCCCGACAGAGCGCCCCAGTAGAGACGTCGCCGCTGGCGCGTCTCATTAAGAAAACAAGACAATCAATAAACCTCATAGGTTTTCGTCGCGGTTCAACTTTTCGCAGCCTCTACCTAGCTGTGTTTCGCTAAGTAATCGCCCCATAACTCTTGTTCCGTTGGGACATGTTCAGCAATCGGCCGAGCCAGATACGTGTAATTGAGAAAATGTTTGTAGGTCAGATTCTCGCAGCTATCGTTCAGCCCCCACGTGCCAGCCCCCATCGAGAGCGTGAAATCAAGCCCGTTGTTAAAGCCACCGCCGTTGTTATAACAGTGCGGCTGGTTCACAAGCACAGTCGAGACATCGGCCGCCAGCGCCAACTGGTCAACGTGCGCCTGATTCTCCGTATGGATGCCGCAAGAGTGTCCCTTGCCCATATAATCGAGAATATCGGTCACGGTTCCAACCGCTTCATCAAAGGCGTCCACACGATAAACAGTCAATACAACGCACAGCTTCTCGCCCGAAAACGGGTGTTCAGGGCCAATACCATTTTCTTCAACAATAAAGAATTTGGCATTTTCTGCGCCGCCGTTGAGCTTTGCTTCGGCCGCAATGGTCGCCGCAGGTTGCGCCACAACCGCCCTGCTAAGGCGTCCGCCCGGCCAGATAGCCGCCTGTAGCTGATCTTTTTCTGCGTCATTGGCAAGATAGCCCCCCTGCGCTTGCAGTTTGGCAAGCGTTTCGTCATAACGCGATGACAGAATAACGAGGGCGTTTTCGGATGAGCAGCTCGTTGCGTTGTCGAATATTTTGCTGGCGACAATTTTGGGGATGGCGGCTTCGAGATCGGCCGAATCATCAATAATCACGGGGGCATTACCAACCCCAACCCCGTGCGTTGGGGTCCCGCTGCGGTAGCCTAAATCTACATTAGCAGGGCCGGCTGTAATCAGCGCATAATCACAGGCTGACATCAACGTGCTCGCTCGTGCTTTGCCCGCATATTTATCGGCCGCTTTCAAGCTCACATACTGCACCAAATCCTCTGGCGCACCCAATGAAGCCAGAACATCACGTGCCAACCGCACTACCTCAGCACAAGCCGCTTCCCCCTTCGGATGGGGTGCAAGGATAACCGCATTACGCCCCTTAAGCGTAATCATGATGTTGTTAACAGGGGTCGCGCTCGAATTGGTTGACGGCAAAATCGCAGCGATAACCCCCATCGGCTTCGCAATCGTTGTGACGCCACGCGCCTCATCGACCTCGATCACGCCCACAGACTTCGCCCCTTTCAAATCCATCATTGTCCCCATCGTCTTACGTTGTACTTTGGTGACTTTATCCGCATAGTTGCCCAAGCGACTATGCTCATAGGCTAGTTTTGCAAGCGTCTCTGCGTTGCTGTATCCCGCATATGAAATACCAGCCACAACTTCATCAACCTGTGCTTGTGTGTACGACTCAAATTGCTTTTGTGCAGCCTGCGCTCGTGCAAGCGCAGACTGAATGATTGCTTCATCAGACATGAAAATCCTGTAATGTTGAATAGGAAATTAAGAATGAAGAACAAAAGAAACACACCCTGAGCATCTTTTTACCATTCTTCATTTCTTCATTCTTCATTTCTTCGTTAGTTTTCCAACAGCTTCAACAGTCGCTGTCGAATTCGTGTAAACTCATCCCCCGTCTCGTTACGAGGGCGCGGCAGGTCAACATCAACCAGTTCGCGAACCTGCCCAGGGCGTGCCTTCATGACGATCACACGATCTGCCAAAAACACCGCTTCCGACACGCTGTGCGTCACAAAGACAACTGTTTTCTTCGTTTGCTGCCAAATCTCCACTAATTCATGCTGCATATGGCTGCGCGTCTGGGCATCTAATGCCCCAAACGGTTCGTCCATCAGTAACACTTTGGGATTGTAAGCTAACGCTCGCGCAATGCTGACACGCTGTCGCATCCCGCCCGATAGCGTGTGCGTGTAGGCGTTTTCAAACCCTTCCAAATCGACTAGCTTAACATGTTGCATGGCGATTTCGCGGGCGTCTTTGCGGCTGTGCCCATTTTGGGTAAGCCCGAACATGATGTTGCCCAACACCGTTTTCCATGGGAAAAGCGCATAATCCTGAAACACAAAGCCGCGATCGGGGCCGGGCTTTTTTATCACATTGCCATCCAGCAAAATCTCGCCAGAGGTTGGCGTATCAAAACCGCCCAGCAAATAAAGTAGTGTCGATTTACCGCATCCAGATGGGCCAAGGATGATGTTAAAGCCACCTTCTTGAATATCTAAATTAATGTTATCCAATGCGACCACATCTTGTTCGGCCGTTTTGAATATCTTAGACACATTCTTAATCTCAATGATATTTTTTTCGCTCATGACTACTACCTTTCAGCCAGCATTCCCCATTTCTCAACAGTTGCCTTCTCTAATTGTTTTAACAAAATACGATCGATCAGAAAACTGCCTACGCCAATGAGCATTAGCCCGACAAACATTGCTGTAATGTCATTGAAGAAACGGGCTTGATAAATCATCTTGCCCACACCCCATTCAGCCAGTGCAGACAACATTTCGCCGCCGACCAGCGCACGCCAAGCGTAACCGATGCCTAAACGCAACCCCGTAATGGTCGCTACCATAGAGGCTGGCAAATAAACATGGGGGAACAAGCCAAGCTCAGAGACGCCCATCAAGCGTGCCGCGTTGACCTGACTTTTGCTAACCATTTCTACACCGCGCATGGTGTTAAACGCAATAGCGAAAAAGCCCCCCAGAAAGACCGCCGTAATGATCGTCGCGTTGCCCAAACCGAGCGTAATCAACAGCACAGGAACCCATGCAATCGTCGGGACGGAGAGCAGCAGGCTAAAAATTGGCGAAAACGTGTCGCGTGCTATTTTGCTAATTGCTAACAGTGCGCCGACGCCGATGCCGGCAACAACGGATAGAAAGTAGCCGACGATCAGGCGCATGAAGCTATCACGCAGATGATGTTGCAGGATGCCTTCAGCAATTAACTCGTTGACACGGGACATAATTGCGGAAGGGGGCGGCAAGAATTTGGCCTCAACAAGACCAAATCGAAATACGCCTTCCCAAAGAACAAGCACAACGACAAAGGGGAAAATAAATTCCCATATTTGCTTAACTTTATTTGTCATTGAGCATCCCCCATTTGACTAGGGTATTCTTTTCGATAAGGTCAAGAAACCCGCGTTCGATAACAAAGTAGACAATAATCATGATGATGATGCCGCCGTAAACAAGACCTGCCCGTAAATATTCGGCCGCATCCCAAATCATATATCCCAATCCCCAATTGGTTGCTGCAATCAACTCGACCGCCACAACCGTACGCCAGCCACGCGCCAATCCCAGCTTAATGCCCAGCAGCATGTAGGCCATCGACCACGGCAAATGCACGTTGAGGATTGTGCTTATCTGACTTGCGCCCATAATTTGTGCAGCACGCACAAGCTGTTCATCAACTGTTCGCACACCAGCCGCCGTGTTGTATGCCACAGGGAAAAATGTTGCGATAGCACCAACCGCGACAACGGTTGTATCACCAAAACCGAGCCACACGATGAACAAAGGCGCAAGCGCAATGCCGGGAATTGGCATAATCACGGTGATTAGCGGATCGAGAAACCGATAAACTCGGCCGCTCAAACCCATCGCCCCGCCGACAATTCCACCCAGCAGCGTCCCAATGATTGTTGCCCAGAACAATCGTTTGAGCGTTTCCCAAATGTGCGCCCACAGCACGGATTGCTCAGGCAGTTTGCGCGTGTGCATCCGCGACAACTGGCTAAATATCTCGCTTGGCGACGAAAACAGCGACTTTGTAATCCACCCCTGCACCGATGCAAGCTCCCAAGCCGCAAAAAATGCAAGAATCAGCACAAGTGGGTAAAGCCACTTTGAAACATTTGATGTCCAGTTTTTTGACATCCACTTCCTTCCCAATCGGTATTCGGTATTTGATACTTAGTCGCCTTTGCACCAAATACCAAATACTGAATACTGAATACCTATATCCTCTGCTTACTTATTGCCCAACAAGCGTCATTGCTTCTTCAAGGAAGCTGCCGTCCCAGCGAACTTCGGGCAGCGAGTCGAGCTTGCCCTGATCGTAGAGGAACTGAATGGTGTCGGCGATTGAGGCCAGCACTTCATCATCAACTTGGAGCGAGAAGTCAACGCGCTCGAAGATACGCAGGAAGGCGTCTGATGAAACGGCCGATCCCTGTGCAGAGGCGGCAGCGGCGGCGAGTTCGGCCGCTTGTTGCGGATCAGACTCAATCAACTGCACCTTTGCAATGTGTGCCGCAAGGAAATAGACCAGTTCCTCGCGGTGATTTTCTGCATATTCAACGGTGGTGTGCATCGAAACAGGCACAAGCGCAATGTCGCCATAGCTACGCAGCACGACGCCGATTCCCTGTGCCTCTGCAATCGCGGGGGTCGGTTCCCACGCGGTGAAAGCGGCAACCGCGCCACTGTCGAGCGAAGCGGCCATGTCTTCCACTTTCAGGTTAACCCATTCAAAATCTTCCCACGCGAGGCCGTCCGTTTGCTCGAAATAACGACGCAACACTTGCTCAGCACCTGAGCCAAGACGTGTGCCAACCACCTCGCCTTTCAAATCTTCCCAGCTCTCAATCCCTTCGCCGTCGCGGACAATCGTTGAGTAGCGGTCGCCGCGCTGCATCGTTGCAAGAATCACAGCGGTGTCGGGAATAGCGGCAAACAAGGAGGCTGTTTTGCTGTCTGAGCCAACATTAACATCCAGTTCGCCTGAAATAAGGGCTTGATTGTTTTCCGTGCCTGAACTAAACAGAATATGTTCGACAAAATCGCCACCCCAGAGGTCGGGTTGCCCTTTGAGCAGATAATCACCAGGGTAAAGCTGACCGCCAAAGCGAATTTGTCCGAGCGTGTCAGGAACCATCACGCTCTCTGCCATTGCGTCGGAACCGCGATCTGAGTCCATCGAAACGCCGCTCATTTCCATCGCTTCCTCAAGGAAGCTACCGTCCCAACGAACGTCGGGTTGTGAGTCAAGCTTGCCCTGATCAAACAAGAATTGAATCGTGTCGGCGATCGAGGCCAACACTTCATTATCAACTTGCAGGGAGAAATCAACCCGTTCAAAAATGCGCAGGAAGGCATCTGATGAGACAGCAGAGCCTTGAGCAGAAGCGGCGGCGGCGGCAAGTTCGGCCGCTGTTTGCGGATCAGACTCAATTAAATGCACTTTAGCAATGTGTGCCGCCAAGAACGAAACAATCTCAGCACGATGGTTTTCTGCATACGCAACTGTTGTGTGCATCGAAACAGGCACAAGCGCAATGTCGCCATAGCTGCGCATCACAACACCGATGCCCTGTGCTTCAGCAATCGCAGGGGTTGGTTCCCACGCGGTAAATGCGGCAACCGCCCCACTGTCGAGCGAAGCCGCCATGTCTTCAACTTTGAGGTTCACCCACTCAAAATCTTCCCATGCGAGGCCGTCCGTTTGTTCAAAATAGCGGCGCAACACTTGCTCAGCGCCAGAGCCGAGGCGCGTACCAACAACCTGACCTTTCAAATCTTCCCAGCTATCAAACCCTTCACCGTCACGAACGATGGTTGAGTAACGGTCGCCACGCTGCATGGTCGCCAAAATAACGGCGTCATCTGGGATAGCGGCAAACAGTGACGCGGTTTTGCTGTCCGAACCGACGTTAATGTCAAGTTCGCCTGAGATAAGGGCTTGGTTATTTTCTGTGCCTGAGCTAAATAGAATATGTTCAACGGCTGCATCGCCCCAGAGGTCGGGCTT
>JBMZDF010000236.1:0-9026 GCA_049614105.1 Promineifilaceae bacterium (SeqCode)
GTCGCCGCTGCTGGCCTTTCCACCATGCAGCCCGACCCTAAACAGCTTGTTGAAACGGCGCTTTCCTTAGAAGATGTCAATGCTCAGCGCAGTTTTCTTTTGCGTGCTTCTTTTTCCGACCCCGCTTTCGTTCTCCCAATCGCTGAACAATTAAAAGTGACCTGCGACCGCACCGCTCGCAAATCAATGGCGCAAGCCCTGCACGTGGCGGCGTTGCTCGAATGGTACGCAGCGGTTCATGCTGATGATTCTCGCGTGCAGGCAACCAGCCTGCGCATGGCGGGCAACTTGGCGCTGTTTCAGGGAGATCAAAATTATCAGGCAATCGTAACCAAGTTTGACGAAGCCACAAAAATTTATGAGGCACTTGATGACCAATATCATGCGGCCCGTAGCCAAATCGGGAAGGTAATCTGTCTTGGTTTTCTGGGCGAAACGGGCACAGCGATCGAGCTTGGACAAAGCTTGCTTCAAAAGTTTAAGGCATGGGCTGAATGGAGCACTGTTTTTCAACTGCTCATCAATATTCAGGTCATCTACAGCCGAATCGGCGACACGCAACGTTCATTGGACACCTTAAACGCAGCGCGTCAACTCTGTTTAGACCAAAAATTTGACCATTATCTGCCAATCCTAGAGCTAAATCGCGCAATGGATTTGCGTGACTTGGGCGACTTAACGGCGGCCGAGGCAACCGCCCGCAACGCGGAGCAACTGCTTGAAAAAGCGGCCTACGCAACAGACGCCAATCGAGCACGCAACGTTCGTGCAATCATTCTATTTCTACAGGGCCATTACAACGATTCGTTAGCCTTGTTTGATGTCGTTCGACAATACTATCTGGATAAACAGCTAACCTCTGACGCGATTTGGGTTGATTTGGCCATTACAAATTGCCTGCTCCAACTAGGACGTTATGAGGATGTGCTTGTGCTTAGCAAAACGATTCAGTCGCGTTTTGAAGAGTCTGGCATTCAGCTAGAAGCTGGCGAGGCGATTCTGAACGGTGGGCGAGCGTATGTTGGATTGGGGCAATACACAAGCGCCCTACACGCATTTACGGAAGCGCGTCATTTGTTTATGAGCGGTCATATGCCTGTCTGGGCAGCACGGGCCGATTTAGAACGCGCCGCAATGCTCAATCGTCAAGGCGCTTTTCAAGAAGCGGCCGATCTGGCGGTTGCCAGTCGCCAGCTATTTTCTGAACAGGGAATGGAACTGTTGCGCGGACAAGCAGATCTCATTCAGGCACAAGCCGCGCTTAATCTAAAACAGCCAGATGACGCACGCACCATCTGCAAACAGTTATTGGATAAAGAAGATGTTCTGTGGCTCCGTTACCAAGCGTATGCGCTCTTGGGCGCGATTGCTCAGTCGAAAGAGGATGCAGACGAGGCGATTGGCTCATTTTTGTCTGCTCTCGGAGCGGTTGAGCAGTTGCGAGGGCAAATGATGCTCGAATATCGGGCTGATTTTATCCATGATAAAAGCACTTTATATGAAGAGGTCGCAACGCTATATCTCGAACAAAATCAATCTAAGGCGGCACTTGAGATAGCGGAACGCGCTAAATCACGTGCGCTGATCGATTTGATTGGGGGCAAACTAGAGTTGAACGTCACGCCCCGTTCGGATGCCGATAAACTACTCACAGAACAAATCGCCGCGTTGCAGCAGCAGCGCAATGTGCTCTATAGCCGTTGGATGACAGGGGAAGGCGAGGACGGCGCAAAAGCGCAGCACGAGTTACAAGAAATTGAACAGACGATCACGCAGGCGTGGCATCAGCTTCTGATTCGCAATGCTGACTACGCGCAAGATGCTTCATTGGCAACGGTCCGAACAGAGCCAATTCAACCCCACCTTGCCAAAGATGAGTTGTTAATTGAGTTTTTTGTCGCGAAGGGCGAATTAATCGTGTTTACCGTTTCGCGTGAGGCGATTGAAGCACATCGTTTACCCAAAGCGCAGCGCAAGGTCGCCGCTTTGGCGCGAAAACTAAATTTGAACTTCAAGGCTGCTTCAACAGGGCGCAATCAGTCGAGGTTGCTTGTCTATGCGCAGAAGCTTTTGGGGCAGCTATATGATTTGTTAATTCGGCCGATTTCCACCCAAATCAGCACCCACCCACACCTAACCATCGTCCCGCACGGCGCAGCACTGCACTACCTCCCTTTCCAAGCACTACACGACGGGCAAGCCTACCTGTGCGAAAAACACACCATCACCTATCTGCCCAGCGCCAGCCTGCGCCACTATCAAAAGCGACACACAAACCAAGGCCCTGCCGTTGTGTTTGGCTACTCAAATCACGATGCACTGCCCTTCGCAGTTGAAGAAGCTGAGCAAATCGGCAGTTTGCTCGACAATAGCCGCGTCTTTATTGAACAGGACGCAACGCTGCAAACATTCCATCAAGCGGTCAGCGATGCGAAACTGCTCCACCTTTCAACCCACGCTGACTTTAACCAAAACAACCCATTATTCTCGGGACTCTCGCTTGCAGACGGGCAGCTTAGCACGCTTGACATATTCCGCCTTCAGCTCAACGCCTCGCTTGTCACCCTCAGCGCCTGTCAAACGGGTCGCAGCGTTGTAAAAGGCGGCGATGAACTTCTGGGGCTGATGCGTGCCTTTCTTTACGCTGGTGCGTCCTCGCTCCTATTGAGCTTATGGCGCGTCAATGATGAATCGACTAAACGTTGGATGCTGCACTGTTATCAACAGTTGCAAACGCTTGAGAAGCGCGTTGCCGTGCAAGAAACACAGCGCCACTTTATCCATCACGACCCACAGTACAGCCACCCTTATCATTGGGCACCCTTTTTCCTTGTTGGAGATGGGGGCTTATTATGATGCTGGAAAAGTAGCAGGTCGCTTCGTTTAGGTGCTGAAAAACCACTGCATCATATTCTGGAGTATTTCATGCAACCCAAAGGTCATCGCGCTTATTATTTTGTTCTGGCAGCAGCATTACCGATTCTGCTATTGATTTGTTTGCGGTTTACCCGTCCAATCGATGCGGCCTCATCGGCCGTTGGCCCCGTACAATACGTTGCGTTTATCGGCAGCGAAAGCGACATCGACGCCTATGTCGCCCCGTTTTACTACAACAACTCACTGCGTTTTATTCGCCAATATCACACCCCGCAGCCCTACCTAGACGAAGCCCCAGCCCCGTTCTTCCCCGTCGGCGCAACGCCCACCGATGCAACAATTCGGCTATTCAAGCTGATGGTTTCGCCAAGCAATGTTCCGCAAACGATTTCTGATTTGCACGCCGCAATCCAACCTGTCTCAGATACCGTCAAAATCAGTACTGACGAATTAAAGTTTCTGTCCCACTTGCCAGGGCAAATTATTGTGCATGGGGATTGCAACGCGATGGATAACTTGGCTGGCACTTACGGGATCTTATTCAAAAAAGAAATCGAACTGTCATATCTGCCTATCTCGCCCACCCCTTGCGTCCACCTTTACGAAACGCCGGGCACAATGGTTGATATAAAGATCGCACAGATCAACTCAGCCAACATCAACACCCCGCCCGCGCCCCCATTTTATCCAGACATCTGGGCCGAACGAAACTATCTAAGCTCAAGCTACATGGGCAACCATTTCATTTTTGGCAGCGGTGGACTCATCCTAGACGGCGCAACAGGCCCCAATGTGCCTGTCTCCCCACTCAGCACCAAAGGGGAAGGCGTGCGCGTTGCGCTTTTTGATACCTCTCCTTACACAATCGAGCAAGGTGAGATAAATGCTGACATTGACGGACATATAATTAGCGTTCGGCATGACCTCCCTCTGCCAAGCGGACTGCCTAAAAAGTCGTCTTTCGCCAATAATATAGCCGTCCACGGCACATTTGTTGCCACACCAATTGTCAAAATGGCCCCAAGCGCGGACGTGCTGCTCAATCGTGTGCTGGACGATCAAGGCATGGGAGACAGCTTCACCCTCTATCTGGGCATTCACCAGATGATGTCCGAGCTATCAACAAGCAGCAATGATTACAGAGGGGCTGTCTTCAACTATAGTCTGGGCCTCGACATCGAAGACCATCCAGAACAAAGTGCGCTCTACCGACTTCTGACCTATGTAAACCAACAAGGCATCGTGCAGGTTGCGGCCAGCGGGAACGGCTCGGCAGCAGCCAACGCGGTGCAGCCGATGACACTACCCGCTTCGCATCCCAGCGTGATTGGCGTGGCGGCTTTGGCGAGCAATGGCGTCATTGCCTGTTATTCAAATGCAGGGAACTTTGCTATACCTGGCGGCGGCGCGGCGCGTGGCGCGGCCGATTGCAACATGGACATCATGGTTGAAGCATGCGCCAATAGTTCAAACAACGATTGTGTGACCGGGTGGAATCCATACTCCACAACAACGGGCTGGGCTTGGTCTGTCGGAACCTCATTTGCCGCACCTATCGCAACGGGGTTTGTGGCACAGATTATTGAGTTGATTGCGGCAAGACCGCGTGCAGCGGGTCATGAAACAGTTCAGCAATTTGTATCGCCAGCAGATGTCTTAGTCGAGCTTGAATCGGCCGCCACCGCATCTTCTAACTCAGGCGCTGAATCAGGGGTGTTATTTGGCACAACCATTGCATCTGCCATCGGCGGGATGCGTGGTGAAATTAATTCGGCCGAAATTCAACCAATCACCCTGCTCCTCCCCCTCCTCCTGCTCACCTTCGCAACATTTCTCTACCTCAACAAACAACGCCGCTAAACAAGTCCCGCCAGTATTTTGGCCTCTGAACCAAACCGAAATACTGGCCGTCCAGCTTGCAAATCCCATAACCACCAAAGTGTGATCAATTAACCCTTAGACAGCGTATAACCCATTGCAGGGCTGACCGAGTAGTGATCGGCAGGTCACGTTCACCCTGTTATGTTGGTCACACTTGACCAAACCTTAACGGCTTATTCGTGTATCTGAGCGTCGGCGCATGCTAGACTGACCTCAAATTCACATTTATTTATGGGAAACAAAGTTATGCGTCGTATCGGATTACTCCTTTTTCTCGTTGTTACAATTACTACCGTCATCTTCTTACAGAACATCGTCTCGGATGCGTCTGCCAACAGTGGCGACTGTGTTAATCAAACTTATGTGGTTCAGGCGGGTGACAATCTCGGCCGAATTGCGTGGAAACACGGCGTCACGCTCCAGCAGCTTCTCGATGCCAACGACCTAGCCAGCCACACCGATTATCATGTCGGCCAAACGTTGGTTATTCCTGTGGGCAATTGTCAATCGTCAACCGCACCCGTTTCTGCTGCACCAAGCTGTGATGGGCAAAGATATACGGTTCAGGCGGGTGACAATCTCGGCCGAATTGCGTGGCAATTTAACATCTCGCTCGGCGCACTGATTGAAGCCAACAATCTAGCCGGCTACAACGATTATTACGTTGGGCAAGAGCTGGTCATCCCCGTCGCCAACTGTGGTACAAACGAAACCGCACCCAAGCCATTTTCAATCACCTATCGTGAACGTTTTGGCGTTGCGGGTGCAGCCTCACATGCCGCCGCCGCTCGCAAAGCGGGCCTCGACTTTGGCTCGTTTATTTCTTGGAACATCAACGACGTGACGCACGTGTTGCCCAATGTGCAAACGGAACTCCACGTTATCCGATTGACGCAAGCAGGCACGGTCGATACGCAGGCGCAAATCTTAGCGGCCGTTCAGGCAAATAAAGGCGAGACGTGGATTGTAGGCAACGAAATGGACGTTATCTGGCAGGACAACGTCACGCCAGAACGCTACGCCACGCTTTATCACAACCTCTATCAGGCGATCAAGAAACAAGATCCCACGGCAAACGTCGCGATTGGCGCGATTGCAACGCCAACGCCTTTGCGTCAAGCTTATCTTGACCTTGTTCTCGCGGCGTATCAAACACAGTATGGCGTGTCGATGCCGATTGATGTGTGGACAATTCACACCTACATTTTGCGCGAGGAGCGCAACAGTTGGGGCGCTGAGATTCCACCAGGGATGCCGTCTATCAACGAAGGGATGCTCTATGAGATTGACGATCATGGAGATGTTCAGGAAATGACGCGGTTGATCGGCGACTTCCGTCAGTGGATGGCGAACAAGGGGTATCAAGATGTGCCGCTGCTGATCACCGAGATGGGCATTTTGATGCCGGCCGATTTTGGCTTCCCGCCAGAGGTCGTCAGCCAATACATGCACACGCTGCTCAGCTATTTACTGAACACCAAAAGCGCACAAACAGGCTATCCACAAGACGGTAACCGCCTTGTTCAACAGTGGTTCTGGTTTAGCATTTCCGACGAACAGTTTGCCGTCAGCAACCTATACGATCTTGAATCAGGCACGGTCACAGCTATTGGCAAAGTCTACACCGGTTATCTACGCTAAATTATTTTGATATTCTGAGCGAATCAAAAGCAGCTACATTGGTAGTTGCTTTTTTGTTTCTATATAAACCTTGTCTCAAAAACTATGAGTTGATGATAGGGGTATCGGCCGAATAGACTATAAACTTTTGGCGAAATAACTATAGTTAATTATAATCAATCATGTGTTACGTTTTATATTTAGGGTAAATTGTTTTCTGAGCTGTAATTCTGCAATCAAATAATTTCTGCGCTGTACATCTAGTAAGATGTATTCCCACATGCTTCATCTACTTGCCATATGTGCCTTTGAGGGTTTTCCATCGTAAGCGCCTTCCAAGTTGAACTTAGTTTATTCCACAGAATTATATGAGATATTCAACCCTAATTTTTTCACAAAATTATGAATCAATCTACAAAGTCTTCCAGTAAAACAAAGCCACAAGAAACCCAGACTAAACAGACTCAAAAAAGCCAGCCTGTAAATACCACAACACAGGAATCTGGACTTGGGTTAAATGAAGGGCAGCTAGCAACACACAACGGTTCGGCCGATAGTCAAGCCCTCCTACTCGACCGACTACACCCTGCACAACGTACCGCGATGGTCCAGCGCATGACGCAGACACATGGGAATCAGCATGTAGCCCAGATTATCGCTCGTACCCAAAAACAATCGGCCGAACCAATTCAAACAACAGGGAGATCAAGTCAGCTACAGTTGGCATTAGACCGATATGGGGTAAGTCTTGATAGTCTCCAAGACAATCATTCTGCTCATCAGGCTGAAAGTGATCATTCAGCAGACACAATTCAAAAATCCCCAGACCCAACAATACAACGAGAGGAAGAGGGTGAGGGTGAGAAAGAAGAGAAGAACATTAAAGAGCGGCTTCGAGAAGCAATGGGGGGCTGGGGAACGGACGAAGCCTCAATCATGGAGATTACGTCCAATGCAACAGATGCTGAAAAACTTGAAGTTTTGAATGATGCCGCCTTGGTTCAGGAGCTACAGAGCGAGTTAAGCAGAGCTGATATGCTTGCCGTACTAGCCAATCTAGATGCCTCGCTAACACAACGTTTAAATACAGCAATAGATGGCTGGGGGGCTGACTCCCAAACAATCCTTGCATTGACCGCAAATGCGTCTGATGCTGAAAAACAGGCTATTTTAGGAGATGCAGATTTAGTTGCTAAGTTAGGAAACGAGTTAAGTCGTGAGGACATGCTCACTGTATTAAACAATATCAACGCACCTGCTGCTGATAAACTTCGCGTTGCGATTCAAGGTTGGGGGGCAGATGAAGCTGCAATTCAAGCGATTTTAACGTCCGCAACGCCAGCAGATCGCGATGCGGCCTTGGCTGATGCGGCCTTAATTAGCGAGCTGAGCGGTGAGATAGAAGTTGGTAGTATGTTATCAATTTTCAGCGCGAGTGGCGTTGAGTTTCAACCCCTAATGAACTTTGCATTTAGTAGTTGGGAGGCTTCGTTAGGAGATGTGGCTTCTTATGTAGAGGCTGCAACGCCGGCCGAACGAGAAACTGTATGGTCGGATAGCACTCTGATGGACAATGCAGCGGGCATTTTGGGAGAAGATGAGTATCTTGACTTCGTTGTTGCGTTAGGAATGGTCCAGCCAGGCGTGACATCCGAGGATAGCAGCAGCCACACACTAGCTGAAGATGCAGATGAAGGTATCCAAGACCATCTCGATACATATGTCGTCGAATCGATAAAAGATGGAAAGCAAATTGAAGGCTTAGTAGGCGTTGTTGGAGATGATGATTGGGATCGAGCCGGTATTGCCCACTATGGTAAAGACGTATGGGAAGATTCTAAAAAGGACGGCCTCAACGGGTTCGTGGATGGAGAGGGCCGAGTTTGGATCCACAAGGATCGCGGTAATGTTGGAACGATGGTACACGAAGCTGTGCATAAATATTCAGATAGTGCGATGATCGGTACCAGTCAACCATTGAATGAAGGCGTCACAGAGTACTTTACACGTATTGCAGCAACCGCAATGGGACTAGACATTAGCTCTCGCGGTAACTATCAAAGCAACTATGATGCAGTATCTGTTCTGTCTGGTTTAGTTGGTGAGGATACATTGGCATCAGCTTACTTTGATGGCAATATGGACGACTTGCGCACCGCTTTTATTGACCAGAAGAGTGAAGATGATTGGGACAAATTCATTGAACATACAAAGAAGAATGAATGGGCTGATGCTGAAACGTTGGCGACCCCTTAACTGTTTATTATGGGTGATTGGTTTAGGGGTCTTGAACCTATTCAATCTTGCCTGTACGGAAGTGACCGAAACAAATTCATCCAACAGTATATCGCCACAAATAACGGTAGAGATTGTTGAAATAGAAGCACAGGACGAAATGACACAATTAGTTGAGAAGGAATTAACACGTGCGCGTATTTTGCTTGCCCCTGAAAGAACCAAAACAGAGTGGGTGGAAGTCCCATTAGCACATCGCCCTGAATCTGTTGGTGCGCTAGGCGGTTTTGGTGTGAAAACAACAGACCCCGATGTATTTGGGTCAGTTTATGTTTTTGAAGAATGGGGCGCTGGGGCCAAGGTTTCTTGGGAACTTTTGGAAGCGGATGTACCAACAGAGGGCACACGAACTT
>JBMZDF010000237.1:0-9018 GCA_049614105.1 Promineifilaceae bacterium (SeqCode)
GTCTAAAAATAGCCCCGATTGGCGCTCATTGTTGAGAATCATCGACACAACGCCACGTTTCTCAGCAACCATCACCCGCTCATCACCCGCATGAGTTAAGTAAACGGGCCTTTCAAACCCCTCGCTGACTTTTTCTAGCGTGACCGCTTGAGCCAGCGTCGGTGCAGGAGGCGTCGTTGGTTCAGGCTCAGGCTCAGGCTCAGGCTGAATCTCAGGTTCAGCTTCCGCCTGAGTTTCAGGTTCAATCTCAGCCTCGATTGCCACCGAGGTTTCGGCCGCCGTTGACACCTCTTGAACTGTCACCGTCGGCAGTGGGGTCGGCGGCGGCTGTGTTGGAATAACAACGGTTGGAGGCAGGGTAACGACGGGCGGTGCAGGGTCCACAATGGTTGATTGACACGTGGCCAACAGGGCGGAAAGAAGAACGATGACAAAAAGGCGCATAGGAACAATATAAAGCAAACGAGCATGCGATACCGCATGCTCGTTTGCTAGATAAGATGATATTTAGATTTGGTGTCTAGGAGCGATCTTCAACCGCAACATATGCCAGATCGGTTGGGCCAACGTATTGTGCCTTCGGCCGAATAAGGCGATTGTTCGCCGCTTGTTCCAGCACGTGTGCTGACCAACCCGCCATGCGTGACATCGCAAATGCACAGGTGAACTGATCGATTGGCAAGCCAATCATGTAAAGCACGATTGATGAATAGTAATCTACATTTGGATACAGGCTGCGGTCAACAAAGTAAGCATCTTGCCCAGCAAGTGTCTCAATTGTCTCGGCAACGGCGTACCAGTGACCCTCGTCGCTGTTTGCAGACATCTTTGCCGCCAGTGGGCCAAGAATCTTGCCGCGTGGGTCGGCTACTTTGTAAACACGATGGCCGATACCCATGATACGTCCACCATCGGCGCGGAAATCTGCAAACCACTGTGCCACGTCGCCTGTGTTGTGGGCGGTTTCAAACTGTTCCATTGCGCGTTGGTTAGCACGACCGTGTGCATCCCCTTTGAGCGTGCCGACGCCAGAGGTGACGGCTGAATACATGTCTGAAATGGTTGCGAAGGTCACGCGGGTTGCAAACGTTGATGCGTTGAAGCCGTGATCTGCCAAGCAAACCAAGTAGGCGTCCATTGCCGCTTCGGCCGCTGCTTCAGGCTCACTGCCCGTCAGCATGTAGAGGAAGTTGCCCGCATGGCTCAAATCGCTACGTGGTGCGATTGGTTCTTTGCCCGTGCGGATGCGTTCCCAAGCTGCAATGATAGTTGGCAAGGTTGCAACTAAGTTCATGGCTTGACGTTGCAAGTTGGCCGGATCTAAGTTATCTGCGTCTGGATCAACCGTTCCCATGGCGCTGACGGCGGTACGGAGTACGGCCATTGGATGTGCATTGTGTGGGAACTGAGTCAAGATTGATGCGACCAACTCAGACATGCCGCGCATTGCCGCCATTTCGCTTTTGAAGGTGTCTAATTCGGCCGAATTTGGCAGTTTTCCGTTCCACAGCAGGTAAGCTGTTTCTTCAAATGAGGCGTTCACCCCAAGATCAAGAATGTTATACCCACGATAGATCAAAACCCCATTCAAACCATCAACCAAACTAAGCTCTGTATCGGCGACGACTGCGCCAGCTAAACCTTTGCCACTCATAATAAAAAATGTCCTTTCTCGACAGAGTTCTCATGCAGAAATAGGGGCAGCATAAAACGCGAAGGTTAATCTATGCAAACAGGCGCAGATCAACCTTGGCACGCTAAATGACCCTTATTTCTAAATTAGGGAATGCTCTGAGTTGTTATGATGCTTGTGCGAGTCGGGAGGCGTATTGACGACGATAGTAAGCCTTATAGTCATCTTGGTCTTTAACTTTACGCCACCACCACTCATTGTTGGCATACCAGCGCACAGTTTTGCGAATTGCTTCCTCATTGCTGTGTTCCGGCTGCCAGCCCAAGGCGATTAATTTGCCGACGTTCATACTGTAACGTCGGTCGTGTCCTGGACGGTCGGTGACATGACGGATGAGATCCTGTGATGCACCAATCTCGTCTAGGAGAATTTGTACCATACGTAAATTTGTGATTTCTTCATCCCCGCCGACGCCGATGTTATACGTTTCACCGACAACGCCTTTGTGAAGCACGACATCGATGCCACGCACGTGATCAAGCACGTACTGGTATTCGCGCTTCTGTAAACCGTCGCCATAAATAGGCAGCGGTTGCCCATCCATTGCGTTGGTTGTGAAGAGGGGGATTACTTTTTCTGGATATTGGAAGGGGCCAATGTTGTTGCCGCCACGTGAAATTGTGGTGGGTAGTCCATAGGTGACATGGTAAGCATTGACCATTAAATCGGCCGAAGTTTTGCTCGCTGCATAAGGGCTGCGCGGCACAACGGGGTCATCCTCGACGCTTGAATAGCCGTCTTCAACATGACCATACACTTCGTCAGTTCCGATTTGGTGATAACGTTCTAGATCATATTTGCGAGCAGCCTCTAGCAACACGTGTGTGCCGTTAAAGTTGGTTCGCAAAAAGGCATCTGGATCAAGAATCGACCGATCAACATGTGTCTCGGCCGCGAAATTGACGATCGTATCAATTTCGTGCTGCTCGATGGCTTGATTGACTGACGTAGCACTGCAAATATCCCCTTTTACAAATTGGAAGCGGGGCTCGTCAGACACCTCTAATAGGTTGTCCATATTGCCAGCATACGTCATCGCATCATACGCGATGATATTGTATTCTGGGTAGGTATTCAGCATGTGGATGACGAAGTTGGATCCAATGAATCCAGCGCCGCCTGTAACCATTATGTTTTTCATAAAAGGGGTATCAAGATTGCAAAGTAAACTAAAATCAAATTTTGATGCGACATTAGTTTAACTTTTGAATTATATCGCACTGCGCGTGTCAACTATCGTAGAAAAGCTATCGACTAATGTCGATCAAACGGTTGCGATGGCAACTATATTACCTCAGATCATCAAATTGTTGCTGCTATTTTTCAACGATAGGCATGTATTAAGCCTATGTTGTGACTGTAACCTCAACTGGGCCACCAATTTTCCCTGTCTTTCCGTGGCCTATCTTCTACCAACGAAGGGTTCTCCGCAGCGCATAGCGGCAAGCAAAGACACTCCCATGCGGAGCGTAGGAGTGAGTCAGTACACCTTTCGTTCCACTGCTCCACGGCCTATTCTCTGCCAAGAAAAGTTCTCCACAGACCACATAATCGAGGGCTGCTGATCTGTTTTTTGCGATGGCGCAAACCAGCATATAAGCCTTACGGATTTATAACGTCTGTTAATCGTCTGCTGATCCGTCTGTTCTCTCGTCTTTTTTCAATTATAATGCGTCGGCATGCATCGATTTGAATACTTATGTGACGCATTATTCGCGTAAGTATGCCGTTTTCAAGTTTTGTCTGATAAAAAGTAGCCACATTGTTGAACAATCAGTTTCTTGAGACAGGTTGCGTTGCGCTTGTTGACATAAGTGTATTTATACAGGTTGGCTCATTGTTTACGATAGAAATAGCCTTTAGCTGGATGCTAGTTGGCGACGTAGGAAGCTTAAACGCTTGATTATGATAAGCGCATTGTTTGCGTTTGATTTGGCGAGGGTATCTGTATAGAAAGGGTTAATTTGAGAGGTTGTGGTCGCGAGTTATGCTTAAACTTTTAGGAGCACCATCAATTGATTTTTCGGATCAAGAAACAATTTTGCCGTCACGTAAAGGGCTGGCCTTGCTGGCGTACTTGAGCGTCACGAATGAATGGCATACAAGAGAGGCGCTAGCCACGCTGCTGTGGCCCGATTTTGAAAGAAAATCGGCCGCAAACTATCTAAGGCAAGCGCTGTGGCGTTTGAAAAAAGTGCTGCCTGAAAATATGATTCAGGCCGATCGCAAGGGCGTTTGTGTGCAGGACTTGACTGTTGACGTGATACAGTTTCGGCGCGTGTATCTTTCGCATGTAGACGGGTCGGTACAGTTGCCCGATTTGGAAACGGCGCTGAATTTATATCGCGGTGATTTTATGGCGGGGTTTTCGCTGAGCGATTCGGCCGAATTTGATCAATGGCAAACCGCACAAACAGAAGCCCTGCGCCACGAACGGTCCCAGCTATTCGCCCGAGTTATCAACGTTTATCGAGATCGAGATCAGTACGAACACGCCATACGGTATGCCAAACAATGGCTGTTGAGTGAACCCCTGCTAGAAAAAGCGCACCGCGCCATGATGCGCCTGCTGGTTGCCTCTGGCAGACGACAAGACGCGCTGGCACAATTTGCCGCTTGTCAAACGATTCTGTTAAATGAGCTAGGGATTGAGCCAGAGGCACAGACGACTGAACTGCATGAGGCGATTCGCGAGGGGGCGCTAGAACCTGCCTCTGTTGCGACTGAGTTAGCTGCGGTTCCGACTAATTTGCCTGCGCCGTTGTTGAGCTTTTTCGGCCGAAAAAATTCTCTCCCCGCTATCGAAACACAACTCCTGCATCCAGCTTGTCGCCTGTTGACGATTGTGGGGCCTGGCGGGGTTGGGAAAACAACCCTTTCCCTCAAGATTGGCTGTCGGCTTTTGCAACAGTTCCCAGACGGCGTCTTTTTTGTTGATTTAGCCCCCATTGACACGGCCGAGCGAATCGTTATTGCAATTGCTCAGGTCGTTGGCTGTCTTATCGAAGGGACCGTTCCCCCGCAGGTACAGCTTTTGAATTGGTTCCAAAACAAGCAAATCCTGCTGTTGATGGACAATTTTGAGCATTTATTGTCACATGCTCACTTGGTCACGGAAATCTTGAAGCGGGCTGCCAATGTCAAAGTTTTAGCCACCTCACGCGAACGACTAAGTTTGCCAGCCGAGTGGGCCTATGAGCTAGAAGGATTATTACACTCAAACGAGCAGACAACGGAGGCGTCTACCTATGCAGAGTATGCCGCAACGCAATTGTTTGTCGAGCGTGCAAAACAGGCGCGGCACGATTTTGAACTAACGGCCACAAACGGAACGACGATTGCGACTATTTGCCGCATGGTCGACGGAATGCCGCTTGCGATTGAGCTGGCCGCTGCTTGGGTGCGGATGCTGACACCTGATGAGATTGCCCGTGAGCTAGACAATAATTACGAGCTATTGACGCGCTCACAACGTGATGCAGGGTTGCGTCACCACAGCATGCGAACGGTGTTTGAACATTCTTGGCAGTTGCTGGCTGAGAACGAGCGTCGCGTGTTTGTTCGTTTGTCAATTTTTCGCGGTGGGTTTGATCAGGAGGCTGCAAATGCAGTTGCTTCTGCGTCTTTGCTCTCGCTTGTGTCGCTGGTAGACAAGTCATTGATAAAACGTCCGCAAAAGGGACGGTATCGAATTTCAGAAGTTTTGAGACAGTTTGGCGTTGAAAAGCTCCAAATGAACCCAGATGAGTTTAATTTGGTGGAACGTCAGCATGCTACATTTTATACAGGCTTGCTTGTCGAAAATAAGCCAATTCTGCATAGCCGTGATCCTGCCCCTGCGCTCAAAAGATTACTAATTGAAGGTGACAATATTCAAAGAGCGTGGCACTTTATGCTCCACAAACCCGCCGCCTGTTATAAGGACGCTTTGTTTGCATGGTCATCTTTCTGCTTTTTCTTCCATCGTTCTAAAGAGGCGACCGCTTTATTTGAGCAGATGACACACGCAATTGATAAGGGGACGCTGCGTTTATTGGATACATCTTCCCAAAAGGAAGCAAAAGGGTTGGTATTGAGCTTGGCGGCCGAACCTTACAGTCAGGTGCGGCAGCAGGCATATTGCATTGGCATGCTCAAGGAATCAATTGCATTGCTTCAGGAAACCAATTCTCCATCCTTGGCTTATGCCTATAGCATTTTGGGTGGTCGATATTGTACTTATGGCGCGTATGATGAAGCAGAATTAATTGTTGAAGCGCTCCAAAAAATGCTCAAGCATCAGCAGGATACAAAGCGTGGAGATGTATTACAAACGCAATTTTATATTGATACGATACAGGCACAGAATAACTATCGTCAGGGCCGATATAAGGAATCGATGGTGCAGCTTGATCGGAACATTGCTTATTTGAGGCAGTTAGGGGATGCGCTTGGTGAGCTAGGGCAACAAATTAAGAGGGGGGTTTTGTACTGTTGTCTACAAGAGTTTGAGCTAGGTGAGGCTGTGTTAAAGGAGCAACTGGCGTTTGTAGAAAAAGTTAAGTTGCGAGCATGGAAAGGGTGGATCATGACGAATTTAGCTGAGCTGGCGATGGATCAGGGCCAATATGCTTATGCGCTCAAGCTGAATAAAGCGTGGCTGGCTGAATTTGAACACAGCGGCAGAGATTTTCTGATTCATATTACAAAGCTTGGCGTTGCACATGCCATGATAAGATTAAACCAAATAGATGAAGGGTTGGTAATGCTTAATCAAATGGTAAAGGAGGTGCAGGCGAATCAGAACCTACGTTTGCTGATGGAATGTTTAAGCGTGCAGGCTGAAGCCTATATGCTTCTCAAAGACGAGGCGACAGCGATTAGCTTAGCAACTTATGTTCTGTCTCGTACTTACACGGAGGGGCGTGTGCGAACGCAAGTGATTGATATTTTGGCTAATTTGAAGGGTGCTGTTTCGGCCGAAAAATTCGCCCAAGCCTCAAACCTTGAAAATAACCCTGTGGTTGCCGACCTGCCGCCGATCCAAGACAAAAACGAACTGTTGCCAACAAATTAAGAAGTATGTCTCATTTGAGTAAAGAGCGGTGGCTGAGCGTGTCGAAGCCTGAGCGACAGGCTGCTACGACTTCGACAAACTACTACGACTTCGACAGGTTGCTACGACTTCGACAGGCTGCTACGACTTCGACAGGCTGCTACGACTTCGACAGGCTCAGTCTACGTTGTTGTTACCAACCCATTTGAAACACACTCCAAATTAAGTTGCAGCTTGGCGCAATAACGCCAGCAACGCCTGCCCATATGCATCGGCCGCCGTTGCCGCACTAAACACGAGCGGTGCCTCTGATAATGCTAGCTCACATTCATAATGAGTTTGCGTCAGACGCAGGATGAACTGCGCATTTTCGCCTAGCGCCTGCTGGAGTTTGGTGCGTGTTTGTCCTTCCGTGAGCATCCAAATAGCGTCATAGGTCAACACGTAATCGAGCGCCCACTCAACCGCGCCGTTAAAGGTGATCGCTGGATCGCCACGCAGAATTTCATATTGAGCCATCATGTCCGCGATGACAAAGACACGATCATCGAGTGCAGTCTCTGGAACCATGAAAAAATCGTGGAGTGATGGCGTCCATTGAAGTCCAGCTTGTTTAAGTTCTTTTGCTAAGTTGGGTGAGATATACATGAAAACCCTCGCGAAACAGATAATGTGATAGTGAAGTCAGGCGATTATAGGTGAACCTGCGACGAATGACATCGGCAGATTGCCGTGTGAATAAATTTGCGCCCGTGGATATACTTGGCTCCAATTAAAATTGAGGCACTCTGAAGAATTAGACGATTTTGTCCTCACCGTGAATACCCTTACTGTCTATGACGAAACGAATTGTAGTTAAACTTGGAACCAGTGTCCTAACACGTGGAACCCCACAGCTAAATCGGCCGCAAATGGTTGAAATCGCCCGCCAATGTGCCGCCGTGCGCGAACTTGGGCATGAGGTAATTATTTGCTCCTCTGGCGCACAGGCCGTTGGGCGCGAACAGCTAAATTATCCCGATCTGCCAAAAACGTTGATCAACAAACAAATGTTGTCTGCCGTGGGCCAAGGGCGATTGATGCAGATGTGGGGCGCATTTTTTGAGATTTACAATATCCAAACGGGCCAGATTCTGTTGACCCGTGGTGATTTTGAAAGCCGCAATCGCTATCTAAACGCTCGTGAGACGCTGCAAGCGTTGGTCAAACATGGCGTTATTCCGATTATTAATGAAAATGATTCTGTTGCCAACGATGAGATTCGCGTTGGAGACAATGATAATTTGTCCGCCTTTGTGTCTATTATCGCAGAAGCCGATCTGCTGATTTTGCTGACCGATCAGGAAGGGCTGTTCACGGCCGACCCGCGCTTTAATCCAGCGGCGGAGCTGATTCGGGAAGTAGAGACGATTGACGCCGCGCTGTATGAAATTGCAGGTGATAGCGTAACGGGGTTAGGGACAGGCGGCATGGCGACGAAGCTGGAATCGGCCGAAAAAGCAACCCGTGCAGGCATCACGGTCAACATCGCCCACGGATTTTTACCAAACGTAATTTGTCGCTTGGCAAACGGTGAGCAGCTTGGTACATGCTTCCTGCCTTCAAAAACGCCCATGCTGCAACGCAAACAATGGCTTTTGGACGGGTCGCGTGCCGCTGGCGAGATTATTATTGATGCTGGCGCAGTGCGGGCATTGCGTGAGCAAGGACGCAGCTTGTTGCCTGCTGGCATCAGCGCCATCACGGGCGAATTCCATCGGGGTCATACGCTGGACGTGCTTGATGGTGCGGGAAAACGGATCGGTCGCGGCATGACACGCTATTCAAGTTCGGCGCTTAAAACGATCGCGGGTTGTCAATCGGCCGAAATCAGCACCAAACTAGGCTACAGCTACGGCAATGCGGTCATCCATCGCAATGATTTTGTGCTAGTTTAAGGGGTTAAACGCAAAGCATTGTCAGGCAACGGGTCACCATTCTGAGCAACGCCCTGCCAGCGTTCGCCTGTCAACCCATCATAAATGCCGATCAACAATTGCACATCACCCGCAGCGTCAAACGTTCGATGGTCTAGCACAATGCTCTGAGCAGGCCAACGATCCCAAGGGTAGAGGCCGTTCAGCGGCAACCCGTCAGATTGTGCGACGAGTTGCCCCGTCTGATCAACCACGTGGACAAACACTTTATGCTGCGGGGCAGGCGAGCCAGTTGCTTGCCAATACAGATTGAGATGGAGTACATCGTCTGATTGGGATGGCTCAGAGGCGAGTAATTGGATTTGTGCGTCAGC
>JBMZDF010000238.1:0-9011 GCA_049614105.1 Promineifilaceae bacterium (SeqCode)
AGTGCCACTGCATGTTGGGCTTCCGCTACATGCCCAACAGTCGGGCGGAGGACATCATCGCACACATCGAAGCACGTGCAGCGCACTACGGATTAGAAACAGAAACGCGCCAGCACCAACCGCTCTACACCGACAAAGAATCACCGTTGATCAAAGCGGCAAGCATCGCCACGGGCGGCAAAGCACCTGAGACCGTTCCCTACGGGACGGACGGGCTAAAGCTCAACCACAAATTTGAACTTATCGTATTGGGTGCAGGCACAATCACGCTTGCGCACACAACCCGCGAGTCGATTGGGGTGGATGAGTTAGTCGAGAGCGTTGGAATTTACGGACGGCTGATTGAGCTAGTTTGTCAATCAGAAATGATTTAAGCGGGGTGGCTAAGTTACACAACCTCGCAACACCATAACGCCGCATGTTTTTCATCCAACTGTTCACCATCATCGTTTTTCTCTCTTTGGCCTATGAAATATGGGGCATCCCCGTTCCGAGCATTGCGTCAACGGTGCAGCTTTTTTCGACTGAGGACGGGTATGACGTGGCGGGGAGTAGGTTGTTGCACGTGCGGCAGTGGTCAACGCCGCTGAAAACGGTGGCGCTGTTGCTGCCAACTGCGTTGAGCGTGATTGTGTATTTGTTGCCGCTGGTGCAGGCATTGTGGCCTGTTTCGGCCGAATATCTGCACCCAATGTGGGCAATCTCACCGTTCACCATCACAAGCGGTGTTATCCTTGCGACCGCTGGACGCGCCATTTCGCTCTATTCAGCATGGCGCATTCGACAAAACAATCGGCAGACAGACGACAGCTTCGAGCTAAAAACGCGCGGGCTGTTTGACCATTCACGCAACCCCTTGCAGGTTGGCATGTACGTCTGTTTTGCAGGGTTATGGTTACTGTACCCAACTTGGGAAATGGCGATCGGTTTTTTACTCTACGTCGCCAACATTCACTTTCGCATTCTGCTAGAGGAAGATTTTCTCGCGTGGAAATTTGGTCAATCCTATTTAGATTACAAGGCAACCCATCGTCGCTATGTTTGAACAATCATATTTTGAATCGCAATCAGATGAACAGGCCACTATTCGCGCTTGGTTTAATGAAACGTATCGAACCAAAGGATTTCGTTATTTACGCCCGCCAGCGGCTTATAAAGTCTATCCAAGGTTATTGAAACTAAAAAAAGGCGAATCCGCCCTAGATGTCGCTTGTGGATTAGGGCTAATGTTGGAACAGTCGATCAAGGTAGGCGCAAACGCTTATGGCATCGATCTGTCAGACACAGCGGTTGGCATGGCACGCGAATATGTGCCGCAGGCCAAAATTGAAGTTGCCAACTCGGAGCATCTACCTTTTGAAGACGGCAGCATGGATGCGATTACCTGCTTGGGGTCGCTAGAGCGCATGATTAATTTACCGCGTGTGTTTGCCGAAATGCAGCGTGTGACGCGGCCTGACGCACGTTTTTGTTTTCTTGTGCGCAACAGTCAAACGCTGTTTTGGCAGCTTTTCATGAAGCGTTTTGGCATGCAGAACAAAAATAGCCATCAGGGGGCAAAAAATTTAGAGGAATGGGCGGCGTTGTTTGACCAACACGGCTTTGTGATTGAAAAGGTGTTGCCTGACCAGTGGCCAATGGTGCGCTGGCCGCAGGCGGTGTCTTTGGGGTTGGTACAGCGTAACCCGTATCGAGTTCGGCCGGGACTGCGGCCCGTTCGCTATGCGGATGAACTCATCTTTTTGTTGCGGAAAAAGCGCGGCGCTGAAACACCACGCGGATAGGGAAGCATGCTTAAGCGTGCTTTAGGATGCAGATGCAATCATCTTATGATGCGAAGGTTGCGGAACTTTACGATCGGCTGCTAGGGTTTGAAGGGCAAGCGGATGGGAAGCTGACGGTTCATAAGAAACTGCGTTTTCCAGCGGCGTGGCGTGCGCGAGGCATTGCGGATATTAATGATTGGCTGAAACGTGAATTGGCGATTTCGGCCGAAACCCACCTGCTCGACGCAGGCTGTGGCGTCGGCGGCACGCTGTTCGATCTGTTGGCCGACGGCGGATCAGGCGTAGGCATCACCCTAAGCAGCTCACAAGTTGATACGGCCCGCAATGCGGCTGTGCGGCTAGGCGTTCAAGATCGAATCCACTTTCATCAACAGAGCTATGACGAGCCACTTGACGCACAATTTGACCTGATTATCACGGTGGAGGCGCTGGCGCACAGTGCAGATCTCACGCGATCGATCGACAATTTATCCAAGGCGTTAAAACCGAATGGGCGTTTGGTTTTGGTTGAGGAAATGTTGGTTGATGCGGTTTCGCCGCAGAACAAACTGCGTGATTTGCTGCAAAAGGCGTGGGGGTTGGCGCGGGTTTATCGGGAGGTGGATTATCGTGAGGGGGTTGTTTCGGCCGAACTCACACCCCTCGCCCAGCACAACTTCACCCCCTATGTCCACGCCAAACGCTGGCCCACACGACTGCTCACCGCAGCAAATTACCTCATCAACGTCCTACCCCCCAAGCAGCAGCACCTCTTGCAAATCTATGTAGGCGGCCTCGCGCTCGAATCGCTCTACGCCACAAATCAGATGCATTATCAAGTTTGGGTGCTCGAAAAATAAAAAAGTTCGCTCCAAATGAAGCGAACCCTTGCTCTACTGAAAGGGCAACAAACGATGTCACCCTCTACAAACTAACGGCCAATCCCCAAACTAATGATATTCAGGCAGCCAGTCGCCATGTGCTTCGATTAGCTCATCCGTCATGCTCCAAATCTCGTCAAGCGTTAGCTGCGCCGCCGTGTGTGGGTCAAGCATCGCCGCATGATAAATGTGTTCGCGCTTCTGTGTGAGCGCCGCTTCGACGGTTAATGACTGAACATTGACGTTTGTCTGCATCAACGCAGCGAGATGTGGTGGAATCGCGCCGATTTTTGTGGGCTGAATGCCATTTCTATCAACGAGGCAAGGCACTTCAACAGGCACACCCGCCGGCAGGTTGTCAATAATGCCGTGATTTGGCACGTTGCCATAGATCAGCTTCGGCTGACCCGTTTCCATCGCGTGGATGATGTGCGAACCATATTCAACGCTTGGGCCAATCTCAAGCGGCTTGCTGCTGTCTTCCATCGACGCACGCATGGAATCCCAGTCAGCAATTTGGTTCTTGCAACGCTTAATATATTCATCAAGCGGAATCTCAAACTCCTCAATAAGTTGAGGCTGGTTAGGTTTAATAAACCACGGCACATACTCGCTAAAATGTTCGCTTGATTCTGTCACAAAGTAACCTAATCGTTTAAACATTTCATAACGAACGTGGTCAACCATGCCGCCAGGGTCACGTTTCGGCCAGTTGCCAGACTGTTCAAACTGGGCCATCGTCTCGCGCAAACGCGGATACATGTCTTTGCCCTCATGTTCCAGCTTCAGATAAAACGCCATGTGGTTGATGCCAGCGACCAAATAGTTTAATTCCTCACGTGGAATTCCCATATCGTCAGCCAAATTATTTGCTGTATGCGGCACGCTGTGGCAGAGGCCAACCGTTTTGATACTGGTTGCGCGGTCAATTGCCCAGCAATTCATCACCATTGGGTTGACATAGTTGAGGAACTGTACGTCTGGGCAAAGTTCCTCCATATCACGGCACATGTCGAGCAAAACGGGGATGGTGCGCAAAGAGCGCATAATGCCGCCGATACCAAGCGTGTCTGCTATCGTTTGGCGCAATCCATATTTTTTGGGAATATCAAAATCGATCGTTGTTCCAGGCTCATAACCGGCCACCTGAATCATACAGATCGCATAATCAGCCCCGTCTAGCGAAGCGCGGCGGTCAAGTGTTGATTCAATTGTTGGGTTAGAACCCGTTGCTTCAGCGACTTTATGCGCAACAATCTCAGACGTACGGAGACGATCGGCATCAATATCATGTAACGAAATAGTCGAATTAGCGAGTTCGGGGAAACTTAGGATGTCCCCCATCAGATTTTTTGCAAATACAGTACTGCCAGCACCGATAAATGAAATCTTAGGCATGTCGGGTCCTCTTTCAATTTATAACACTGATGTGAGGCAACACTGATAAGAAAAATCCGTGTGCGTCCGTGCGATCCGTGTTCTATGCTTTGCTATTGTCGTTCGACGGTTAGCGTTTGATTTGTTTCTAAATTTGAAATAGTTGTTATCTGACCATCAGGCCAATTAATTATTAGTTTTTCTAGGTTGCTATCTTCAAGAAAGCCGAAATGCAGTTGGGCAGCATCGCCCGATAAATAGCCGCTGTTCACACGAACATCGCGAGTCAGGTCACCGATTGATGTCTGTAGCGTTACAACTGCGCCGATAGCAAACGGGTTTTGTGACCCTGGCTGACGTAAATCGACTAGCAGGCTTGCTCCCAAACAAAGTTGATTTTCTAATACGGGTAAATTGGGTGGCGTAGTGGGGTTGGGTGGTGAATTCGGCCGAACTGGCCTCAACCTCGACCCCATCCACCTCTCACTACAGCTACACGACCCTGAGAAAACGTGTGTGGTTGCATCAGAAAATTTGGTGAGTTATATCTGAGCGAGCCTGCGACTTTAACCGCATCGTTAGCGGCTGGCAAAATATCGGCCGCCGGCGCTTGACCCAAGTAAATTGCGTCAAGTGCTTCAACCATGATGCCGCCAACTTCCGATGCATTGTCAGTTACAGGGAACAGGAATGTACCGCCTGCTTTTGTCGCTTGGTTAGTGAATGCTGACACATCCAACCCACGCTCGCTGTAAACCTCAAACGCGTTCTGTGTCCCTTCGGCCGTCGCAGGGAAAACAACGCTGTAAGAACCAACGATTGCTTCACACTCTGTTGATGATGCGTATTTCACCCATATTTGAATGAAACAGGATAGTTTCCGTTAACGGTAACGGTAACGGTAACGGGATTTTGCAGAAAAACCCCAATTCTGTCAAGAAACAGGCTCATGATCGCGTAGATTCCCGCAAAATCAATTCAACATCCATGCCAATCTGCTGATTTGTGGCCTGTGGATCGAGCAACATATCAAGGGCACGCTGAAACGCAAGCTGCCCCATATGGTATTTGTCCACATGCACAGAAGAAAGCGACGGTGTGGTCATCGCCGTCAGTTGAATGTTATCGAACCCGATCACCGCAATGTCATGCGGAACCCGTTTGCCTACGTTCTGAACGGCACGAATTGCGCCAAAAGCCATCAAATCATTATAACAAAAAATGGCGGTCGTCTGGGGATGATCGGTTAGGAGTTGTGTCGTGGCCACGTAGCCGCCCGATAAAGAAGCTTCTGCCCCAATCAGACACTCGGCGCTTGCTGTCAAACCCTGCTCAATCAACGCTTGCTGATACCCTTGCACACGTCGAACTTCGTGAGGGGCAAAATCAGCGTTGGTCAACATGCCGATGTGTTGATGCCCACGTCGAATAAAGTGCGCGACCGCAAGCTGCGCCCCTTTGAGATTGTCAACAATGAGTGATGTGATGTTGGGGTGTTCGCAGATGCGGTTGACGAGAATAATCGGCCGAAAAGAGTCAGCAAACCGCTTCAACGCCGCATCAGACGCACGATGCGAAAACGCAATGATGCCATCCGCCCCCTGCGCCGCCAGTTGTTCCAACGCCTCAAGCTCACGAACGCCATCCTCATCTGTGTTGCTAATAATCGAAGTGTAGTCACTAGCAAGCGCCGCGTCCTGCACACCACGCGCCACTTCGGGGAAAAACGGGTTGGTGATGTCTGGGATAATCAAGCCAACCATGTGGCTGCGCTGGGTGTTCATTGCCTGAGCTAGGCGATTCGGCCGATACCCCAACTTACGCACAACCGCCATGATGCGTTCCTTGGTTGCCGTGCTGATCTCCCCTTTATTATTGACCGCCCGCGATACTGTCTGCTTCGACACACCGGCCGCCTCCGCAACATCGCCAATTGTTATCCGTCGTACCATTCTAACTCCGTGAGCTACCCAAGGCTAAAGCATTTGTTTCGCTTTAGTAAAACCAAGAAGCCCTTATATCCTCAATTTGAAAAAATGGGTTTTACGGGCTTTCTCATAATCGATAACTGCTCATACGCGAAAAGTATAGGAAGGGTCGCCGTTTGTTGCAACCTGTGTCTCAAGCCGACTCTCTGATTTCAGATTAATTTGGCGTAAGCTCGATGGCGGCAAGCCATTCGCGCAGCTCACGTAGCTGCATGCGGTGCAGCAGCGAGGAAACGTGTGCGTGGAAGGTGGGATATTCGGCCGAAAATAACTCAATACACGCCTCCGCCGCCACCACATCTCCCACCTTGACATGATCGCGCAACGAATCCAACTCCTGTATCGAAGGAAGAACGAGCGGCAGCCTGTGCTTTTTGACAGCTTGAGACTGAATCCATTCAATTTTGAGCAAACTTTGAATCAAATCTAACAGTTGCTCTAATCTGAACGGTTTCAACAAAAATGCATCCGCCAATATTTCCTGTGGCTGACATTCTAAATAGGACGCTGATGATGCGATAATCGGCGTGTGCGTAAATTGCGCCCTTGTGCGAATTTCTTGCAGCAGTCTAAACCCGTCGACTTCGGGCATCACTAAATCGGTGATAATCAAATCGATCGATGTTAAATCTTGGCGCGTTAGCACGTCTAAGCCTGTGTGGGCTTCTGAGATGATAAACCCAAGCGGCTCCAGCAAATCACGCAAAAACACGCGATTTGCCTGTTGATCGTCAACTAGCAAAATGTGGGGATGCACGTCTTTGACGGCGCTGATTATCGGCCGATTACGATAAGTAACGTCTTCCATCGACAACATGAGGGTCAGATCAAAGGTGCAGCGGGTTCCCTTATTTTCAAAACTCTCAATATACAGTTCGCTATCCATCAGTTGCAATAAGCGTTGGGTCAGCGCCAGCCCTAGCCCTGCGCCTGTGGTCTGTTTTTCGGCCGATTCGGTTCGGTAAAACGGAACCTGAATCATGCTCAACTCGTTAGGTGAAATGCCAACCCCTGTGTCCTGAACCGTAATTCGGACGGTCGCCGTTTGGCCAAATTGCTCAATCACATCAACTTTTAACTGCACGCTGCCCTGATTTGTAAATTTAATCGCGTTGTCGAGCAGGTTCAGGATAATTTGGCGCAACCGCTTTTCATCCGCAATCGCGTAATGGGGCAACGTTCGCGCCATTTTTGTTTCAAACGCCACCCCTTTCTGTTCAGCCCGCATCTGCATCATCCTAGCGATTGTTTGCAGCATATCGGGGAAGTAGACCGTTGCGGGGTTCAAGCTCAATTTGTCCGCATCAATTCGAGCGAGATCAAGCAAATCGTCAATCAGTGCGAGCAAATGTTGGCCGCTTTCTTCAACTGTTTCGAGCATCGACGGGGTTGGGGCCTGCTGTCGAAATATTTGTGTATAACCTAGAATGGCGTTAAGCGGCGTCCGTAGTTCGTGACTCATGTTGGCTAAAAAGCGACTTTTAGCTTGATTGGCAAACTCCGCCTCATTTTTCGTTTTGAGCAGCGCCTCTGTTCGATCTTGCACCCGTTTTTCAAGATTTACGTTTGCATCGTGTAGAGCCATTTGAGACAGTTGAATCGATGCCACCATCTCGTTAAAAGCCAGCGTCAAAAAGCCGACCTCATCATCGTGATAATAAGGAATCCGTTCGTCAAACTTACCCTCCTTAACCGACTGCACCCCGTTTAGCAGGGTCTTGAACGGGCGCAGAATCACATTGCGCAGCAAAAGCGGGCCAACAAACATAATCAACAGCATCGCGCCCAACATCATCCACGCCAAAGGCCGCAAATGAAAGTCAATATACTCAGCTTTTCCCATCACCTGCGGGGCCATCCGATACGACGTTTCAAGCAGTTCCCCTAGCCAGATGCCAATTCCACTGAGAATAATCATGGCGAGGCACACAATGACAACAATCATGATTCCCATGACCTGCATCGTCTCGCTTGCGTGTCGCATATAAATCCAGCTAATAGTTAGAGCAAATAAGGTGGTTCCCAACGAGACAATAATTGAATCAACAAGAAACAGGTTATGTGTCATGATCCAGTAAAGTAAGTAGGCATTAATCACCCCAAATAAAGTGATTGCGAAAAGCAGATCCTGCATCGCAATGGATAGCAGTTCGCCTCTTTGGGTTGAACCATCAGAGAGCACAAGCGAACGCAACTCAGCCCGTTTCTCGAACATTCTGCGCCGACCCACAATCAGAGCGAGAAAAACAAGCTGTAGAATTAAGCTTATCCAGATCGCTATGACGCCTGATCCTGATGAGACAAAAAAGAGCACATAAACAGACGCTATCGAATTGAACCCAATGCCAATACGGATAGAAAGATACGCTTCATGACGCAGCTCTGCTGACGGTTTTGGAAAAACCTGCGCACTAATAATCAAAGCGGCCGTAAACCACAGCGCAGAAACAAGTCTTATCCGGCCGATGATTGACAGCCAAGGTTCTGTTACACCGAACCCCAGCTCTAAAAATCCAAACAGGCCATAAATACCTGCCATTGCGGTTGTAAATGTTGCAGGCCAAAATAACGCCGTTCTGCGGCTATAAAACAGCAGTACATAGGCGACTGTTAACCCTGTAATTGTTTGTGCCAGCGAATTTAATACAGTAGGGTTGATAAGAAATCCCGACAAGTCCATGGCGCCCCTTATAACATCTTAAACCTCAAAGTATCATTTTGCGGAGTTTTTGGTTGACTCGAACGAATATATTTGTCACTATAAATTATGTTGTGCCTTGTGCCAACCCAAGTGGGCGATTAGATAGGATTGCCCAGCTTTACACCATGCTTTCGGCCGAATAAAACAAGTCTATTTCGGTCAAGTTGCTCGACAGACACAAAGGCGACCCTCTCAGGACTTAATCACCATTGCCCCATACAACAGGTTGTGCTTAATTGACAAGTAGTTTCGCATGTGGGGTAGCTAAATGCCACATTGATTAGACACGGTCGCAACT
>JBMZDF010000239.1:0-9007 GCA_049614105.1 Promineifilaceae bacterium (SeqCode)
ATCACATACTGCTGCTGGATCTGTAATTGTTAATGCTGGTGTTGGGTTTACTGTTACTGTTACCGCTGCTGTATCACTACATCCATTTCCTGTTGTTGATACAATGTAATAGGTGCCTGCTGTTGCTGCTGTTGGGCCGCGATCTGGCGACGTTGCGCATCCATAATCGCGTCGACCAGCTCATCGTTTTCAGCCAGTTCAATCACCTGCTTAAATACGTCAAAGGGCTGTGCGCCGTTGACAACAGGGAAGCCGTTAACGATAAAGAAGGGTGTGCCGCTAATGCCCAATTCTAGCGCCTCTTGGACATTTTCTTCGATAAGGGTGTCATATTTTCCGCTGGCGAGACAGGTTAAATATTCGGCCGAATCAATCCCAAACGCCTCGGCAAATTCTGCAAAGGTCGCGCTACGATCCGCACTCTCAGCCCAATAGCTCTGCTGTGCAAACAAAATATCGTGCATCTCCCAATACTTCTCAAACTCACCCGCACAGCGAGCCGCGACGGCCGCTTCACGCGCAAAAGGGTGCAGCTGATCCAGCGGCAGATCCTTCTGAACATAGTAAATTCGGCCAGAGTCAATATATTCGCTCACAATCGAAGGCATCGTTTGCAACGAGTGACGCGCACAGAAAGGGCATTGATAATCTGTGAACTCGATCAACACAACAGGCGCATCAGGGTCGCCCTGCGCTCCCGCCACGTTGTCGGAGAATTCAACGGGGACTGGTTCTGGCACTTGAATATCATCAGGATTGGCAGGGGCCGCATTTTCAACCACTGGCTCGCCAGCCGCACCGCGTGCAATGGCTTGGCTAAACACTTGGTAAGGCTGTGCGCCTGACAGAGCTTGCCCGTTGACGATGAATCCTGGTGTACCGCGAATGCCGCGTGCGGCCCCATCGTCAAAGTCGGCTTGAATGGCCTCTGCATACCGTTCTTCGGCAAGACATGCGCTGAATTCGGCCGAATCTAACCCCAACTCACCCGCATACCCTGCAAACAGGTTAACGGCATTAGGGCTACCCCACTCGCCAAGCGTCTCAAACAGCTTGTCATGCATCTGCCAATAGGCGATGGGGCCTTGCTCACCTGCGCAACGTGCCGCGTTCGCAGCCGCAGGCGCTTGTGCATGAATCGACAGTGGGAAGTCGCGGAATATAAACAGGGCATCCCCACTCGCCAGCTCATTGTCAATCAGTTGCGCCAGCGCATCGCTATGAAAACGAGCGCAGAAGGGGCATTGAAAATCAGAGAACTCTTCGATCAGAACAACCGCATCGGGGTTCCCCATGTAGGGATGTCCTTCTTCGGTAAACCCGACCTGCACGCCGCGATAGGTTGCTGTATCGTCATTGGTTTCGGTCGCTGCGCTGTCGGTTTCGGCCGAACTATCCACAACCTCAGCCTCTACGTCGGTCGCCTCAACCTGTGCGTCCTCTGTCTCAGCAGACGTGTCCTCTGAAGAAGCCGTATCTTCTGTTGATACATTGTCTATTAGGTCGTTCGCGTCCAAAACAAGCGGTTCTGAGGCTTCAGTTTGTAGCGGAATCGGCTCAACCGCCTGCGGGCCACCACATGCAACCACAAGCCAAACCAAACAGAATAAAATAATTAGTCGCTTCTGCATAAGAAGTTTCTCCAAAATCAATCTTTCAAACCAATCAACGGATAAACCCGCCAAAATCATTATCACACAGCACTAACACGCCTTCATGCGCCAAATGGCTTGCTGCTTTGGTCCTAATTCAACCGAGGCGGAAACGATTAAATTTACACCGATATTTGACAACATTATCTTGCCACTTCGCTTGTTTCCTAAGCGTTACCCATTCGGCCGAAATTCTCAAGCCCAAATTGCACACTAAACGGGTAAAATCTAGGTGAAGGTTCGCCAACCTTAAACTAAAATTATGTTAGACTGACGTCATTCTATGACCTGCAATCATCTATCCACAAGTCGTCTCTGGTTAATTGCCTTGCTTTTATTGGCAATTCTAACCTCGCACCGTACCGTTTTTGCACAAAACCCCGGAATCTCCAGCCCCACGCCGAGCCAAATCATCAATGGTGTGATTTTGGTCAGCGGGACGGCCGATGATCCAAATTTCTTGCGTTACGAGTTAGCTTTCTTGCGCGAGGCAGACAGCGATTCTGGATGGATCGTGTTTGCAGACGGCAATCAGCCTGTCATCAATGGAACGCTTGCCGTTTGGGATACAACGGTTGGGCAAAATGTCAATGCGCCCGTTTTTCCAGATGGACAGTATCAGCTACGTTTGCGCGTCGTGCGGCAAGATTTCAACTATGACGAATATTTTGTCACCAATATCAGCATCGCCAACGCACAAGTGGTTCAGCCGCCAACCACAACGCCGATTCCGCCCCCACCAACAAATGTTCCCACAGTTCCACCGCCACCACCGACCAATGTTCCAACGGTTACGCCCGTTGTGGTTGCAACGTCATCTGTATTTGTCACCCCGTCTGTATTTGTCACCCCAACGGTAATTTTTGTCCCAACAGCGACCCCGCTGCCCACGGACATCCCCACACCTACCCCGCTTGTCACCCGTGAAGCGCCGACGCTTGTGCCGACGCTCGAATCTCAACCGACACTTCAGCAGCCGTCCGTTCTGCCCACGCTGACCCCCTTCCCATCCCCAACAGTGGTTGCCACAACGGAAGGGCAAGGATTTAGCGGCATCATTCAGGATGTCGAGCCAGAGGACGCGATCACGCTGGTTGAGGAAGTGGCTGAATATGATTTCAGTCAGTTCGGCCAATCGTTCCGCGATGGACTACTGTGGCCCTTCTACATTTTCGGTGCCATCGCCGCCTACATGCTGATTCGCGCAGGAATTCGCTGGCTATGGAAACTTATTTCATCTAGTCTATAAACTGTATAGCAGCGTTCTAGAAGAACCCCCACCTAACCTCCCCCTCGGGGGAGGAACCGATCCCCCTCCCGAAGGGAAGGGCTAGGGGAGGGTGCTTTTCTAAGATTAAGCACTAGATAATTGACATAGTTGTCATTCTGCTAAATGAACGCTTTTCTAAGGTTCGTTTGGTAGAATTCTTGATTGCATGTTTGCATGGTTTAAGCAACTCTTTCTAGATAATAATTCAACGTCTGCCTCGTTTTCACAAACGGCAGCGGCGAATAATGACAACTGGGCTTTAATGGCTGGAGAAAAATTTTTAATTGTGGGTCTCGGCAATCCGGGGCGTAAATATCGCGGGACACGTCACAACATTGGCTTTATGGCAATCAACCGTTTCGCCTCTATACACGGCGTCAGTTCCGATCGTAAGGAAAAGCAGGCGGTTGTGGGCAAGCTGATGATGAATGAGCGGCGTGTCATTCTCGCCATGCCGCAGACGTTCATGAACAGCAGCGGCGACTCAATTGGGCCATTGGCAGCCTATTATGATATTCCGCCTGAAAACGTGCTGGTAATTTACGACGAACTTGATCTGCCGTTTGGGACGATTCGACTTCGGCCGAAAGGGGGCGCGGCAGGACACAACGGCATGCGCTCCATCATCCAACATCTCGGCCAAGACTTCCCTCGTATGCGGCTTGGCGTCGGTCGGCCGCCGGGCAAAATGCCCGTTCACGCCTACGTGCTTCAAGATTTCCATAAAGATGAAGCGATTACCGTCGATCTGATGTTAGATGAGGCGGCACGAGCAGTTGAAACGTTCCTAAGCGATGGTGTTGATTTAGCAATGTCGCGCCACAACAAAAATTTAGCAGAAGCATAAACCTATGAATTTATCTGGCCTGTTAGACGTGTTCAACGGCATAGATTTGGTTGATCAGGTTGTGGAGGGTGGCAATTCGGCCGAACTGACCCCGCTCCACCTCCTACGCGCCGCCCGCGCCCCCCTCCTCGCCAAACTACACCAACAGCGCCAAAGCCCCACGTTGCTTGTTGTTGGCAGCACCGAAGCAACAGGCCTGTGGCAAGAAGCGCTTGAAACATGGTTGCCGCCTGACACAAGCATCCTGCGTTTTCCAGAGCCAACTCCGCTACCTTACGAACGCGCCCCTTGGAGCGACGAAACGCGCCTCGCACGCATGATGGTGCTCACGCGGCTGATGGCGGGACAGCATCCGTTGCTGCCAGCGCAAAAAAAATCGCCGCTGATTATTACGTCGGCGCGTGCCCTGCTGCACAAAACGCTGCCCAAACGGGCGCTGCTCACTACGCTAAAAATCCTCAAGCTTGGTCAAATTATTGACATTGAAAAGACGCTCAGCTCGTGGGAAGAGATTGGCTATGAGCGCGTTACCCTTGTCGAGAACGTCTGCCAATTTAGCCAACGTGGCGGCATCATCGACATTTTCGCCCCCTCAGCCCCCTATCCCGTGCGGATTGAGCTGTTTGGCGACGAAGTGGACACGCTGCGCTATTTTGATCCGACAACCCAGCGTTCCGTTGCGGGAGACGTGCAGCGTATTGTTGTGCCACCTGCGCGGGAGGCGCTGCCGAAGCTGGCGATCAAGGTTGGCAAGCGATTATCGGCCGATGCCCCCCCCAAAGAAGACGACTTTCCCGCGTGGCAAGACGACATCGACGAATTGCTCAAGGGCAAACCGTTTGCCCACATCGAATACTATTTGCCCCTTCTGTTCCCACGCGGCGCATCGTTAATCGACTACATGCCGTCTGATACGTCCATTGTGATTGATGATTGGGCAGAACTGGCGGCAGGCGTGCGCGATTTACAGGGACGGGCGGCACAGCTACGCGAACAACAGCCCAATCTGCCCGACACATTCCCATCGCCGCTGCACAATTGGGACGACCTCGCGGCCAGCTTGATGAGCAGCCGATCGTTCGTGCTTGGTGAGTTGGTGGAGGATCCGCAGACAACCTCAGAGGATGCCCCCTTAGAACTAGCCGATTTGCTCACCGTGGGCGCACGGCACGGCGGTCAGGAACGCCCATTCCTAACCCAACTCCAGCGCATGCAAGATTTAGAGCAACGCACAGTGGTGGTTAGTCGTCAGGCGCAGCGGTTGGCTGACTTGTGGAAATCACATGCACAGAAAGGGAGCGGCGACAACTGGGCAACGAAGACGCAAAACGCGCGATCTGGCATATATCGGCCGATTTCAACCATCCTACAGCTTCCCAAACATGGCTCGCTGACCTTTGTCACAGGCACGTTGAATGAAGGGTTTGTGCTGGAAAATTCAGACGGAAAGGTGCAGCTACAGCTCATCACCGATGCCGAAATTTTTGGCTGGAATCGCCCTGCGCAGGCCCGCACGGCACAGCGACGACGCACACAAAAAGCGGTTGCGCCTGAAAACTATTTCGCAGACTTTGAGCCTGGCGATCATATTGTCCACATTGAGTATGGCATCGGCCGATTTCAAGGCATGGCGGCCCGCACCATCGGCGGCACGATGCGCGAATATCTGCAAATCAGCTATGCGAACAACGATCTGCTGTTTATCCCAATTCACCATGCGGATCGCCTGAGCAAATGGATCGGTGGCGAATCCAGCACGCCGACGCTTACCCGCGTTGGCGAGAAACGCTGGAAAGTTGCCAAGGCAAACGCCCAAAAAGCGGTCAACGACATGGCGGATGAACTGCTTGACCTGTACGCACGGCGCGAGGCGATTCCAGGACACGCTTTTGCGGCCGATTTGCCGTGGCAATATGAACTTGAGGCCAGCTTCCCCCATCAGGAAACGGATGACCAGCTAAAAGCGATCGTGGAAGTCAAAGGGGACATGGAAAAACCATACCCGATGGATCGGTTGATTTGCGGGGATGTGGGGTTTGGCAAAACAGAGGTTGCACTGCGAGCCGCGTTTAAGGCGGTAATGGATGGCAAACAGGTCGCGATTCTCGTTCCGACAACCGTTTTGGCGCAGCAACATTACAACACGTTTAACGAACGCCTCAGCAGCACATTCCCGATTGAGGTCGGCTTACTTTCACGCTTCCAAACCTCAAAAGAAGCAAATGCACGTATTAAAGGGATGCGCGAGGGTAGCGTTGACATTGTGATCGGCACACATCGTCTGTTGTCCAAGGATATTGGCTTCAAAGATTTAGGGCTGCTGATTATTGATGAGGAGCAGCGTTTTGGCGTGTCGCATAAAGAAAAGCTCAAGCAGTTGCGAACGGAGGTTGACGTTTTGACGTTGACCGCCACACCGATTCCCCGCACGCTTTACATGGGGCTGTCTGGATTACGCGACATCAGCACCATCACAACGCCGCCGCAGGAACGTTTGCCTGTGCAAACCTATGTCGGGGAGGCAAACGAAGCACTGGTCAAACGTGCCATTACCCGCGAGATGGATCGCAACGGTCAGGTTTTCTTTGTCCATAACCATGTCCAAACGATTAGCGCAGCCGCACAACTGATCTCGGTGCTTGTGCCCAATGCGCGGGTTGGTATTGGGCATGGTCAGCTAACGGAGCATCAGCTTGAAAAAGTGATGCAGCAATTTTCGGCACATGAGATTGATATTCTGGTTTGTACGACCATCATCGAAAGCGGGCTTGATATTCAAAACGCCAACACCTTGATTGTTGACAAAGCGCAAAATTTTGGACTGTCTCAACTGTACCAATTGCGCGGGCGCGTTGGACGCAGCACACGTCGCGCTTATGCTTATTTTTTCCATTCAAGTTGGCAGGCGCTGACGCCAGAAGCACGGGCGCGGCTCGAAACGCTGGATGAACATCAAGAGCTAGGGTCTGGTTACTCAATCGCGATGCGTGATTTGGAGATTCGCGGGGCGGGTGAGTTGTTGGGCGACGGGCAAAGCGGGCATATTTCAAGCGTCGGTTTTGACCTGTACACACGCATGTTGTCGCGGGCGGTGCGGGCGCGGCGGTCGGCGAAGGCTGGGGTTAAAATTTCGGCCGAAATTCCCGACTCGATCTCAATCGACCTTCCGATGGCAGCCTACATCCCCACCGGCTACATCCCCGACGCACAGCTACGCCTCCGCCTCTATCGTCGCCTCGCCTCAATGGATGAGCTAGATGAGATCGGCGAAGCATCGAACGAGCTAGCTGAACGCTTTGGGCAACTGCCCGACCCCGTTTCAAACCTACTTTACCAGTTGCGCGTTAAAATATTTGCCGCACGTGCTGGCATCACCAGCATATTCACCGAAGGCAAACAGGTTCGCATCAAAATGAATCTGGAGAAAGTCGATCGCTGGGGGTTGCAAAAGTTTTTAGGCGACAGTCAGCGCGTCAGCAAAACAGCCATTTGGCTCACGTCTGACTTGCCAATCAACGTCCTGCGCGTACGTTTGGTGCAAATTCTGGAGCGTTTGGCACAGTACAACAAACGCCTGCTTGAACAAGCCAGCAAACAAGAGATATAAAACAAGTGACGCCGTTCGGAATTAACGCTTGATGCCCTCACTGAAGCGATTATCTAACCTATCAGCCACCGCCGAAATCACATCGCTTTTGGTCGGTTGCATTCTCCTTGTTTTGCTCCTCTATCCGGAAGCGTTGTGGCTGCCCTATTTTTTTGACGACCTCGATCATGTTCCGTTTGCAATGGAAAACAGCTTCGGCACAATTTGGCGCTCGCCAGGTGGCTTCCCCTATTTCAGGCCGCTCGGCGTTTCAGCACTGCGGCTCGTGGGGCGTCTGTTTGGGGCAAGCGCGTTTGCCCATCATGCGTTCAATCTGATATTGCACGCGCTCAATGGATTTTTGGTTGGTTTGATTGCTGGGAGGTTGAATTCGGCCGAAAAACACCCCCGCGCCATCCTCGCCGCAACCCTGTTTATCCTCTTTCCCTTTAGCTATCAGGCCGTGCCGTGGGTCGATGCCGTCTATCATTTAATCACCACCTTTCTGCTGCTTGCGGCACTTTTAAGCTATCTTCATTACCAAACTAGCAGACAACGACGCTGGGCCATCCTCACCGTTGTCTGTCTATTTTTTGCACCCTTTGCACATGAAAACGGTCTGATTGGCGGCGCATTGGTCGCCTTGCTCGCGTTAATAACCCCCACGACGCAACGCCCCACTCATTGGACACCCTCACACTTTATCCATGCAGGTGTTTGGCTCATTCCTAGCGTGTGCAACCTCCTGATCACGTCGGCCATCCCCAGCAATTCGCGCAGCGCGGTTGCATTAAACGGTTTGGAAACGCTATGGCAAAATAGCACCTACTATTTACAAGGATTTATTTTCCCGATTAGTTGGCTTGGCGGCCGAATTGTACGAGCTGGCGGGAACGATTTATATACGGTCTGGGCGCTTGGCGCGGTGGCGCTGCTGCTCATTTTGCTGCTTGCAAAGCGCTGGCATCCACTTTATGCGCTGGGGCTTGTCTGGTTTGCGGGTGGATCTGTTTTGGCCGTTGGGTTCCTCAACTTTCAATATGTGATTGACGGCGCACGTCTGCTGATGGTTGCCAGCGTGGGGGCAGCGCTGTTTTGGTCACAACTTCTCGTCGATGGCTGGCGGCAACGCTGGGCGCGTCCCTTGGTGGGGCTTGTCTCGTTGGCGGCGGTTGTCGCCAACGGGCTGTTCATTCGCGACACGCTCAATACGCATCGCGTGCTTGGCGAGGGGTTTTGGCATGTGGTTGAGGAGACGACAACGCAAGCGTCGTCAAGTGATGCGGTTGTCTTTGTCAATCTGCTTGAATGGGCGGCGAATGCGCGGTTACAGTTTGCGGTGGGGCATGAGGGGGCGATGTTTCGGCCGAACTATATTCCAGCCCATCGCATCGCCAGCGGTTTGTACCCAACCACCCGCCCGATGCAGTTTATCAACGACCCCGCCACATTGCCTGAGTGGGATTATTATTTTGATGCGATCAACGAATTTGGCGGTTGGGAAGCACTTGAGCGCAAGTCGGTTGACCTGTTTCAGATCAACTATTCGGCCGAAACTGTCACCAAACAACATTTAGGAACAACCAACGTTCAACTCAGCCCGTCACCAGAGCCGCAGGCAACGTTCACGCTTGCTGACGCACAAATCCAAT
>JBMZDF010000240.1:0-8930 GCA_049614105.1 Promineifilaceae bacterium (SeqCode)
CCAGAAATCACAAAGCACGAAGAACTTTCACAAGTTACCTTCAGCTCTCACTAAACCGTCACTTTTGACAATTTGAGGGTGCAGGCCCTGTTTAACTCGTCAATGTTGATTGGATACGTCGTTTAGACGCGTTTTGCGCGAGCAATTGTGCCAAGCGGTTAATCCGCGTAACCATCACCTATTTATAGGAGAAACTTTATGTACGAAAAACCAGAAATCACAAAGCACGAAGAACTTTCACAAGTTACCTTCAGCTCTCACTAAAAATCAACCGTAAAATTAGATAGCAGGTTTGTGCCAGACTGCCTCATTGCGTGTGGTAAATTGTCCCGCATCTAATTTTGAGATTACATCAATCGTTAGGTCTCTCACTTAACCTATCAACTAATCTGTGAATTTGCTCTGTTGTCAGCTTGGCGACGGTGCTTGATTCACCTTGATGGTTCGTTTGTTGACTTGACTAAACCTTAAAATGCGTTGTGTAGCGCGTCTTTCTTTGGCAATTTGGCATGGCTACGACTTCTGAACTGACAGTCCAAACAATCCTCGATGCTTTGCGACCGAGCAATTCGGCCGAAAATTGGCACCAAACGTTCCAAGACCGCGCAATCAACTGGAACGATCTAGCAATTCGAGCGATTGTGTTGGGATTAGCCCCACAACTGTATCATCGCTTGGCCGCATGGGAAATTGAGATCCCCGCACGCGCCTTCGCTAAGCTAAAAGTGACCCACTCGGCGCAGACAAAACGCGCCGCCAATATTTATCAACAGCTAAATAGCGTGCTTGAGGCTGCACCCAGCTATGGGTTGGAGCCGATTGTGCTTAAGGGCGCTCATTTGGCGGCGCATGTGTATGCCGATCCTGCGCTGCGCCCGATGAATGATATTGATTTGCTGTTTCGGCCGAAAAAGTTGGCAGATGCTGAACGCATGTTGCGCGACTTAGGCTATGGTGGCAAACACAAATCGGCCGAAACGGGCGCAGGGGTCACCAAACACACCAGCACCTTCAAGCGTGACAGTGGCACAGACAACACCCCCAATCCCTATTTATCTGCTGGCAACGATCGCATGATCGAGCCGCATCGCTCGCTCGAAGAATCGTGGTATGGGTTAAAAGTTGACATCACACCACAGGTGCGCGAACGCGCCGAACTTGCACAGTTTGGCGCACATCAAGCGCGTGTTTTGTGCCGAACCGATTTATTGCTGCACGTTTGCGTCCATTTCTGTTTTCATTTGATTGAAGGTGCGCCCTCGTTGGTGCAGTTCACCGATAGTTTGACGGTTGCGCAGGCGGGTGGTGTTGATTGGGATGATTTTGTGGTGCGGGCGGTTGAACGTCAGGCGGCTCCTTTCGCACTGGCGGCGTTGACGCTGTCGAAAAAGCTGTTGGATGCGCCCGTTTCGGCCGAAACACTCACCCAATTACGCGAGGCAACCCCGCCACGTTTGCAAGAACATATCGCCCAGCTTGGTCTCCGCGACATACTCAAGCGCAGCCAGCAAAAACCAGTCCAAACGCTCAGCGATCGCATCCAGCGCGGCTATCAAGATCGAGCCGCAACCGCCCTCTGGGCTTCTGATCTCAACAGCCGCTGGCAAGTGTGGCGCACCCTTGTCGATGTCACCAAGACAGACACGGGGCGCATGTTGCTGGGGCAAAAAGCAAAACAAGAAATTTGAAGATAAATGAAGAATGAAGAAGTTTGAATGAAGGAATAAGAGACTGGCGGATACCTGTTTCTCTTGTTCATCATTCATTATTCATCATTCACTTTTCCCTATGAAGCTCTCCCAAATTTTATCCCTTGCCACAACCGCGATTGGCACAATTGCCAGCGTGGGCGTTTTACAGCGCCGCCACCGTTGGGAAATGAACAATCGGCGCGTTGCGATTTGCGTTGACTATGATGATATTGACACAGCGGCGATTCGTGCTGGCATTGCGTTTGATGATCTGATTGTTAGGTTGGTCAACAACGGCGCGACGCATATTTCGCTGCCAGAGCGCACGATTGGGCGCATGATGGCGCAGGGGATTTTGACGCCGCAAGCGCCTGCGACTCCTTGCACCGATGCGCCACAGGTGGGGCATTGGAACTATTTGTATGGGGGTTCGGCCGAATTTGTCGCCCGAACGGTTGACGATATCAACTATCGACTGCCGCACCTCACGGCAAGGGTCGTGGACGAAACGACGATTGCCTTTGGCGGCAGCATCCCCGCCGTTGCCAACCTGCCGCTCAGCTTTGACGAAGCACACGCCCGTCATATCCAGTCGCTCGGTTTAGCGGTTGTGCCGCGCCCGATTAGCTACGATTGGCCTGATCCTGGCCTCATCGATCACACGCTGCATTCGGCCGGACACGTCGCAGACCTCGTTGCGTTTGATGGTGATTGGGTGCTGGGACACGAGATGCAGATCAACGACACGCTGCGCCACATGGGCAACTATGGACTGTCGATGGTCTATTTTGCTGAAACGCGCCATCAACGCGGCGACTGGTTTATCGCCAAAGGGCGTTTGCCCAACGTTGTGTTGGGTCATCGTTTCACCAGTGATGAGATGATGGGCATGGATTACCATTCGGCCGCCCATCAGTGGGTGCATTTTGCAGATGAGCGCGGCGTGCGTTTTTGTTACCTCAACTTTTTCCGTTTGCTGCACGCGACAGAGCCGCTGGAAGGGCTGCACTATGTTCATTTCCTCAAGCATGCGCTGGAGGATGCGGGGTATACGGTTACAAAAGATATTTTGTCGGCGCAGAAGGCTGCGCTGGATGTGAATTCGGCCGAATTGGCACTCGCTGGCGTCATGGCTGCGGGCATCGGCTCAGCCGCAATCAGCCAATCGCTCAACCTACCTGAACAACTTGCCGTGCCGCTCGTGACGCTTGCCAGCATGGGCGCGGCGGCATTGCCCTATGTCGAAGCCAGCGGCGCACTGACACCCAAGCCACATTCGCACGGCGACGGTGACCACGGACATCATCACGGTCACGATGGGGTTGAACATGTTCATGCACACGGCGGCGGCGGGCATTCGCACAGTCACGGTGATCAAGATGCGGCTCCGATGGCGACCTCATTTGCACCTAAATTGATCGGCCTTGCTGTGACGTCACTTGCGCCTGTGGCCGCTTTGACAAGCGCCCAAGAAGGGTCATTATTCGCTTGGCTGTCTGCAAATGCCTATAACGAAGCGGGTGCGATTGCGCTGGCAACGGCAACAACGGGTGTGCCTTATCAGCTCGCGGTAGAAGAATATCGCGGGTTTGGGCTTGATTTTCTTGTGCCGCTAGTGGGTGCAGCGTTGCAAGTTGAGTCTGGTAAATTGCGAACGGCGCTGCTGGCTTCCGTTGTCGGCGCGTGGGTTTACAGCTTGCGCGACAACAATGGGGATCTAATCGGCAAAATTGATGCACCTCCTGCCGAGGCGCACGTTCATCATGTGTCGCTAGCGAATCGTATTTTTGGTGATTTGGCAATTCAGCTTGGCCCGCGACCTGCTCGCAAATGGGCGGGGCTTGCGCCGTTGGGGCTTGCGCTGGCAAGTGGTGAGGGCGTGACGGCCGATTTTGGCAGAGTTGTTGGCACATTGGGCGCGGTTCTTGGGCTGTCTAGCTACCGTCAGCCTGTGCGCGGTTTGGTGCGAACGACCGAAGGCACGCTGCCCAGCTATGGTGGCGGTGCGGGGCTTGGACTGTTGGTAAAGTTGTTAGGTGGTTAGTGGACGCCTCGTGAACGAGGTGTCAGTTAGATAGAAGGACGCTTAAGCGTCCTTGAGATCAAATGGCCTTGTCGTTTACGGCAAGGCCCTCTTTTATGAAAGCTTTAACTTGGAACATTGCGTTTGGTCAACCTGAAAAGCTGGATCGGCTTTATGCCGTGCTGGCGGCGGCGCAGGCGGACGTGATCACGCTGAACGAAGCGGATCATGAGTCAACGGTGATTGAATTGGCGCAGCGTTTGGGGATGACGCACGTTTGGGCGCGGGGAAGTGGGGATCGGCATGTGGCGACGCTGTCGCGTTATCCGATTTTGCGTTGGCAGATTTACAATCGTAAGCCGCTGACGCAAGCGGCGTTGGCAACGACGCTCGACGTGCGGCCTGATGGGGTGAATCCGCTGACGGTGTTTAACGTCCATTTTCGGCCGAATCCATACTGGCACTTTGAGCTATTCCGTTTTCTTGCCGCCAACGCGCTGCTGAGCGCCGCCAAGCGCGAAAAGGCACAAACAAGCTTAATCATGGGCGACCTCAACACCTATGGACAAGGCGATCCCGTCGATGTCAAAACAATCTTGCGTTTTATGCGCCCGCAGGATCGGAAAACATTGCAGCGACAACGCTATAAATTTCTACGCATCTCACTGCCGCGCCTGTTGCGCGGGGGCTACGCAGACTGCTACCGTGACGTGCATCCCAATGAGGCAGGCTACACCTTTACCCGTCACGGACACCCCGTGAGCCGTATGGATTACGTGCTGGCAGATAAACTGATGCGGATGCGCTTGCGAAGCTGCGAACTGCTAGCAGGCGATCTGAATATATCTGACCATTTTCCCTTGTTAACAGAGTTCCAGTAAGGAGCAAAACACGACTAAATCGAAACAGAACGTCTCTATTTCAACATTCAAAATTCTCTATTTCCCCCAAATTCTCTACTTACCCCAGTTGATACTGTGTCGTTCGACCCCTCCCAACCTTTTTCAAGATGCCATGTTGGATTAACGTTTTCGCGTCGCGTTGAAACGAGGTGCTGCTGGCCTTGTGGCTTGCTTGGAATGTTTTATAGGTGATCGCTTGGTGCAAGCGGGCAAATTTGAGCATTTGCCACTGTCGCGTATTGAGGATGACTTTTAGTTCGGGATATTGCTGGGATAAACTTTTGCAGCTATTGCTTAGTGCAACAAAGGCATGTTCGTAGGCGAACTTCTGTGCGTGGTCAAAATAGCGTTTTGCCTCTTGGAACTTCCCATCCATAATTAGCGCCTCTGCTAGGTCAAAACAGGTGAATGCTAAAGAACGCTGATTATTAATTTTGAGAAATAGACGGTAGGCGTTTTTGTTATGTTCGGCCGATAAATGATACGCCTCAAGATGAAAGTAGTAAGCACCCATCAACTTCTCAAAATGGGCGACCATGAATTGATCGTCGATTGAGTCAGCAAGCGCCCGACCTTCTAAAAGATAGCGCAAGGAACTACGCTTTTGCTGCGTTTGCACCGACCCTATATTGTGCGAGAGGGATAGTTTGAGCGGGATGTGGTTAATCTCATTTGCCAACTTTAAACCCGCTTCATAACAGGCAAACGCTCGATTGAATTGCTTTGTCTTTCCATAATATCTTCCTTTTGTATTATGCAGCAAAATAAGCAGGTGACTTGTAAACTGATTACGTTCGATCAGTTTAGTGGCCGCTGCAAGATCAGCCTCTACATTATCAAATATGATGGGGTCGTTCAGATAAAGCCACGCCCGCCGAAGGTGTGCCTCTGTGAGAATAGACGCTCTAAATGCATTCGTAATTTGGGCCGTTTGAGCGATACAGGCGTCAAAATGAGCAAGGGATTGCTGGCGATTGCTGTCACGGTTAACAATCGCCATATGTAATTCGGTAAACGCCCGAAAGGTTGGGCTGTTGGGGTTTGCCGCTTGTAAATGGTCAAGGGCAAGCTGTTGGCCTTGAGCGCGATGGGCGTAACGGGCTGCAAGCAGTTGAAGCTGCGACCATTTTGCTGGCGTCAACATCTTTGGTTGATAGACGTTGATTGTGTTGAGAAGTTGGTTGAGAGATGCAAATTGGAGTAGCTGCGATTCATACTTGAGCAGCAAATCAGTCGATTTTGAGTAGCGTTTATTATTGAACAAGTGAGCGTGCGCCCGCCAAATATTCCCTTGTCGTTGCAACATAGTCGCCGCATGATCGTGCCACTGTTGGTGCTCTTCGGCCGAAACAGCCGCCAAAACAAACGCCCGAAGCTGCGGATGAATGCGAATCTGCGCCTGCCCCAGAATCAAATGACGCTGTCTAAGCGAGGCGATCACACTCAATGGCACATGACGTAGATTACCCGCAGCGATTGCCTCCCGATAAATGGATAGTTGCCGAAGCGCCCTTTGCTCCTCAGAGGTTGCCGTCTGATACCGAATGCGTGCGCGAATCGTGTGACATGCAGCTTGCCGCAACGGGTTGTCCAGCGGCTCGTCTAACAATGCAACACATGCGTTAAGCGCCCGCTTGACGCGAGCGTGAATTGTTGCGCGGGCAATCGCTTGTTGCTCGATTAACTTGGTGATAGACCGACCTTCGATAAACCGCTGGGTTAGAAGCGAGCGGTACATCGTTTGTTTGGCGGTCGAAACGATCTCATTGGGGGCTAGTTGCTCAATCATCCAGTGGAGCAACGTTTTGATTTGTAAACAGCGGCTCTGCTCATTGTCTGGCTCCCCCTCTAACTGACACAACTTGTGCCAGTTTGAATGCTGCAAATTTGAATTTGCCAAAGCGCGATTGTCATCGCGATGAAGGTGTTTCAACGCGGTACGAATATGTGACGGCGTAAATTGCCCCATAATTGCCCCAACCGTATTAAAAAACGGCCTATTTCTCCTAGAAAACCTAGACTTTTACAGTAGGAATTACCTACTTGACTTTGTTATTATTTGTTAACTGATAACAACTTAGGACTTGCCCAAAAGAACGAGAAAATATTTGCTAGGCTTATTGAAACTAGTACTTTGCTTGTCAAAGACCTCTCAATAAGCTCAGGGTGCATAATGCCTAAGTTATCTATACATTCTAGACACTCTCACAAAATGGCCTGATAGGAGCAGGTCTTGTCTGTGTGTGCAGCCTTGATTATCAGTGGTTCATAGTAAATCGAGTTAGCGTGCAATTGTAAACGGCGATTGATAGCTGTCAAAGAATGGCTAAATGTCCATGCTTGTTGCGTGGGCGCTGCTGACTCGTGTCAATTTGGAGGTTTGGATGATTCGTTCGAGAATAACTGTTTTACTTGGTATGTTGTTTATTGTTATATTATTTGTTTTGGGTGGTTCGCGGCTTGTTTCGGCCGAACCCCCTCCCCTCACACCCCGCATGATGGAACCTGAATTCGCAACCATCATGGGGATGCTCGACAATGTGAGCATCCCCGCATGGGATAGCCCTCATATGCAACTGCGCCGTATCGGCAGCCCTGCTTACCATGATGGCTTGTTTGCACACGGTCATAGAAATACTATGCCCGTGAGTTTGCCAAACACGCACGATGTTAGCAACATTGAGATGACCCAAACGGTGTCGATGACCAATACTGAAGGGGTTAACGACGTATTTGGGCCGATGTTGCAACTCCGAGATCACGATATGTATCTGACGGAAAGGGGGACCTATGCTGAGCTATTCGATATTATGGTCAACTCTGCAACAGATCTGCGTCAGCAGATCAATGAGATTACTGCTTCGCCCGATATTCTTCAAGGGAACGCAGATATAACGTTGGCAAATGATGACGTACTGCTCGCTGGCAACTTACAAGCCTTCTCATGCGGCATTGTGGTAGAAATCCCTGTAACTGAATGCGAGGCGCTTGTTGCATTGTATGTTCAAACGAACGGCGGCAATTGGACTAACCGCACCAACTGGCTCGAAACATCAACACCCTGTAATTGGTATGGGATAGTTTGTTCTGGTGGACATGTTAATCAGGTAGGCCTCACTACTAATCAATTAAGCGGTCCGATTCCAGCGGAACTAGGCAATCTGTCTCAATTGACTCACCTTTTTCTTTACGCCAATCAATTGAGTGGTTCGATCCCAGCTACATTAGGCAATTTGTCTAAACTGACACACCTTGCTCTTTACACTAATGAATTGAGCGGCTCAATCCCAGCTGAGTTAGGCAATCTGTCCCAATTGGTCTATCTACATCTTGGTGTGAATCGATTGAGTGGCACGATCCCAGCCGAGTTAGGTAATCTGTCTCAATTGACTGAGCTTATGCTTTTCATCAATGAATTGAGCGGTCCGATCCCACCAGAACTAGGTAACCTCTCTAAAGTAACCTATTTCCACCTTGGCCACAATAAATTGAGCGGTTCGATCCCACCAGAACTAGGTAACCTTTCTAAATTGGTCAACTTCCACCTTGGTGCCAATCAGTTGAGCGGCACGATCCCACCAGAGCTAGGTAATCTTTCTGAGTTGGTTGACTTGCTTCTTCCCCAAAATCAATTGAGCGGTCCGATTCCATCAGAACTAGGTAACCTTCCTCAATTATTTGCTCTCGATCTTGATACTAATCAATTGAGTGGCCCGATCCCAGCCGAGTTAGGCAATCTGTCTCAATTGGTCCATCTATATCTTGGTAACAATCAGTTGAGTGGCACGATCCCACCAGAGCTAGGTAATCTTTCACAATTGGCCCTTCTCGTTCTTCACACTAATCAATTGACTGGACAGATCCCAGCCGAGTTAGGCAATCTGTCTCAATTGCTTCAAGTACATCTTGGTAACAATAAATTGAGCGGTCCGATTCCAGCGGAACTAGGCAATCTGTCTCGATTGACGCACCTTGTTCTTTACACCAATGAATTGAGCGGCCCAATCCCTGCTGAGCTAGGCAATCTGTCTCAATTGGTCTATCTACATCTTGGTGAGAATCAATTGAGTGGTTCAATCCCGACTGCATTAGGTAATCTGTCACAATTGACACACCTTATACTTTTCATCAATGAATTGAGCGGTTCGATTCCAGCAGAACTAGGTAATCTCTCTAAAGTAACCTATTTCCACCTTGGCCATAATAAATTGAGCGGTTTGATCCCGGTTACATTAGGTAACCTGTCTGAATTGGTCAACTTCCACCTTGGCGACAATCAGTTGAGTGGCCCGATCCCACCAGAGCTAGGGAATC
>JBMZDF010000241.1:0-4719 GCA_049614105.1 Promineifilaceae bacterium (SeqCode)
AGCAAAAACCCGCTGTATCCACTGATTAAACACCCTGGAACAGTCACCGTGCGAGGAATCAAGCGCTAATGTGCGGGATTGCAGGCTTTGTTTCGGCCGAAATTACCCCCTCCACCATCGAGCGCATGACCACCGCCATCGCGCACCGTGGCCCCGACGACAGCGGTGGACGCCACTGGTCCGATCACGGCGTCGCGATCGGGCAGCGACGGCTCGCCATCATCGATCTCTCCCCCGCTGGGCATAACCCAATGCCCAACGAAACGGGCGACGTCTGGATTACGTTCAACGGGGAAATCTACAACTTTCAGGCGCTACGCACTGAACTACAGGCGGCCGGGCATAATTTCCGTTCCAACACCGACACCGAAGTTATCCTGCACGCCTATGAAGAATGGGGCGATGAACATGTTCAGCGGCTGCGCGGCATGTTTGCCTATGCGATCTACGACCGACGCGAGGCCGAACCGCGTCTGCTGCTTGTGCGCGACCGTCTAGGTATCAAGCCGCTGCATTATGCGTGGGAAGACAACAATCTGCTGTTCGCTTCGGAGTTAAAAGGGATTTTAGCGGCCGATCGCGTCTCAACGAGCGTCAACCGCAGCGCCATTTGGGAATATTTGACCTATGGCTACATTCCCGCGCCCAAAACAATCTATCAAAGCATTCACAAGCTGCCCGCTGCGCATCTGCTCGTTTATGAGCGGCAACAGATTACGATTCGACGTTATTGGGAGCTACCTGCCGTTGAAGCTCGTAGCGTGTCGCTGCCCGAGGCGATTGAACAGCTTGACGAACAGCTCAAAGAGGCGGTCAAACTGCATCTGATTAGCGATGTGCCGCTGGGTGTTTTTCTGAGCGGTGGGGTTGATTCGAGCGCGATGACGGCGTATACGAGTGCTGTTTCGGCCGAAAAAATCCACACGTTCAGCATCGGCTTTGACGTTGCCGCCCACAGCGAAATCGAATACGCCCGTCAGGTCGCCCAGCAGTACGACACGGTTCACACCGAGTACACTGTTGGCGCGGGCGATGTGCAAACGATGCTGCCGCGCGTTGTCACGATGTACGATGAACCTTTTGCCGATGGTTCCGCCGTGCCAACCTTTTTCTTGTCACAACAAACGCGCCAGTCGGCAACGGTCGCCATTTCGGGCGACGGCGGTGATGAGCTATTTTGGGGCTATCGCTGGTTTGATAGCTGGCTCAAACACAAAGGTATCCGTCTGCCGACCCAGTTAAATCGGGCGCTGCCCCTGCTGGCGGGCAAAGTCCGCTGGCAACAGCGTTTGCAAAAGCTGACCCGCAACGAATTAGAGCGGTACGGTTGGCACAAATCAGTCTTTCTGCCGCTCGAAAAACATAATCTGCTCAGCCCACAGTGGCAACGCCAGTTTAAGCGGACAGACGATTTTGACTACTTGCGCCAGCATTGGCGAGAGGATTTAGACCCGATCACGCGCATTCAGCACCTCGAAATGCAAACCTACTTAGTGGGCGACATCCTGACCAAAGTTGATCGCGCCAGCATGGCGGTTGGGTTGGAAGTGCGTCCGCCGCTGCTCGATCATGTGTTGATCGAGTCGGTGATGCGTCTGCAAGCAAATGTGCGCGTGCCGCAGCAGGAATTAAAAGGGCTGCTCAAACGGGCGGTCAAGGATAAGCTGTCGAACGAAATTTTGTATCGGCCGAAAAAAGGGTTCAGCGCCCCCTACACGCGCTGGCTAAATGACGAACGCGGCTGGGTTCGCGACTTTCTAAACAATGGGGCTGCCGTCGCCAAAGGCATTCTTGCGCCCAACCCCGTTGATAAAATTGATGCCAGCTATGGCGGCAGTCGTCTGTGGAGCCTGCTGGTGTTAGAGCAGTGGCTCAGAACCCGCTCATGAAAATCGCCTACATTTCCGCCTCAGGCATCCCGTCACGCACCGCCAACAGCATCCACGTGATGAAAATGTGTCAGGCGATGACGCAGGAAGGGCATGCGGCGACACTGATTGGGCTGCATGTCGATTCGGCCGAAACAAACTTCTGGCATCATTACGGCATCGAAACACCCTTCCCCCTGCACCGTCTCAAGCTGCGTCCAGCGTTGCGCGGTCATGATTTTTATCTGCGGGCGCTGTGGCTGGCGCGTTCGGCCGATTTGATTTTTACCCGTCACGTCGCCGCCGCCCTCTGGTCAGCCCGCTTTGGCAAGCCGACCTTTCTCGAACTGCACCATCTACCCAGCAAGCCAAAAACGATCGCCTACCTGCGCCAAATCGCTGGCGCACGTGGCTTGTGCGGCCTCGTCGTCATCAGCGAAAGCCTCAAACAAGCGCTGCTTGAGCAGTTTACGTGGTTAACGGCCGAACAAATTTTTGTGCTGCCCGATGGCGTCGATTTGGCACGTTTTGCCAATCTGCCCAAGCCCAGCCAAGCGCGACAGCAACGCAAACTGTCCGAGCAGTTTACCGTTGGGTATGCGGGGCATCTCTACCCGGGACGCGGGATCGGCCTCATTTTGGAAGCGGCGCAACAGTTGCCACAGTGTCATTTTTTGATGATGGGCGGGCATCCTCAAGATGTGGAAAAACGGCGGGTACAATCGGCCGAAATGGGCGTCAGCAACGTCACGTTTACAGGCTTCATCGCCAACGCAACGCTGCCCGATTATCTCTCCGCCTGTGACATTTTGCTGATGCCTTACCAGCAAAACGTTTCGATCAGCAGCGCCGCCAAAGGGCAGGCAGTCAACACAGCCAACTGGATGAGTCCCATGAAAATGTTCGAGTATATGGCGATGCGGCGCACTATCATCACCAGCGACCTGCCCGTTTTGCGTGAGGTGCTCAACGAGTCAAACGCCCTTTTCTGCCCACCTGACAACGCCGCCGCGTGGACAAATGCGATCAGACAAGCCGCAACAAACCCAGACCAATGCTATCAACTCGCCCAGCAAGCGGCGGCCGATGTCACACAATATAGCTGGCGCGTTCGCACCCAAAAGATTATTCAGCTAAGTCAGCATAGGGTTAAACTGGCTATCAGAAACGCCTGACGAACCCGTAGTCACGATCAGGAAATCGCACTAGAAATCAGATGTCAAAATATGATAAGTAAGTCCCCAATCAACTGTTTTCCAACATTTCTACCAGAGGTAGAGAGACGCGATTACGTTTGCGCAGGGACTTAGCACGCCAACAAGAATAAGTTCGTCATGAATCCCCCCCCACTCAACATCGGCGTCTATACGCCCATCTACCTAGCCGCCACGATGACATTTATTCATCGGCAGCTTGTTGGCGTCCGTGACCCTTTGCGGCCGATTGCCCTCACGTCAAATCCATTAGTCAACCGCGATCTGTTTCCGCTTGACAGCATCATCGAATGCAAACGGACATGGGCTGAGAAAGCCGTCACGCGCATTAATTATTCGCTCTTTGCCAACTACAAGATACTGCCCAGTCGGCAGCGCAAATTCTGGGCCAATACCATTCAACAGCACGACATACGTCTGTTGCACGTTCATTTTGGACACATGGGAATCAAGCTGTTGCCGTTGGCGAAACAGTTCAACCTGCCGCTGCTCGTTACATTCCACGGAACAGACGCATCTACCTTGCTACAGCGTCGTCAGTATCGTACTGACCTGAAAAAGCTGTTCGCCTATGCAACCGTGATTGCCGTTTCTGACAAGATTAAATCAATTCTAATTGCAAATGGGGCCAACCCAGAACGGGTTGTACGTCACTATATCGGCGTGCCGCTCGATCACTTTCCGTTCGTGACACGTTCTGCCCCGCAACAAAAAATGGCGTCAGGGGAGCAGTTGACCTTTCTGCAAGTCTCGCGTTTTGTTGAAAAAAAAGGGCACGAGTTTACGATTCAGGCCTTCGGAAAATTTACGGCAACCTACCCAAACGCTGTCTTGCACCTGATTGGCGACGGTCCGCGCCAGTCTGAGATGGTGCGGCTAGTGGAGGCGTTAGGATTGACAGAGAAGGTGCGCTTTTTCGGCCGAATCGACGCCACTGACATCCCAACCCATCTAGCACAAGCTGACGTCCTTTTACAGCACAGCGTCACCGCAGCCAATGGTGATCAAGAAGGGTTGCCAATCACCATCCTTGAAGCGATGGCCAGCGGCATGCCCGTTATCAGCACACACCACGCAGGTATCCCAGAGGCAATTATTGACGGGCAAACTGGGTTTCTTGTCAACGAGCGGGACGTGGCAGCCTATGTCGACAAACTACACGCACTTGCCACTGTTGACCAAACAATGGGCGAACAAGCCGCTGCACGTGTACGCCAGCTTTTTGATATTAATACCCAAAATCAAGCGTTGAATGACCTCTATTTCCAGCAATTGAGGATTAACCTATGACCGTATCGACTCAAGACGTTGCAAATTTTTATAATGACTTTTCTAAATCTGTCCTGCTAAAGAGCTTCCAAACATACAACCCACGGCAAGCAGCAGTCAAACAACTTTGCGACCAATTCATTGCACCCAACGCCAGAATTTTGGAGGTTGGCTGCGGTGCAGGCAACATTACCCACCATCTTGCCCAACAGGCGGCGCTGATCGTCGGCGTTGATATTACTGAGGTGGGGCTTAAAATTGCCAGCACGTTTGTCGATCTGCCCCACAGTCATTTTTATCTGGCAGACCTGACACAAGGCGTGCCCGATACGGTAAGTCAGCATGGTCCGTTTGATGTGATCGTGATG
>JBMZDF010000241.1:4729-8870 GCA_049614105.1 Promineifilaceae bacterium (SeqCode)
TGGCAGACGTGGTCGAACACATCCCACTTGCAACCAGACCGCAGCTCTTGCAACATTTAGCAGGGTTGTTGGATGCAGGAGGCAGGCTGATTATGACATATCCAACCCCTGCCTATCAGCAGCATCTGCGCCAACACGACCCAGACAAGCTTCAGGTGATTGATGAGGATGTTCATTTAGGCGATTTGCTGCACGAATCAGGCTTGTTGCCCTATCATTTTCAGACAATGCCGATTTGGCACGACAACATGTACAATCATGCCGTGCTAACCAACGACATTAGCTATCGCGAACTGCCTACCCCCATCTCACAAAAAGTCATCAACACCATCCGCAATCTTTCAGTGCGTCTGCGCTATTTATCATTTGTACGCAAACTAAAGCATGTTTTATAGAAGTCAAAACAGCCGCCCACACAACTGGCTAATCCACCATTATTGCACCAAATCGATCAGCGAAAAGCGACACTATTTGCGCGGGCGGTTGCTTGATATTGGCTGTGGACAGAAGCCGTATCAGGAAATTTTGTCCGATTCGGCCGAAAGTTATATCGGTCTTGACTATACCAACACGCTGCACGGTTTTGAGCAGGTCGATGTGATGGGGCAAGGACTGCAACTCCCCTTTCCGGCCGAATCGTTTGACAGTGTCGTTTGCTTCCAAGTTCTCGAACATGTGCCGACACCACAGCAACTAATGAACGAGATATTTCGCGTGCTCAAGTCAGACGGTCACGCATTTATCGCCACACCGTTTATGTGGGGAGAACACGAACAGCCACACGACTACTTTCGCTACACACGCTATGGATTGGCCCATCTAGCTCAGACGGCTGGCTTTGAGATCGTGTCGATCACACCCGATACGGGCTACTGGTCAACGGCCGTGCTGCGGCTCAACTACAGTCTCGCGCGGCTATTTCGTGGCCCGTTGCGCTATGCACTGGCCCCGCTACAGGCCGTCGGCTGGCTACTTGACCAGATCGACCGCAGCTACACGGTAGACACCGCCACCTTCAGCACCCTTCTCAGAAAAAGTGCTGCAATGGACAAATAAACATGCATATTGCACACATTACACGCATCGTTTGGGGGCATGGCATTCACGGCGGAATGGAGCAACACAGCCGTTTGCTGCTGAATGGGCTACGCGAACGCGGGCATCGTGTCACCACAATTACGACCGCAGGCGCACCACCAGCCAAGGATCTGCTCTCGTTGGAAAAAGCACGCGCCATACGCTATTCACGCGGCTGGTGGCGTGAAAGCGCCATCGAAGCGGCTGCCTTGCACCAGCGCGACCCGATCGATGTTGTTTGGAGCCAAGGGGTTGCAGGGCGTAGCGTCTGGCGTGCGCTCGATGTACCCTCTGTCACCATCCTGCACGGCACAATCGAAACGGAATGGCGCACACGCCGGCAAAATTTACGATCATTACGCGGCGCACTACAGGCAGCACGCTTTTTGTGGGCCGCCTACGGTGAGGAAGCCCGTTGGCGTGAAGATGTCACGCAGCTCGCGCACATCATTGGCGTCAGCGACGAAGTGGCAACCAGCATGATTACACGCTGCAACGCACGCCAAGAGAAAACTTCTGTTGTCGCAAACGGAATTGATACCAACGTCTTCAAACCAGCAGAACGCCCCCCCAACAAGCAACGCCATCTGATAACGGCAGGTCGACTGCGGCGCGAGAAAGGCGTCCAGCTTGCACTCGACGCGCTACAGCAGATCCCTAACACGGTGCTGCTTGTCGCAGGCGATGGTCGCGACTTGGCATGGTTACAAGCCTATGCCAAACAGTGTGGCGTTGCCGATCGGGTTCGTTTTTTAGGAATGCTTGATCAACCCACCTTGGCACGGCAGCTTCAGTCTGCCGATTTATTTCTTCTGCCCACCCTACGCTATGAAGGGCTGCCGATGAGTTTGATCGAAGCGATGGCAAGCGGTTTGCCAATTGTGGCAACCGATGTTGGCGGGATTGCGGCCGCAATCGATGACGGCGAGAATGGTCTATTGTTTCCAATTGGCGATACACCTGCACTTGTTGGGCAAATTCAGCGCGTGTTGGGAGATGCTGATTTCGGCCGAAAATTAGCCACCAACGCCCGCGCCAAAGCACTGTCCCACTTTAGCGTCGAGCGTATGATCGACCAAACAGAAGCAATTCTGGTCGCGGCTGGAAACCAATCATGAGGATCTTACGCATTTGCTACGAATACCCGCCCCCTTGGGCTGGTTTAACTCCCGGGCCATTTGAACTCACCCGCGCCCAAGCGAATGACGGGCATCAAATCCGCTACCTTTGTCGCGGCTGGCCACGTCGTCCCAGCGAACCAGTTGAAAACGTGCGCGTGCGCCGTTTGCCGTCCGCCCTGCCCAAACTACACCTGTTTGCCACCACGTCCGTTGCCGCTTTTCCCTTTGCGCTTGCTTGGCAAAATTGGGCCGATGTGATTCACGGGCATGGTCATTTGGCAATCTATTATCATTTGTGGCGGCGGCTGTTTGGCGGCAAAACGCCCTACGTGCTGCATCTGCATACGGCGATGGCGGGACGTCATGCGCGAGACATAGCGCAGGCGCAACAGATGGGATTTTGGCTCCGACGCTGGGAACGACCGCTGCATATTTTGTCAGACAAAGTGGGTTGCCAAATAGCAGATGCGGTTATCTGCGTCAGTGAGTCGGTGCGTGAGCAAGCGTTGGAACATTATGGGGTTGCGCCAGAAAAGGTGCATGTTGTTACAAACGGCGTCAATACTGAGTTGTTTTCGGCCGAAGGAGACAACCTCCGCGAACAGTTCGGCTTTGCCCCAGACGACCGCATTATCATGTTTGCAGGAATCATTCGCTCTGTAAAGCGCCCCGAACTGTTGCTCAACGCCTTAAACCATTTGCCTCCTCAGTGGAAAGTGCTTTTTGTCGGCAACGGGCCTTCTGTGCCGATGCTACAGGCCAGTGCAGAAGCACAAGGTCTAGCCGAGCGTGTCCACTTTACAGGGTTAATTCCCTACAGAGAATTAGGCGCTTATTATCGTTCGGCCGATATTTTTGCCATGAGTTCGATCTACGAAGGGTTTCCCAAAGTTGTCTTGGAAGCGTTGGCCTGTGGCGTTCCCGTCATCACAACGCCAAGTTTCACCGTCTCGACCGATCTGCAACCGTATGTGCAGCTTATCGAGGATGTGTCGCCAGAGGGGATCGCAAAATCGGCCGAACGCACCTTTGGTCTCAAGGTCGATACAGACCTAATCGAACGCGAGTATAGCTGGCGTAAAAAGGTGGCGGACATCGCCGCCATTTATCGCCAAATCGGAGTGTCAGTCGATGGATAAACCAGACATTACAATTGCCGTTGTGATTCCAAGTTGGTCGGGGGCGGCGCAAGCAACGCTTGATAGCTGTGCCGCGCAAAGCTGGGCGGCCGATGAGGTTGAGGTCGCGATTGGGATTAGTCCAAACGGACGGGCGCGAAATGTGGGGGTACGTGGTATTTCGGCCGATTATATCGTTTTTGTCGATGATGATGCCGTGTTGGGTGCGGCCGATACAATCGAAAACCTTGTGCGTCCGTTGGTCGAAGATGCCAATATCCACATCACGGGCGCTTCTAAACTGATCCCGCTTGACTCACCGTGGTTCCAGCGTTGGGTTGCGCGTGAGGTTCCGCGTATTGAGCATCCTGTCATCGAAACCCCGCTGGTCACGAACCCAGATCCGCCGCTGTTCAGCACCGAAATCACCACGACCTGCTGCGCAATACGGCGCGTCGATTATGAGCGCGTGGGCGGTTTTGACGAAACGCTGGTGCGCGGTGTTGACACCGAATTTTTTGTGCGGGCGCGACGGGCAGGGCTGAATTTTGTGCTTGTGCCGCACACATGGACATGGCATCCTGCGCCTAAAAATCTATACAAACTGTGGCGCAAACATTTTCTCTACGGAATGGGTCATGCAGGGGAAGTACGCGCGGATGCGACCCGTGCCGAGGGCTTACAACAGCGTCCGTTTCTCTATCTGCTGTTCCGCACCGTCATTTTGATCCCGAACATTTTTATCCCCTTTTCCTACAACGCCCGTAGCTGGCGGCCAGGCTTTAAGCTACTCAAAGCGACAACCAGCTATGTGAGCGCACTGGG
>JBMZDF010000242.1:0-8837 GCA_049614105.1 Promineifilaceae bacterium (SeqCode)
CTGTAGAGACGCCCCGTTGGGGCGTCTTTTCGTTTGGATCGTTATTTATTTGACTCAGCCTAACCCACGTTGAAACGTATAAAAAAGGCCACGTAATCGTGGCCTTTTTGTTTAAAGATTATCGTGCAGAGAAGTTAACCCGTCTCTTTTTTCTATGGCAATGCTGCATCGATCGCACCCAGCAGTTGAGCATCACCACCAAAAAGTTGACCATTCACCTGAAAGAAAGGTTGTCCATAAACCCCGCGCTCAACGCGGATTTGGTCAAGTGCCTGTAGATGGGTCACGGTTGCTTGGTTGTCATAACAGGCTTCAAAAGTGGCTTGGTCAGCCCCTTCCTCAACGGCTAAATTAACCAACGTGTCGCGGTCGGCTCCCCAGAGGGCAGATTGGTTTTCAAACAGGCTGTGATGCACGGCCCAGCCCAATTCGGCCGATTGCAACCCAGCACACTCCATCGTCACCGTCGCATACACACTTGCAGCCCCATGATTTAACACAGGCCAAAACACAAGTTTCACCTGTCCCGTCGCAACATAATCGTTCAAAATCTGTTCCTGTAGCCCTATCACGTAGCGCTTGCAAGCAGGTCACAGAAAATCTGAGTAGTCAATTACGGTAACAGGCGCATCTTCCGCGCCGATAAAAAAGACGCCTTCTTCTGTTCGGCCGATAGTAACCACATCAGCCACCATCTCAGGCTCATCCGTCGGCAGAACGGGCACATCAGTCGCAGCCAATTCAACTGTCGGCGTGATCTCTGCCGCCACAGCCACAACCGCCGTTGGCAACATGGTCGCCGTTGGCGGCGGCACATTGGTAACGGCAACCGTTGACACGTCTGTCGCGACCACAGCCGTTTCAACCACAAGATCTGGCTGAACATCAGCCACCGTAGCCACTTCCTGTGCTTGGCAAGCGGCCAACAACAGTATCAGCCCCAATAAAATCAAATAACGAAAACGCATTATTTTCCTATAGATTGGCGATCCAAACGTTCTGCGAATCGTCAATCCAAACTTGCAAACCGCAGCGTCTACCCAACCAATTCAACCATCGTGCGTAGCGAATTGATGTCCATACAAGAAATGTTCATTGTTGTAATAGCGCTTTCTTGCCAACGTTGCAAACGGTCTTTGATTCGCGCCCGCGAACCAACAAGCGCCACTTCATCAATCAGTTCCTTAGGCACAGCCATCATTGCCTCGCCTTTGCGCCCAGACAAATACAAGTCCTGAATCTTTTCGGCCGCTTCTCCATACCCATAACGATGCGCCAGTTCATTGTAGAAGTTCTTACCCTTTGCACCCATGCCGCCGATGTAGAGCGCCAAGAATGGGCGTAATGAGTTGTATGCCACGTCTAAATTGTCGGTTACATTCACAAACACGTTGGGCGCAATGTCAAAGTCGGCAATGCTTTTCCCTGCCCCAGCCTTCGCAAACCCCGCATCAACGTGCGGCTTATAAATTTCATTGTATCGTTCTGGCGAGAAGAAAACGGGAAGCCAACCGTCCGCGATTTCGGCCGTTAGCGCCACATTCTTTGGCCCAATCGATGCTAGATAAATTGGGATTTCAGGCGACGCCGCCAGCGTGCTTTTCAACGCACGCCCCAAGCCCATCGACCCCTCGCCCGTGTATGGAATCTGATACAGTTTCCCATCAATCGACATAGGTGCTTTGCGTTCAAAAATTTGGCGCACCACGTTGATGTATTCGCGGGAGCGTGTCAACGGGCGCTTGTAGCCTTGCCCGTGCCATCCCTCAGCAACCTGTGGCCCAGATAGCCCAAGCCCTAAAACCATGCGCCCGCCTGACAGTTGATTAAGCGTCATCGCCGTCATTGCCGTGTTGGCAGGGGAACGCCCTGGCATTTGCATAATTGCCGTGCCAAGCTTGATATTTTCAGTCTGTGCGCCAATCCACGCCAGCGGAGAAACCGCGTCGGAACCATACGCTTCGGCCGTCCAAACAACGTACACGCCAAGGCGATCTGCCTCTTTAATCATTTCCATTGGCAGTTCAATCTGCCGTCCAGCGTAGCCAAGCATCAATCCTAAACGCATTGGTGTTACCTCTTAATTCATATTTTCAAACCGTTGTTTGAATTCTAGCAAGGGCGACTTGAAAGCGAAAGCGCCTAGCAAAAGCCTTACACAATACAAATCAGAATCAAAAAAGCCACTCGTTTGAGTGGCTTTTGTTTTATTGAGACTAGTTTTGGGTGATTAGCTTCTAAAGGATTTATTCGGCCGAATCCTCATTCTTACTCATCTTCAGCCCTGGCAAATTCGCAATGGTGCTGGTCAAATTAACTCCCGTCAATGCTTCCAGCGTCGCAGGAACCTGTGCTACGATGTTTGTAATGTCTTGGGTGACTTTACTCGCGCCAACACCGCCGCTGCCGTCGCCGCCATTGCTCACAATCACAATGCGATCTGTCTTTGCCAGCGGTTGTGCAATCGCAGAGGCAACTTCAGGCAATGCATCAATTAGCTGCTGCATAATTGCCGCTTGGGTATAGTTTTCCCACGCTTCCGCCTTCTTTTGGGTTGCTTCCGCCTCTGCCAAACCTTGCTCTCTAGTAACTTCCGCCTGTGCTAAACCAAGTGCGCGAGCTGCTTCCGCTTCCGCCAAACCTTTCTGACGGATAATGTCTGCCTCGGCTATACCCAACGCACGATTTGCATCTGCATCCGCCTCACCGCGTCGTTTAATGGCGTCCGCCTGCCCGTCTGCCTCTGCTCGCAGTTGATACCGCTTTGCGTCAGCACTCTTTTGCACACGGAACTCCTCCGCCTCGGCTGGCTTACGAATCGTTGCGTCTAGCTCTTGTTCACGGCGCTTGACCTCTTGCTGTTGAACCTCAATCTGTTTCTGCTTCGCAATCACGTCAATTTGGATCGCTTCCGCCCTTACATTTTGATTGGTAATGTTCTCTTGCAAATTACGCGCCAACATCGCTTCAGCCTGTTGACGGTTGATCTCCGCTTGGTAGATCGCTTTCTCAACCTCATACTTCTTCTGACTTTCTGCAATTTTTGTCTCGTTCAGGAAGCGTGCTTCTTCCCCTTTCTGACGCGCTTCGGCGCTGCGAATCGTCGCATCTCGATCGGCTTCAGCCTCACCAATTGTTGCGTCACGTTTTACCTGTGCAATACGCGGACGACCCAACGCCTCCAAATAACCCTCACCATCATTAACATCTTTAATAACGAAGGAGACAATTTCCATCCCCATACTGGTCATGTCATCGCCAGAGACGTTTTGAACCTGTTGGGCAAACGCTTCACGATCTTTATACAGTTTCTCCACAGTCAATGTTCCCAAAATCGCGCGTAAATGTCCCGCAAGCGTTTCATGCGCGACATACTTGATCTGGGTTTGGTCTTTTGACAAAAACTGTACGGCAGCGGTACGGATTGAATTGTCGTCATTGCCGATCTTGACCTGTGCAACCCCTTCAACCGTCACGGGAACACCCTGCGCCGTTGGCACATCGGGCGTTGTCACATCAATCGTCATCAGTTCGAGCGACAAATAATCAGCACGCTCCAAAATCGGAATCACAAAACGACGTCCACCCGTCACAACATTAAACACATCACCACGACCAGACACAATCAGCGCCTCATTCGGGCCGACTTTTTTAACGCGGCTAGCATAAACAAACAAGAGTGCGAAAACGATGAATATCGTTACAGCAATCGAAACGACTAACACACCAGCTGACATCATAGAATTCTCCTTAAACTTATTTCACTGACTATTCAGTTGAGATACGACGCACATGGGCAACACGACCTACAATTTTCTCGATAATAACGGCTTCACCACTCTGGATCTGATGCCCAGCGTTTGTAATGGCAGCGAGGGTGACACGGCCTCCTTTGTTATCATAAGCGATAGTCCCTTTTCCTTTATTTGGAATCGAGATAATCACGTCGACAGTTCGGCCGATAGCATCATCGGCCAGCTTGACATGGCTGGTTGTCGTCGGCATCAGCACATAGATCAGTAGTGCTTGTGCGCCGCTCGCGATTACAAGGCCAATCATTGCGGACCAAAACACGCTGTTGATAGCGGGCATTTCATACACGATGCGCGTGACAAGCCCTGTCAGGCCAAAAGCCGCGCCAAACATTGCTATCGAAAACGGGCTAACGTTGGCAAAGTCAACGCCATCGCCACCGCCATCAACATCCGCATCAAAATTGAGAGCGTCACCAATTTCAGAGCCGATTAGACTGATGAGGGCAAATATAAAACTGATTCCAAGGATACCGAAGTAGACTAGGTTTAGCGGCCCAAGATTGAGAAGTTCTTGCATAAATTTTCACCTTTTTGGTAGTCTGAAAACAGGGTCGCTAGTCGTTTTCAGATGGTTGAAAGCACGAGGTGCACTTGCATCATATGAGGATGATGTGTTAAACATTACGCACAACAGCAGACATAGTTGCACGGTAATCTAAAACAATATGCTATACTCTTTGTAATTAGAAGATAGCCCAATGAATAGGGAACGCACTGTGAAGTTACATTATTCACATCATTTCAATTGATAGCTCGTTTCACTGTTTATTAATTTACCACAAACACAGGATTTTGATTATGGCAAAAGTAACTCGAAAAAAAGGAAAGCGTAAGCGCTCACTCTCAGAGCAAGTTTGGATCGTTATTGCAATTTTGCTGGCAATCAGCATGGTGCTTTCAACAATGGTTAGCTTGTTCGCATCAGCAGGGGGCTAAGGCCAACCTTTTACGATTTTGCAGAGGTGAGCAACGCCTTCTGGTCGGTTTCTCCTCGCTAAATCAGTTACTATCAACCTATTCTCCTCAAAATCATCTTGTTGAGGATGCGGTCTATTACCCTTTATCAACAACAATAATGACGGCGGAAAGCAATTGCTTTCCGTTTTTGTTTACATGGATAGTTTTAGCGCCGGATTCGCCATTTGCCTACTGTTAATAGGCTGGGCTGATTGGAAGTGGCACATGATTTGGCATGCAGTCACCATTCCACTTACGATTGCCGCACTTTGGTTAGCCGAGCAACTGCCCGCCCAGTTTTGCCCAAATGCGCTTGCTGGCGGACTGCTTGCTTTTGGCGTTTTCTTTTGTATCTGGTGGTCAGCAAATCGCTGGTATCAGGCGCTTGCATTTGGGTTTGGCGACGTCATGCTGGCGATGGTTCTGGGCAGCCTTGGCGGTCTGTTTTGGGGCAGTTGGATGCTGGCGGTTGGCATGTTGCTTGCAGGCGGTACCGCTTCACTCCTGCTTTTTTTCGGCCGAAATTCCCGCCTCGACGCCATCCCCTACGGAACCTTCCTCGCTGCTGGCGGTTTCCTCGTTTTGCTTTACTGGCGCATCATCAGCTAATGACAGAGTGCGACTAAACCACCCCATAAGCGTGCGCCCAACCGACAGCGGTTCTTCTTCTTCATCAACCTCATCTTTTGGAAACGGCGGCTGATCAAACAGCTTGCGCCATGCGTAGGTTCCCAACAATTTCAGGGTTGCAACGACAGGCGCAGCCAAAATCGCGCCCAAAATTCCAGCCAATGTCGTTCCCATAAACACCGCTAGCAACGTCACCAACGGATGTAAATCGAGTGCATCGCCAATGATGCGCGGCACAAGAATGCCGTTTTCGAGTTGCTGCACCAGCACCATAAAGGCGGTCACGGCCAGCCCATACTGCACAAAGCTTAGCCCCATCCAGTTCTCAGGCTGGAAAATCGCAACCATCACGGCAACCACCCCCGCGATAATTGGGCCAATAACGGGCAAGAATTCCAAAATGCCAGTGAGCAGCCCCAATCCTGCCGCGTTGTTGACGCCCAGAATCAACAGCCCAATCCAGACAACCATGCCCATCACAAGGCCAAGAATCACTTGTCCACGCAGGTATGCTTTCCAAATTCGGCCGAATTCGCGCCAAAGCCGCTCCGCATCTTCACGATAGCCAGGCAAGGTCGCCACGTCGCTGACCATGTTGCCGATGTGCGGCACTTCGGCCGAAATGTACATCGACATCATATAAATCAACACAAAGGCGGTTGCGCCTGACAGTGTTGCAACCGCAATTTGCGCTGCGCCGCCCACAACAGAAAATGTGCGCTGCACAATCGTTTGAATACTATTTTCCAACACGCTCAATATCTCACCTTGCAAACTTTTGAAGTCAACAAGCGCATTCAAATTCAGCGTGTAACCCAATATTCTATAATCTTTTGACACCAGATCGGCGATCAGGTCAGCGGCCTGATCCAGCAAACTGGGAAAAATAATAATCAAATTGTTTAGTTCATCAATGCCAACTAGCCCTAGCACAACGGTTGCCCAGACAAGCAGACCGAGAATCACAAAATAGACGAGTAAAATTGCATGCCCACGCTTGAGGGGTGTTTTCTCTTCGACAAACGAGATTAGCGGGTCAAGTAAATAGGCTAAGATTCCGGCAAAGACCAAATAGCGAATTAGCGTCGTAAACTTCCAAAATGCAAAGACCGTGATCACAATAAAGATAACTGACACGATCAGCTTGACATTACGGTTCCAAGGGGGAGAGTCATGAACTGGCAGGGGAGATTGAGTGCTCATATTTCTATTGTACGAGATTTTATCGGTTAGGTTGCAGAAATTTCCGTTAGCTCTAGTTCAAAAATGGCGTCGGCGAGTTGGGCAACGCCGTCTGTCAGCAAACGGTCGTACTTGCGGGGGTGCAGGTGCATTCGTTGTGTGATGTCGGTGCGGTCAAGGCCGTCTTTGAGGCGCAGGTTAAGGATTTGCAACAGTTCTTGCTGGCGGTTGGATGGATTGGTTTCGGCCGAACTCAACCGCTCCAACCCCTGCTCCAACAGGCTCAAAATCCCGCTTGCCTTTTGCCGATCTGTTGCGTGTTCAGACAGTCCGTTCTGCACAATTTGCAGCGTTTGAAGTGGGGAAGCGGCAAGTTGAAGCTGCCCTTCGGCCGAGTTCAACGCCCGCAACAGTTGCTTGTTGACCGTCTCACGCACCATCGCCTTCTTGCGAATCAGATCCAATTCATCAAACGTTTCCTCAAGCGATACCCCTTCCAAGTTCGCTTGCATCACGTCTGCCACTTCCTCACGCACCGTTGCAGCCGTATCCCCAACAAACACAATATCAACCCGCTGGCGCACAATCTCAATCAACATATGTGTCCAGACGGCAATCCACGTCATCACCAGCAGTAAAAAGTAGGTCACTGGCCCTTCAAATGGGTACATCGCACGTGCAATCAGCCAAGGCAGCACGGCAAATCCCAGCACGATCACAATCAATCCCGCCATCGACAGCAAAAAGTCACGCAGCACGATGCGTCCGCGCATAATTGCATTGTGCTGCACCATTCCCCAGCCCAACAGCGCAAGCGCAAGCACAAAAGCGGGATCGGCGAGGTTGTCATAGATAAATCCATTGCCCGTAATCAGTTCGCTATAAAGGAGGCGGCGCAACAACAGCCCTGCAAACCACACCCACCCCGACAGCATGAGAAACAACAGGCCGCGTGCGTTTGGCAGTTGGTCACGACGCGCTTGGATCATTGCCCAGGTGATGACAATGATAAGTAGAAGGGGGATGAAACTGCGGTAAAAGGTGTAGAGGGGTTCGGCTGAACCAGCGCGTCGAAAGCTGTTGTCAATCCAATGTCCAGACACATTCTGAACAGTGCTGTAGTCATAAACCAAGTCGCTAAATGCAGCAAAACAGCCGAGTGTGATCCCCATCACAATCACCACTTGATAAAACGCTCGCATCCGCGCTCGCCAAGATGGATGCCAGTTGACCGCCAGCACGTCACTGACCAATGACATCGCTGTGCCAAAAAAGAAACCAATCGTAATGGGCCACACGCCAACCAAAAAGCGTAGCCAAAAGCGCAAATTTGTATCTTCACTGACGGTCGCCATTGCGATACTGAACGGGGAAAGCGACCATAGAATCATTGCCATAGCCGCCATTTGAGAACGGCCATGTGCGCCGCCGCGCGTCAAAATGTACGCACCCAACCACAACGCCCCCACACTTTTGAGTAATTCCCAGAAAAAGGCTATTTCCATGTTGTTTGTCGCTAATTTGTCGCCTCTTACACGCTTATTTGTCGGCACAAATCGCGATACTTGCGACAAGTTTTACATAAGGACACAGGAGACGCAACTCAATGAACAAAGACCTTCACATCCACCAACTAATGGTAGCTTCTATGTTTACCACAATTGGTATCCCATTGATTATCTATCTTATTGCATTTTATCCCTTCGGGTATTTTGCCATCCTATTCTCATGGGCTTCGATTCTTATTCATACCATTGCATTATTCGTCATCCGCACCCATGCAGATGAGATTGTCGATTCGTACACGCTGCCACACGATCAGCTATTCCAACAAACTCAACGCAAATACATAAACAGCATCTGTCGGATCATTGCAACGCTCTTTACTGGCACAAGTCTATGGTGGCTTTCGACGGCTATTTTCCCCTCAATAACACCTTACTTTGCCATTCCTTACCATTGGGTCATTTTATACTTTGTCCCCAGTTCGATTATCGCCCTGTTCACTGCAAACGTGAATGCATACATCGCCGTTGTGATGGCGCAGCACACTCGGAGATAATCTGAGAATGAACTCTCAATCCTACTCATGGAGAACGAAATCATGAAGCGTATGAATAAAACTTTGAAACAATCATTTAGAACACGTGCCAAAATTGCGGCAGCGATCCCTCTATTCACCACCATCCTTGGCATTGTGCTCTCCTATTCGCTGGCGTTTCTTTTCACCCTAGGTCGTCGATGCAGCGGCGA
>JBMZDF010000243.1:0-8835 GCA_049614105.1 Promineifilaceae bacterium (SeqCode)
AACGTATAGTGCCTGACAATGTGAGTTGGCCACAATTTATTATTGATTTAGGATGGATACCTGGTGAAAGTGTTCATGGTCAATATCAACTTTCCCTAATGAGTCGAGATTCAGACGACTTAATCAAAGTAAATAAAAATAATGACATAGGTCAGATGCAGCTTGTTCTTGATCAATGGCTAAATGTTTTAAGCAGTCAATTTTATGATTATGCAGGTGTGGCTTTGTTACAAGGCGATTATGAGTCTAAAAAATCTAGATGATAAGCTCAGACTTCCAACATAGTTTGTAGAATCTAAGTTATCTCAGGCGATCCGATTAGCTTGGGAGAGGAAATATACAGACTTTTATCTTGAAGATGTTGAAGAGACTGTCGAAAGTCTTCCTGAGTTGTTTGGAGAGCCAACAGACAACTTGACGCTCCATCGTTATGTGTACATGGGATACACAATTGGCTCGGCCGCAATGTTGACAGTTCAAACGTATATGCCTCAAGATAAAAGGCCTCAAGCCATTTTGACATATGCTAAGAATTGGAAACCAAACGATGAAACTATGTCGTTAGATGTTGCAATAGACCCAATAAAAGAAGCTAGCGGGAGCGGCTCAATAACAGATACTTATTACCTATTTTATCATTTAGCACAATTCGTCTCTGGTATACAAGCTAAATCCTCTATCGAAGAAGTGCTTTACTATAGTTTGTTGGGAGACGCCATTACCCCTGTGCCACGAGAACGAAGACAAGTTTTTAATTGGTGGCTAACAAACGTGATCCCTGCGGCATACTATTTAAAAACTGTAAACACCAGTATTTTTACACCCCGTTGAATATATCGATGAGCATCGGCGATAGTTTAAACAAACTGGCTCAGATCATTAGCTTTGATTCAACTTATCAGCCCCATCCATCTTTAGTATGTGTTAGACAGACAAGATGCCGCCGCGTATGAATATACTTTAGGCTCATCAAATCATACTGATGCTGCGACAAACCAAAAGTTTAGTATAAAGAAGGAATAGACATGGAAGAACGAAACGATCAAGCGACTTTGTATCAACAATCGGGTGTTGTTTGGCACAAAACAACAAGTGCCGAATTCCCATACATGGCATGTGTTGGTGATGCAGCTTGGAAAATTCGACTCAACGACTTTCCTGAAGAGGATCTATATACGTTGATGATTGATGGACAGTCGATAGCTGATTTTAATGATTGGCCAGAAGCGTGGAAACGTTAGTCATCTTTAAATGTATAGTAGCATGGTCGCTCTATGAACAGGGCCTATAAGAGGCGGATAAACGTCAGAAGACACTTTAGGAAAAAGGTTAAGGTCTTTCTTGTATCTTCTCAAAATTTCGTGGGAAACGCTCCCACCTAATCGTCGCTACCAACTACTAGGCAGGTAGTCTTACGCTAGTAGCGACGGTGGTGCAAGAATTTGATCTATTACCTCATCGGGCAAAATGAACTTGTTTGTTATCCTGTGCTAGCCAGCATTTGTTGAACTGACTCAATTGTAGGTGTGTCAACTTTATCAACTGCAGCATCGATCTCTGCTTGGGTTAACTCATGGCGTTTTAGTTTGCCTGCGAAGTAATCTTGGTAGGCGAGCATGTCGAAGTTGCCGTGACCACACATGTTGAACAGGATAGTGGGTGAGGTTCCTTCGAGTTTGGCTTTATTCGCCGCGCGGATGACAGAAGCAACGGCGTGATTAGCTTCTGGCGCTGGCACGATGCCTTCGGCGCGTGCAAATATGACGCCTGCTTCAAATGTCTCTAGCTGGTCGATCGCCTCTGCCCCGATCAAGCCATCAGCCATGAGTTGGCTAACAACTGCGCCCGCGCCATGATAACGCAAGCCGCCCGCATGAATTTTTGCAGGGACATAAGTATGACCCAACGTGTACATTGGAATTAGTGGCGTCATACCGACCGTGTCGCCGAAGTCGTAGCGGAACACACCACGTGTTAGCTTTGGTGCTGAAGTGGGTTCGCTGGCAATACACTGGATGTTTTTGCCCTGCGTAAGGTTCAGGTGCAAGAAGGGGAGCGATAATCCTGCAAAGTTGGAACCGCCACCGAAGGGTGCAAACACATAATCAGGGAGGTCTGCGCCTGCTTTTTCAAGCTGTTTGATGGCTTCTTGGCCGATGACCGTTTGATGCATCAGAACGTGATTGAGGACGCTACCAAGTGCATATTTGACATCATCATTGCTGGCTGCCATTTCGACCGCTTCTGAAATGGCGATGCCGAGGCTGCCTGGCGTATCGGGATCGGCCGCCAAAATTTGACGCCCTGCTGCCGTACGCTCGCTAGGGGATGGGTAGACATCTGCTCCCCAAGTTTGCATCATCATTTTGCGATACGGCTTTTGATCGTAGCTAATACGCACCATATACACTTCGCAATCGATGTCGAACATTTGACAGGCAAAGCTTAACGCGCTACCCCATTGCCCTGCACCCGTTTCGGTTGTGATACGCTTGATGCCAGCTTGTGCATTGTAATATGCCTGCGGCACGGCGGTGTTGGGCTTGTGCGAACCAGATGGGCTGACACCTTCATACTTGTAGTAGATTTTCGCAGGGGTATCGAGCGCCTTCTCAAGATTATAGGCGCGGAACATTGGCGTCGGCCGCCACATCGAATAGATTTTGCGCACCTCATCTGGAATTTCGATCCAACGCTCTTGCGAAACCTCCTGTTCAATCAACGCCATTGGGAAAAGGGGCGCAAGTGCCTCTGGGCCAATTGGTTCATGTGTACCAGGGTTCAGTGGCGGCAGTGGTTTGTTGGGCATGTCGGCAACGACATTGTACCAGTGGGTAGGGATCTCACTTTCAGAGAGGGTAATCTTACGCGAATCGGTCATTATTTCTCCAACTATGTTTTTAGGTCAGATAAAGAATTAGGTAGATCGCAAAGAGCTTCGATCAATAAACCTCTGAGGTTTGTTGTTGTCTACTCAGGCCTATACATAAAAACCTCTGCCTTTATATACATTTTGCAACTACACAATCACGGCGCAATTGTACCGAGCATCACGATCGATGCGAGAAAGGAGGCAAATTTGTTCAAAAGATGCTCAGAGTGCAACGGAAGGTGAGGTTGTAGTGGTCTGCGGTCTGTAAAATCAGATAGAATTCGCGCATATGGGAATTTTGTCTTTAGTAAGTATTGGGCCTGGCGATTTGGACTGGATGATTCCAGCCGCGCGTTCGGCCGTGGAATCGGCCGAAATCGTAATCGGCTACGGCATCTACCTCGATCAACTCGCCCCCGTCATGCACGACGGGCAACAGCGGATCGATAGCCCGCTTGGCAACGAAATCGACCGCGCAACCCAAGCGGTCGAGCTAGCAGCAACAGGCAAGCGCGTAGCGCTCGTCAGCAGCGGTGATATTGGCATCTACGCAATGGGTAGCCCCGTCTATGACGTGTTACACAGCCGCGACTGGCAGGGTAAGTCGCCAGAAGTGGTGCTGTACCCCGGCGTCAGCGCGATTCAGGCAACAGCGGCCAAACTGGGTGCGCCTTTGGGTCACGACTTTTGCACAATCAGCTTAAGTAATTTACTGACTCCGTGGCCAATTATTGAGCGGCGTATTCGTGCGGCAGCATGGGGCGACTTCGTGATCGGCTTTTACAATCCGCGCAGCAAACGGCGTGATTGGCAGCTTGATTTTGCGCTCGACGTACTGCGAACCTCGCGTTCGGCCGAAACCCCCGTCGTCTTAGCCCGCAACGTGACGCGCCCCGACGAAAAACTGACGGTGACAACGCTTGGCGAAGTCAATTCGGCCGAAGTGGACATGTTCACCCTCGTGCTGGTTGGCAACAGCCAGAGCTATCACATCGCAGACGGCATGGCGACCCCACGCGGCTATGAAAACAAGCAGATCGACATTGAGCGCGAAAGTCGCCTGATCAGCCAGCGCAGCGCCGAGGGTGCAGCCACAAGCGACAAGTACCCCGTTTCGCTCACCAATCTAAACGGCGCACAGGTCACTGTGATTGGCGGCGGCACGGTCGGCACGCGCAAAATCAAAGGATTGCTCGACGTGGGCGCAACGGTGCGGCTCATTTCACCAGAGGTGAGCGAGACGCTAAGTGCCTTAGCCACAAGCGGCACAATCAACTGGCAAGAACGTGTCTATCAGGCGGGTGACTTGCTGGGCGCGAAACTGGCGTTTGCGGCAACCGATCAGCGTGATGTAAATGCGGCTGTGGCGGCCGAATCAAAAACGCTAGGCATTCTCTGCAATGTGGCGGATGCGCCTGCGGACGGCGATTTCCACTCGCTGGCAACGCTACGCCAGGACGGTCTGATTGTGGCGGTTGGCACAGAAGAGAGCGAGCCGCGTCGTGCCAAACAGGTACGTAATCAGATTGCTGAGTTTTTGAACGCGTGAGGCTGAAGCCTCATGCTGTGATAAAGGAAGCATGCTTAAGCATGCTTGATGATGATTGATTTTGAACGGCAAAGCTTATCTCGTCGGGGCAGGTCCCGGCAGCCCCGACCTCATTACTGTTAAAGGATTGCGCCTGATTCGTTCGGCCGATGTGCTGCTATACGATCGCCTCATTCCACAAGAACTACTCAACGAAGCACGTGCTGACGCCGAGCTGATTTTTGTTGGCAAACGCGCAGGACACCACGCGATGTTGCAACCAGACACAACCCGCGTGCTGCTTGAAAAAGTGCAGGCGGGTCAGCAGGTCGTGCGGCTCAAAGGGGGCGATCCCTTTGTGTTTGGACGCGGCGGTGAAGAAGCAATTGCATTGGCGGAGGCGGGACTTGCGTTTGAGGTGGTTCCTGGGATTTCGTCGTCAATTGCTGCGCCGAGCTATGCGGGCGTGCCGCTGACGCAAAAAGGCGTGTCGGCTGCGTTTGGGATTGTGGCGGGGCATGAAACACCCGACAAGCCGAACAGTACGACTGATTGGGCCGCAATGGCAAAGCTGCCGACGCTTGTTGTGTTGATGGGGATGAAGCGTTTGCCGTTTGTGGTGAAAGCGCTGTTGGATGAGGGAAGATCGGCCGAAACGCCCGCCACCATCATCAGTCATGGAACCACCGACCAACAACAGTCAATCACGGGAACGCTTGGCAACCTACCCGCATTGGCGCTTGAGCATAAGCTCCCAACACCTGCCGTCACCGTGATTGGAGATGTAGCCCGCTTTCATGATGCTTTTGCTTGGTTCAAAGGCAACAGCCACTCCGCAGGGTTTGTTGATTTAGCGGCAAAATCACACATTCACGAGGTGTCTAAAGAATGAACGGAGAACCATAAATCATTTGCGCAGAATGCCGCACACTTCAAAATTCTCCGTTCATCATTAATTATTCACCGTTTACAACCCTACATGCCCCACTCAGCATCTCCAAAGAAATCACCGTGATCCTTGGCAAGAAATCCTTCGACCTGCTCGCGAACGTCGCCCAGTCGGAAAATTGGCCCATGTCCAGGGTGACAAATCGCGTCGTCTGACCAGCCGAGGACAACATTGCGCAATGAGTCTAGAGAGGTTTTGAACCCCTCATTTGTCCACGTTCGGCCGGGGCCACCCTCAAAAATCACATCACCAACAATAATGCGGTTGTCGCCTTCAATGATTAGGGCGATATGGTTGCCAATGTGGCCGGGAGCATAAGCCGCGTGCAACGTGTGTGCGCCAAGCTGGAACGTGTCGCCATCGTTAAGCCATTGGTCGCCTTCGACAACCTCGCCAGTCTCAACAGGGCCGGGGTGCAAAATGACGGGAACGCCAAGACGTTTTTTCATTTCGTCAAGTACCATCACGTGATCTTCATGCGTGTGGGTCAAAATAATTGCGATTGGGGTGCTGTCACCCAGCATCGCCATCAGCTTTTCGGGATCGCCACCGGGATCAAACAGAACGCTCTGGTTGCTGTCAGGGTCGATTAGCGCATAGGTGTTCATGCCCCATGGGCCTACTTGGTCAGAATTGAGAATTAGTGGTGTTGACATAAGTTGTGAAATGATAAGGCGGCGAAGGATATAGTTGTGCTGCCCTGCCGCTGTGTAACTTTATAATTGATAGGTCTTGGGAACACTGTGAGACCCCCTTCCCTTGCGGAAAGGTTAGACGGGAGGGCTTCAATTGTGATCTTAATTTTTAAACTTGAACCGCTATTTTACTTGAAACTGGCTCGTCTGTAATGGGAAGATGAATCACGGCTGCGATGAGGCCAAGCACAATCGAAGCGTACCAGATCGGATCGTATGTGCCAATCGGTCAAACAATAATCCGCCTAGAAATGCGCCGACCTAGTGGCTCACAAGATGGGAATGTTGCAAAGGGGAAGACTTGCTAGTTAGTCACCGTTCGCCCCGATGGTTTGCGTAAATAGAAACTGAACCGCATGGCGCTGAGCTTGAGGCTGTATGCGTCCATTTATGAGGGCAAAAAAGCCTGTATGCCCACCAGTTGGCAGAAAACACCCCTCTAGGTGCGGGTTATTGGACACCACCGCGTGATCAATATCGGTTGCATCGTGCATGGGATCGTCAAGCGAGCGGATAATCAGCGTGGGCGTTTTGATTGCGTGTAAAAATTGATCGACGCTGGTTTGTTCTAGATAAACGCTCAAATCACGATGGCCGTATAGCTGTGTGGCAACTTGCCGATCAAATTCGAGCATCGACGAGGCGGCAAGCGCGGCGTCAACATCAATATGCGGCTGTAGTTCGGCTCGTTTTTGCCGCATGATCTGCTTCATGCGGCGCAAAATTGCGTGATGATAAAGTCGTCCAGCAGGCGTTTGCAGTTGCAGCGAGGTTTTCCAATAGTTAAATGGGGATGAAATTGCGGCGGCAGCACAGATTGACGGATGTGGCGTTTGTTCTCCAAGGTATTTGAGCATAAGGCAACCGCCTAATGAGATGCCGAGCAAGCTGATTTTGCTGTCATACTGCGTGCTGATCCACTCAACAGCGAGGCCCACTTCGGCCGAAGCACCATAATGGGCAAAGGGCGTATCCTGATGAACCGCAGGGCTGCTGCCGCGTGAATTAAGCCCTATCGGCCGAAATCCCCCCTCTAACAAATGCCAATATGCATGTTGCAACGGGACACCCTGCGCCGTTCCGCCAATCCCATGCAGCACCAATACAATTGGCCCGTCGGGTAAATCAGCCCATCGGCCGCCCAACGTGGGGAACGCCAGTTCAAGAAACCCGCCATCCGAGGCAGCAACACGTTTCGTCTCAAACTGAATCTTTTCAGGGGGTAAGATCACAAAACTTAATATCGTTTGCACATGCCGATTTTGCAGCATTTTCGAGACAATATAGGCTATCAAGGTGTTATTTGTCCACTTTTAACCAATAAAATGGTCTTAATTTTTGACGCGACTCCAATTGCGCATCATGCATAAAAGAGCCACAATAGGGTAAGCATCCGAGCAATTGTTTTCTAGCATTTTGCGTTCTAAATAAGAAAGCATGCTTACTTCTGTTCGGCGCTTTGTACAGCATACTATGAACCTTCTGGCATGTTTGTCCTCCGCATATCAACAAACTCTAACTACAAGCGGCGCTGTCCGCCTATGAGCACCCTGATACGCGAGCAAAAAGCCATGAGAACATAGGTTACACGCAACAGTTTATTGACTATTCAACCACCCTGCAAATACGATAAGGAGCATTGCAGCATGGCAAATACGCCTACAAAAGATAAGGCGACCCTACTTGATTGGTATCAGCAGATGATTCAGATTCGACGTTTTGAAGAACGTTGTGACGAACTTTATCAGCTCGAAGGCAAAATCAAAGGGTTCCTACATTTATACATCGGTCAAGAGGCGATCGCGGTCGGCACAATCGCGGCGCGTCATCAAGATGACCATCTCATCACAACCTATCGTGATCACGGACACGCACTCGCCGTCGGGCTTGAGCCAAAAAACGTTTTTGCCGAATTAATGGGCAAAGCGGCTGGCGTCAGCGGCGGTCGTGGCGGCTCGATGCATCTCGCGGATGCCAGCACACGCTTTTGGGGCGGCTACGGCATCGTTGGGGCGCATCTTTCGCTGGCAACGGGCTTAGGGCTGGCAGAATCCTATAAAGGAACAACCAACGCCTGTCTTTGCTACTTTGGCGAAGGATCGAGCAACATTGGCTACTTCCACGAGTCGTTTAACATGTCTCGCATCTGGGATCTCCCCATACTGTGGATTTGTGAAAACAACAAATACGGCATGGGAACATCAATCGAACGCGCCTCTGCAAGCCGCACGATTATCCAAAAAGGTGAAGGGTACAACATCCCCAGCAAACGTGTTGACGGCATGAACATCATCGAGGTATTCGAGGAGACAACTGCCGCGCTCAACCGCATTCGCAACGGCGAAGGGCCACAGTTGCTCGAAATGATGACCTATCGTTATGAAGGTCACAGCATCGGCGACCGCACAAAATATCGGTCGCGCAAAGAGCTTGACGCTTGGCGCGATGAGAAAGATGCGATTAAGCAGCTACGCGACATTCTGATGACTGAGCATGATGCTTCGGCCGAAGAACTCGACAGCATTGATGTCAAAATCCGCGCCGAAATGGATGCAGCAGTCGCCTTTGCCGACGCAGCCCCCCTCCCTGGAATCGAAACCCTCTACGATCACATTTACCCGGAGAATTAGTGAAAAGTGAAAAGCGGAAAGTGAAAAGTAGACAAGCTCTCTTTTAACTTTCCACGCATTACTTTCCACTCCTAAAAAATGGCACGTTTAACACTTAGACAAGCAATCACAGCCGCCATCGCAGAGGAAATGCGTCGTGACGAGACTGTGTTCATCATGGG
>JBMZDF010000244.1:0-2560 GCA_049614105.1 Promineifilaceae bacterium (SeqCode)
ATGGTGGGCATACGGATGTGCGTTCTGATATTTACAGCTTTGGGGCAACACTGTTTCATTTGTTGACCTGTAAGCCACCACCAGAGGCCAAGTCGCGTTTTCTGAACCCGCAGGCACTCAAGCCGCCAATTGAACTGAATCCGAATGTTCAGGAAAAAACGTCGAAGGCGGTGTTGTGGGCGATGGCGATGCACCCTGACAAGCGGCCTAATTCTGTGGAGCAACTGGCCGAGGTGTTGTTGGGAGATGTCCATATCCCGCGTGATGTTGAAAGGGAGGGGGTCTATTCGGCCGAAATTCCCATCATCCGCGCCATCATCAGCAACCGAATTTTGATTGCTGCTGTAATCTTTTTGCTATTGCTTGCCATTGCCGCAACGATCTTCTAACGCACCAACCGTGTTGGGGTGCAAAGACGTACGGAGTTGATTAGGATGACAGAACAAGAAAAAATTGCGCGATTGGTTGAACTGGGTACGTCGACCGTTTATGAGGCGTCGGGGCGTGAAGGCATTATTGATCTGCCGCTGCACCAACTGGTGCAAGGCAGTCGGGTGGGCGGTAGAGCGCGAACCGTCTTGTGTGGGCAAGGCGACAACGTGATGGTTCATGCCTGCATCGAACATATTCAGCCAGGCGAAATTGTGGTGCTGGCACAGCCTGAGTCAAAACCGCAGGCGTTGCTGGGCGATATGCTTGTCACGCAAATTGTGTACGCTGGTGCGGCAGGCATTCTGCTCAATGGGGCAGTCCGTGACGTGGACGAGCTGCGTGAGATTGGTTTGCCGATCTGGGCTGAGTTTATTCGGATGCGGGGGCCAACCAAGAACAAGGTCGGAAAACTCAATGTGCCTGTTGCGATGGGAGATAACATTATCTATCTGGGTGACATCGTGATTATGGATTCTGACGGCGCAATGACGGTGCGCCCCTCGCGTCTAGATGAGGTGCTTCAGAAAACGGAGGCGCGTGCGGCCAAAGAAGCAGACGCGCTTGTGCAGTACAAACAAGGTGTTCGCAGCTACGATGCAGGTAGTTGGCGTGAGTCGGTCGAAGCGCCGCGCTGATTTGATTGCCTGTGTTGTGGGGGAAATCGGCCGATTTCCCTCACTAAATCACCCCTATTTATCTCTCGTTATTTTGCCAATCAACGCACGCCCATTAGTTGACGTGGCAACGAAGTTGCGTTATTCTTCGTCCCCGATAAGTGAATTATTTGCATAAGAATATGTATTTAGATTTCCACAAAAATGAGTCTAAATAGCAACAAGAATGTTTAGTCATAAGGCAAATGCAAAAGCATATAATCCCTGAGTGGCTAAGGAGAGAGGCAAGTGGCAAGCGTAACTTTCAAGAACGTACAAAAAAGCTTTGGTGATGTAGTCGTCATCCGCGATATGGATTTACATGTTGCCGATGAAGAGTTTGTTGTTTTTGTAGGGCCTTCGGGCTGTGGTAAATCAACTGCGTTACGCATGTTGGCTGGTCTTGAAGAAATCACCGACGGTGAGATCATGATTGGCGACCGTGTCGTTAATGACGTTCCACCAAAAGACCGCGACATCGCGATGGTGTTCCAATCTTATGCCCTTTACCCGCATATGACCGTGTATGACAACATGGCATTTGGGCTAAAGCTGCGCAAGACGCCAAAGGACGAAATTAATCGTCGCGTGAAGGATGCGGCTGTTAGCTTGGGTCTGGACGGACTGCTCGACCGTAAACCAAAGGCATTGTCTGGTGGTCAACGTCAGCGCGTTGCTGTGGGTCGTGCGATTGTTCGTAACCCCGCCGTGTTCTTGATGGATGAGCCTTTGTCCAACTTGGATGCAAAGCTGCGTGTGAGCGCCCGCGCGTTTATTTCTAAGCTCCACAAAGATTTACAAACAACCTTCATTTATGTAACACATGATCAGGTTGAAGCGATGACAATGGGCGACCGTATCGCCGTGTTGAAGCCGCTAGCTGGTGGAACAGAGCAAACGTTGACGATGCAACAATGTGCGTCGCCACGTGAACTGTATAACGAGCCAAACAATCTATTTGTTGCTGGCTTTATCGGCAGTCCGTCGATGAACTTCTTTGATGCAACACTTGTCAAAGAGGATGGTTCGCTGTTTGTTGATACAGGCGACTTCCGCCTCGCGATTCCTAAGGGGCGTCAAGGCGCTTACAAAGCGTATGTTGGCAAAGAAGTCACGCTAGGGATTCGCCCTGAACACATGTACGCGCCTAATTTTGCGCCTCCCATTACGCAAAAAGCACCGCTCAAAGGTGTGATTGAAGTGGTTGAGTTGCTTGGGCACGAGCTACACATTTATGTTAACTCAGGCAGCCAAACATTTGTTGCCACAATCGACATTCGCATCCACGCGCAAGTGGGCGATAAGATTGACCTTGTTGTCAACATGGACAATATGCACCTGTTTGACAAAGCGACCGAGCAGCGGATTCGCTAAAGTTAGCTGACGCTTGAAACTTGTAGAGCCGTTGCCATTTGGCAGCGGCTTTTTTAGTTTATTATGAACTCAGATTTGTCGGTGGGCGAGACGTTTAAGGT
>JBMZDF010000244.1:2570-8825 GCA_049614105.1 Promineifilaceae bacterium (SeqCode)
GTCTGGAAACTGCCAGACGAAGATTATGCGCGGGCGCTGTTTGAGGCTGAGATTATTGAGATTCAGCCGCGAGAGGACCGCTATCTTGTGATTTTGCGTGAGTTATTGGGTGCGCGACAGGAGGCGGCCGATGGCACAATGCGGACACGTGAGCAGATGCCAAAGAAAGTGTGGCGGCGGGTGATGAGCTTTATCGGCCGAAAAGTCCAACTCGCCTACGAAACGGCCGACGGACGCCCCCTCTACATGCGCTACACAACGCTAACAGGCGAAAACAAGTTTTTCGACCGCTTTGTTTTGGAGAACAAAGCTAAAGGTAATGAGTAGAGGGCGAGGCTGCTTATTCCTTCATTCCTCATTCAAACTTCCCCATTCCCCTTCCCCTAGTCAACCAGCTTATACGTCGGGTTGCCGTACAGGACAAAAGACGCCCACGTAATCTGGTTCTTAAACTGGGTTTTGACGTGGTGACGCGCAAGCTGCATCGCTTTGCCGATCATGTGCCCCTCAATGACCTGATTATAAAATTCGATGGCAAAAGCGGCAGCGGCATCATCATAAACGGGCCAGAGCGGGCCAATACAGCCAACCGCACCGCCGTAAATAGTGGCGGCTGCTAATCCTTCCGCCATGCCTCGTCCGCGATGATGATAGCTTGTTCTTTGGATACTTTCCGCATTGGCAGTTTGTCCAGATTCACACGCATTCAGAAAAACAAGCGGACGCCCTTTCATCAATCGGCGCAGCTTCTGGGCAAAGAATTCGCTGTCATCTAGCAGCAAACTGCTTAAATCGGAGTCCTCCACGTTGAAACGTGCATGTCCTGCGTAATGAATAACGTCATAATTTTCTTCTAGCAGGGCGCGGTTTAACTCTGCACCTGTTGACCTGTTCTCGATGCCGAGAACGTCAATGTCGATATTATTCTTCCATGCCGCCCGTAGACCCGCCTCGATTTGCAAGATTTCCTTGCGTGCTAGCGGCAGGTTTTTCTCAGGATCGGCGTAGATGAGCAGAAAACGCAATTTTTGGTTGTTGCGTCGTGTGCCGCTGGTGCGGTTTGGCATGGCGCTGCCCATTGGCATACGGGCAATCGGCCGCTCAAGGCACAAAAACTCATTCGCGTGACGCATCAATTCCCAAGGCAACTCTAAATCATTGGTCGTGATGCTGAGCGAACACATATTTTCTTCTTCTTCAAAGTAGCCCTGCATCGCGTCGGGGATAAATAGACGGTAGATGAGGTCGCCCAGCTTTTCGACTAGCTCGTTGGCGTTAACTCGGCCGAAATGGGTCAACGCTTCATCGTCTGGATCTGGCTCAAAGTTGCGCAGCGTTTCGGCCGAAATCATCGTCTCCGCCAACGCCCGTTCAACCTCAAAGGAACGCGCCAGCCCGCGATTGATCGCCCGCGAAATGTCGGCGACCTCATCCATAATCGACGCGCGATCCTGCGCCACGATAGTTGTCTCGCCCTGCACATTCACGCCTGATGTCTCGCCTTCAACGGGTGGACGCAACAAAATCGTATATTCAAAGCGCGTTTCAATGGCTGGCGACTGCATGATGTGCATGTCTGCAACCCGCGCCACAGGTTCCGCCTCCGCCTGTTTGTCCGCAATCGACTGAATAAGCTGCGTTGCTTCCGTCTGATATTCCTTCCACTGATGTTGCGACTGCGACAAACGGCGCAGATCCCGATCGCGCAGAGCCAGATTGGCACGATCGACAATGCCGTTTAGCCGCAGCAAAAGCTGTTTCTCGCGACTGACCGCCGCACGCACCTGTTGGGCGCGATCAAGCTGTTGTTCAGCTTGCGCGACCAGCCGTTCCCAGTCCGCAATCTCTTTCACAACTTCGCGTCGTTCTTTTGTCTGCTCAGTCCGCCGATTTTTTAACCGTTCAACGATTGGCGCTGCCTCTTCCCAAAAGACATCGTTGATTTTTGTGTCAAGTAGCGCCAGCGTTTCTTCGCTCTCTGACAGCACCTCCGCTTCCGTTATGGCCGCCAAATGCTGCTTTGCATCTTCCAGACGCTCATGCAGCAAGTTGTACAGCCACCGTTCGCCAGTTGTGGCCCCACCTGCCGCGTCAACCTCCGATAGCAGGCGCTTGAACTCAGACAAGAGCTGCTGTTTTTCATTGAGCGTCTGAGCATAGCGCGACAGGCGAATAAGTTGCTTGATCGATCGTGAGGCCATAATGGATGAAACGGTTTGCTAAGTGTTAGAAACGATTTATTGTGTCAGCTTCGATTGTAAGTCCGCAACACTCTTTCTGGTTGCCGTAATTTTTTGCTGTAGCTGCTCAGGAATAGAACGATATTCCTTTGCTTGGCTGGTTAATGAATTGAGATTCAACTGTTCAATATGGAGCCGAATTTGAAGGCGCTGCTGTTCGCGACTGCTCCCCGTTGGTTTGTCGATTTCGGCCGATGTGCCAGAAACCCCATCCGTTTTGTCAGGCTCAATCTGCAAAAGCGGAAGTCGGGCAACGGGCGGCCGATAGTAGCGCGGCAGGCCCCATTCGCGACTGCCCGGAATTTGAAGGTCAATTTCTTGCCTTGCTGCCGCCACCGCCTGATCGATAGAATGTTCTGTAAATAAACTGCGATACAGACCGTTTGCAAACGCAACTTTTGCCTTGGCCGAGACGCTGCTGCGTACCGTGACAACCGCTCCCGAACGCGGCGCAAGCACCTGTGCCGACCGATCGCTGTCTGTGGTTTGTAACACGACAAGGCGCGGTTGTTGGGATTCGATGCTGCGACGGAGGGAGCGCAGCGGGATCGATTGTTCTTGGCGGTCAGCTTTGCTCATCAGGCGTCGGCTGTCGTGTCCGCTGATGACGTGCAGCAAATCGTATCGGAGGGTGCTGAGCTGGGCGGGGAGATCCTCGGCCGAAATCACGCGCACGGTCGTCGCACCTTCGTTGTCCTGCTGATGCATCAGCTTGATCTGGTCGATCAACGCATTCGCCGCCTTGTTCATCGAAATAACCAACACATCCACATGATTCAATGGCTCATATTGATGGGCTTGGGCATCACGCAGGCGACGCGCAATTTGGACGCTCGATGAGAGGCTAATAAAGTTGAATGAGTCGTGCAGGATTTCCCATGGGAGGTCGGAGAATTCGGCCGAAGTGAACTCAAAATTAAGCCGCACGCCCTGTGATAGCTGACGCGCTTGGTCAACCTTTTCCTCAAACATGATGTGCCGCCGCCCGCCAAACAGATTGTTATAGAGGGTTGTGCCGATTTCACGTAGTGGATCGTAGGAGCTGCTCCCGTAAACGTCTAAGGTGCGTTGTGCATAAGATTGGGAGGCACGCGATGCTTCTGAAAACGCCCGTTCAATAGCACTCTGTCGGAGCCGCACGCGCATCTCGAATGGTTTGGCGAGCAGTTCCCCATCTGCCCCGCGCATTTCGAGCTGCCCATTTGTGTCTGAGATCGTAATCTCTTCGTAGATTTCAATATCCGGTCGCGCGATTAACATGACTGTGTCCTTTTCCTAAATGATTAGACCATTGTACGATGTACAGGGTGCGCGTCCTTCTAACCAAGTACAGATTTCCCAACACATGGTCTTCCTTTTCTCAAACTACTATCGTCAACAACAGGCTCAGCAAATATTGACCAACCGCAGCGATAAATAGAGCTAGAAAGGCATACTTTCTGAGAAACTATGCCTTTTTGTGCTTTCACGCTTTGGCGACTCAATCAAAAATGTTTGATGAGCTGCCTAGCTATCTGACCCTCCTATCTTAATCGTTTTTTAGCAGGTTGTCAGCAATTGCCTTCAGCCCCGTTTCTGAACGGAAAAATGACATATGATCGTCAGCCAGTGGCTCTAAGATTTTCGGTTGTGGCTCGCGACCCGTTGGCAATGCGCGTGCGCTGCTGACGCTCACCGCAATGTCGTTTGCTTCTCCAAAGAAGCCAACCAATGTCGCAAGCTGGTGTTGTAACCGTCGCGACTTTAGGGCGTTCAACATGCGTCTGAAACGCGAGGGTTTGGGGTCTGCGTCCGCTAGGGCATTCGGAATCAGGCTTGTGTCTCCGGAAATAATTGTGTAACGGACGTTTGGATCAAGTGAGGCGTTTAGCTCCTCTAAGAAATTGGAACCAACCTGCATATCGTCTAGGTTTGTATCAAATTTCTCGATCGCCTGAACCAGTGACAAAACCGCACGCAACGGCCACGGAATATCTGTCATGCCGTTGAGCACCGTAGTAAGCGTCACGAGCGCCAAATCTTCTATTTTTGCCCACGGCGAGCCTTCATGCGGCGTACCGAGCGTCATCAGGTGCGACACAAACTGGTTGCCGCCCCACTGTTCAATCATGGAGCGCGAAACGAGTCCACCCATCGAATGCGCGACAATGGTTAGGTCTTTGCCATCTTCCGCGTTGAATCCCACGCCTTGCAGCTTGTCGAACAGTTCCTTGCCGTTCCTTCTGATCGACGAATCAAGGTTTTCATAATCGAACGTCAAAATTAGATCGAACGCCTCGGCTATTTCGGCCGAAGTGCTGCTTGCAAGCAGGCCCGTGTCGTCAAAAATACCGTGGACATACAGCAACACATTGCTTGCCTCAGCGACCGCCTGCTGCACCAAAATTTCATTTGACTCATATCTGACGGTGTCTGTTTCGGCCGAAAGCTTCGCAATCGCCAATCTCGGATAGTTGTATTCGATCGCGATGTAGTTGCTCAACAGTTTCTGGAACAAAATCCGAATCGACCCCGTGACGCTGCGCGTTGCCTCGGCCAACGGCTCTGGCAAACGATGGAGCCGCACCACACAGCCCGTTTCGGTGACCTCTGTTAAGCCCAACGGAAGATAAAACTCATCATCATAAGAAAGCGGCAGCAGCGCATCTCCTGCGCTAAACGCACCGTCAATATGAATCTCAAGTGGATTTTCGGCCGTTACCGCCGCTTGATTTTCAATATCGTACAGTTCAAGAACGTTTAGCTCGCTGCGTCCGCTGCGTGACGCCATCTCGCCCATGAGGTCAAGCGGGTGTGCGGCGACGCCGTCCTCGCGGAAAATCGGCGGGATAACCCCGCGCCGACTGCTTTGCAAATCGCGCGTTGCGGCTTCAAGCGTGCTGAGACGCGCTTTTGCCCGCATCCCAGAGTGCGCCATCACCGAGACAACGCTGTTTAACCGTTGCGCCTTGCCTGCCTCGTCTGGGTTGAGCGAACGGCCAAGCTGTGGCCTTGACGTGGTGACTGTCACCGTCTTGCTGAGCCAATCGCGCAGCGGCAGCTCATCTTCGTCATCTGCCTCAAACATTCGTGTGCCAAATTGAGGCAGCAGGGCATCTAAACGGTTCAACGGCACGCTCACAGACGAACGCGCGTTGACCAGTTCGGCCGGTAATTCGTCCTGTCCCGCAAGCGTCATGTCCAGTTCATCGGTGCTGACAAACAGTTTGTAAACGTCCTGCGTCGTTGTGAACCCTGCGCCGCGATACGCATCTGGCACGCTGCTGCGCCCTGTACGCTCAAAGCTGTCGCCCGGCTCAACCCAATCGCTGCGAACGGGCATAATGCCGTATGCTTTTGAAAGGGCCACAATGGAACAGTACAGTTTTTGATCGCTGTGGTTGGTGACACGGATGCGTATCTGTGGTTTCTGCCAATGGCCGCGACTGTCCTGAAGATAGTTTAGTTTTAGATCGGGCGTCTTGTCTGAATTTGCGTCCGTGTCGCGACTTTCGACAACGAGTGAAACGGCGTCATCTGGCAGACGGCTGCTGCTGTTTTGTAGGTTGAGCATCGTTTGCCAGCGGGCGATATGCTCTAGGCGCGTCACGACCAGTTGGGGCGATTCGGCCGAATCTAGGTCGGTATCAATGACCAAATTGTACGCATCATCCGCGCTCTGAATCCGATACGCATCTTCTTTAACAATCAGCCGCAGGTCAAACTGCTCGCTAGATTCAGACACGAACATCGACGGGGCGCCACCGACGCCTGCCGTTTTCAGCGCATCCCGTATTGGCTGGAGCGCCGCCTCGTCGCCTTCAAAGCTGACTCCTAGCGGTTGCAGCGGCACGGCGCTGACGACCGCCTTATATGTTTCGCCTTTATCGAGCATGTTGCCATCGTTTAGACGCACCTGAACGGCCGAACTGCCGGGGAAAACGCTGCCCACCTTGGCGTAACCAATCACCTGCGCGATGTCGAGCAGGTTGTCATTATCTGTCGTGTTGGGAAACAGCGACAGCCATGTGGTCAT
>JBMZDF010000245.1:0-8805 GCA_049614105.1 Promineifilaceae bacterium (SeqCode)
TAAAACAGGGTGAACTGCATGGGTAATATAGATCAGTTGATCCTAACAGGTGATAACACCAAAGCATAGGGGAAAGATGCTAAATCAAAACAGATCTGCGGTAATTCTGTGCGAGCATGAATGAACTGTCATCTATGAGGGGCAATTTAACCCAAAATTGTCACTAAATTACCCCTTCAACCGCTCGATTTGCTTAGAAAGATGAGTTTTCCATGAATCGTGGTGATCTGTGCCGCGACAGTTACAATCGGGAGAGATTTTCTATTGGCCCATTGAGTTCCGACAAACACAGAGAGAGTTCACGTCTCCCACATCGCTCCCATCTCTCAACTACAGCGGCTTGCCTCAAGCCCTGCACTTTAACATGGCACAAACAACATTGATTAAACACGCTCGACTGCTCATCACAATGGATGATGAGGGCAATACATTTGAAGATGGCGCACTTTTCGCAAGGGGAAATGTGATTGAGTGGGTGGGTAATTCGGCCGAAATTCCACCCCAATACCAAACCGCCGACCACACCCTCAACGCCACCGACAAAATCGTCTTGCCAGGACTGGTCAACACCCATCATCATTTGTACCAAACATTGACCCGCGCCCTCGCACCCAATCATGGTCTGTTTGATTGGCTCACCACGCTGTATCCCATTTGGGCAAGAATGGACAGCGAGGCGGTCTACACCAGCACGCTTACAGGGATGTCTGAGCTAATTTTGAGCGGCTGCACAACCGCCAGCGACCACCTTTACCTTTATCCCAACGGCGCATCGTTTGACGATCAGGTACAAGCTGCGCAGGAAATCGGGATGCGTTTTCATGCGGCGCGTGGCTCGATGTCATTAGGCGAAAGCGCTGGCGGTCTGCCGCCCGACAGCGTGGTTGAAGATGAGGCGTCGATTTTGCAAGATTGTCGCCGTGTGATTGAGCAGTATCATGATGCCGATCCTTTTTCAATGTTGCGCGTGGTGGTTGCGCCCTGCTCCCCGTTTTCCGTGACGGGCGACCTGATGCGTGAGTCAGCCAAGCTGGCGCGGGCGTATGACGTGACGCTGCACACGCATTTGGCCGAGACAAAAGATGAGGAAGAATTCTGCTTGGCGCAGTTTGGCTATCGACCCGCTGCTTATGCAGAGCATCTTGATTGGGTTGGGGATGATGTGTGGTGGGCGCATTCGGTGCATCTTGATTCGGCCGAAATCAACCTCATGAGCCACACCCACACAGGCGCAGCCCACTGCCCATGCAGCAACATGCGCCTCGCCAGCGGCATCGCACCGATCCGCCAAATGCTAGACGCCAGCGTGCGCGTTGGTCTGGGCGCGGACGGCAGCGCCAGTAACGATGGCTCCCATATGCTCGGCGAAGCACGTCAGGCGATGCTGCTCCAGCGGGTGCTGGGCAACGCAACCACTCTAACAGGCACAGCCGCATTGCGTCTCGCAACACGCGGCGGGGCATCTGTTTTAGGCCGCAACGACATCGGGCAGTTGTCGGTCGGCAAGGCGGCTGACATAATTGGGTATGATCTCAACCAGTTAGCTTATACTGGTGCTCAACACGACCCGCTCAACGCGCTTATTTTCTGCGCTCCGCAGCAGGTTGACTTTTCAATAATTAACGGCAAACAGGTCGTCGCCGACGGCCATCTGCTCACAATCGATTTACAACCCCTGATCGCCAAACATAACGCGATTAGTTTAAAGATGATACGGGATGAGTAAGAGAATATTTCAGATGCAGGTTTTATTTCATCCTTCACCATTCATCCTTATTTTCACAGGAGTTCTATGACAATCCAAGCGTACCATCGCCCAGAAACTGTGGCTGAGGCGATACGATTAATTAACCAAACGGGTGATATTGCAATTTTGGCGGGCGGAACCAGTTTGGTTGCCGCAACCGACGCCTCTGAGGTGGTTGATCTACAAAGTTTGCCACTGGCCGATATTGAGATCGGTGCAGGGTCCGCCACGATTGGCGCGATGGTGCGGTTGCAGGGGTTGGTTTCGGCCGAAAATCTTCCCCCCTTCATCCGTGAAACCGCCCAGCGCGAAGAAATCAACACCTTTCGCAACGCTGGCACGCTTGGCGGGCTGGTCGCACGTGCCGATAATGAGAGCGAACTGTATGCGACATTGCTAGCATTTGGGGCGATGCTTCATTATAAGGATAAAAATGGCGCACAGTCGATGGCGCTTGCCGACTATCAGCCGGGGACAATTTCTGGCGGCATCATTACGGCGGTCACAATTCAGACAGATGGGGAAGCAGCAAGCGAGCGGGTTGCTCGTACGCCTGCGGACAAGCCGATTGTGGCGATTATCGGCCGAAAAAGCGGCGACACACTCACCCTAACCGCTTGCGGCGTCGCCCCCACCCCGATCCTTATCCAAAGCGACCAGCTCGACGCGCTCACCCCGCCCGCCGACTTTCGCGGCTCCACCGCCTACCGTCGCCAAATGGCATCAATTCTAAGCCAGCGCGTGCAAAACACGCTCAACGCCAACACCGATTAGAACGTTTAGAGCGTGAGGAAGGAAGTCATTGTCTTCATTCCTCATTCTCTATGCTTCATTATCTTCTATGAACATCCATATAAATATCAACGGCGAGGAAAAAACCTTCCACTGTCTGCCCAGCGAAACGCTTATGCGCGTTCTACGGCGCGAGGGTTACTTTAGCATCCGCTTTGGCAGCGATAGCGGCGAGACTGGTGCAGCAGCAATTTTGCTTGATGGGGCGTTGATTTCGGCCGATGTCATGCTCGCCGCCCAAGCGGACGGGCACACCATTGAGACAGTTGAAAACCTGTCTAACGGCCTCAACCTGCACCCGATTCAACGCGCCTTTCTGCAATATGGCGCAATCCAATCGGGCTACTCAACCCCTGCGATGGTGCTGACCGCCAAAGCGCTGCTTGCAAAAAATCCAAGCCCTAGCGAGGCCGAGATTCGCGACGCGCTCTCTGGCATCCTTGACCGCGAGACAGGCTATATTAAGCCAGTGCAGGCAATCCAAGCGGCCGCCGCCATCATGCGCGGTGATGAGCCGAATATCCCGCCGCCTAACATTTTAACCCCCGTTGATTATGATCCCGGCACGCCAGATGAGGACATGGGCGACCAAACGCCTGAGTTTGACGGCGGCACTGGCACAGCGACTAAAACTATTGCGCCAACACTGCCCAAATTGACCAGCAACATTCCTGAAACGAGCGTCGTTGGCAAATCAGAAACAAAGGTTGACGGGATTAAACTTGCCAAGGGTAACCCCGCTTTTGTCGATGATATTGAAATGCGCGGGATGCTGTACGCCAAGTTGCTTGTCAGCCCGCACGCCCACGCTCGTATTCTTGATATTGACGATAGCGAGGCGCTGGCGTTGTCTGGTGTGCGTGCCGTTGCACATTACAAAAATGTGGAGCGCGTGCTTTATGCATCGGGTGGGCAATCGTACCCAAACCCGCCGCCTTATGATCAGGTTAGTTTTGACAACAAGGTGCGTCATGTTGGCGATCGGGTGGCTGCTGTTGCGGCCGATACGCTCGAAATTGCGGAACAGGCGCTCAAGTTGATCAAGGTTGATTATGAGGTATTGCCCGCCGTCTTTGACGAAATGGAGGCGATCAAAGTGGGTGCGCCCGTCATCCATGATGAAGCTGACGTGACCGATATTCACGATCCGCAGCGCAACATTTGCCACCTCATCGAGGCGCAGGTCGGTGATGTCGAGACTGGTTTTGCACAGGCGGATCACGTCTTTGAACATACTTATTACGTTCATCAGGTGCAGCAATGCCCCATCGAACCGCACATCGCCATCAGCTATTGGGACGCAGACGAGCGCATGGTGATTCGCACCTCAACCCAAGTGCCATTCCATGTGCGTCGCATGGTTGCCCCTCTGCTCGGTTTGCCCGTGCGCCGCATTCGTGTCATCAAGCCACGTATTGGCGGTGGATTTGGCGCAAAACAGGAGATGCTGATCGAGGACATCGTTGGGCATTTGACCATCAAAACGGGGCGTCCTGTGCGGTTGGAACTGACCCGCGCTGAAGAATTTATGTCAAGCCGCACCCGTCATCCGCAAACGATTCGCTTCAAAACGGGCGTCAGTAATGACGGCATGCTTGTTTCGCAGCAGATGACAACGGTTGGCAACACGGGCGCATACGGTACGCACGGTCTCACCGTTCAAACGGTGTCAGGTCTGCGCGGGCTTAGCTCTTACAACTGTCCAAACAAACGGTTTGAATGCACCGTTGCCTACACCAATATCCCCGTCCCCGGTGCGTATCGCGGCTATGGCGCACCACAGGCGTTGTTTGCGCTTGAGGTCCACATGGACGAAATTGCGCAGGGCATCGGCATGGACAAAATTGCGTTTCGTCGCCAAAACTGGGTCAACGTTGGCGATGGGCTTGACATTGCGCCCCATCTTGGCGAGGGTGAAAAAGAGACGGTGATCGAAATCCCGCTCATCTTGTCAAGCGGTCTAAACGAGTGCGTTGAACTTGGGCAGCAAGCGATTGAGTGGGAGCGTCGTACAAACCCCGATTGGCATCTTGTGCCAGACAAACCACACTTGCGGCGCGGTTTAGGCATGGCGGTTTGTATGCACGGCACGGCGATTCCAGGGCTGGACATGGGCGGTGCAAGCATCAAAATCAACGATGACGGCTCGTTTAACGTGCTTGTGGGTGCAACCGACTTGGGAACAGGCTCAGATACGGTGCTGTCGCAGATGGCGGCCGAAGTGTTGGGCGTGCCACTAGAGGACATCATCATTTATTCGTCTGACACCGACATGACGCCTTTTGATACGGGTGCATATGCGTCAAGTACGACCTATATTTCAGGCACGGCGGTTAAACTTGCGGCCGAAGGGGTGCGCGAACAAATCAAAGAGCGCGTTGGGCTAATGCTCGGTCTCGATGATTGGTCTGAGGTCACACTGGCGGGTCGCCATGCGTGGACAACAGACGGGCGTTCTGTTTCACTCGAAAAGATTGCGCTCCACTCGCTACATGAGGATTTGCAGCGGCAAATTATGCACACCGCCTCCTATGTCTCGTTCGAGTCGCCTCCACCTTTTGCGGGGCAATTTGTTGAAGTATTGGTTGATATAGAAACGGGGCAAGTAACTGTTGAAAAAATGGTGATGGCGGTTGATGCAGGTGTCGTGATTAACCCACTCACAGCAAGTGGGCAGGTTGAAGGCGGCATGGTGCAAGCGTTGGGCTATGCTCACTGTGAAGAAATGGCGTATGATGCGTCAGGGCGCATGGTTAACCCGTCGTTTGGCCCTTACAAAATTTACCGCGCCCACGAAATGCCTGAAATGGAAACGATTCTTGTGCAAACAATGGAGCCAAGCGGCCCCTTTGGTGCAAAAGCAATTGCGGAAATTCCAAAAGACGGTGTCGCGCCTGCGCTCTCCAACGCCATCTTCGACGCGACAGGCGTTCGCATTCGCGAGATTCCATTTACGCCAGAGCGCGTTTGGGCGGCGATGCAGAAGGATTGAAAGCACCCCCACCTAACCTCCCCCAAAGGGGGAGGGATCTGATTTCCCTCCCTTCGGGAGGGATTAAGGGAGGGTGCCTTCTAAATTCCCAAAGAGCCTTTTTTCGCTGTTGTTTGCTGAGATTTATATGGGCGGAAAGATTTAGAATAGAGACTGTTCCCCAGAAGGGCAGGAATTGGTCCACCTCTTCCTTATTCTTCATTCACCATGCACTATTCTTCATTTCCCCCCTCCTCCCCCTTATGTCTGGTGACGAAAGTTTTGCGATATTGCAGGAATTGATTGTGGCACAAAAAGCGGGTGATCCCGTTGTATTGGCCACGATTGTGAAGGCGCGGGGATCTGTGCCGCGCCATGTTGGTACAAAAATGCTGGTGTATGCGGATGGTCGCATGAGCGGCACGATTGGCGGTGGCGAGATGGAGGCGCGTGTCATCGACATGGCGCAAACGGTTCTTGCCGCTGATGAGGCGCAGACGCTGCCTTATGCACTGATCGATCCAAAGCGGGGCGATCCTGGCGTTTGCGGTGGTGAGGTTGAGATATTTATGGAACCGTACTTGCCACCCGCAACGGTGTACGTGATTGGTTGCGGGCATGTGGGGCGAGCGGTGGCGCATTTGGCGCATTGGTTGGGTTATCGAACGGTAGTAACGGACGATCGGGTGGCGTTGGCTTCGGCCGAAAATATCCCCAACGCCCACGTCTACCTCCCCGGCCCCATCAACGACGCCCTCGCCAAGCACCCGATCCACAGCAACACCTTTGTCGTCGTCGTCACCCGCAACGTGATGGTCGACCGCGAAATTTTGCCCCAGCTTGTCAAAACCCCCACCCCCTTTATCGGCGTCATGGGCAGCAGACGACGCTGGGAAACAACACGTGGTCTGCTGTTGCAAGACGGCGTTCTCGAAGCAGACCTGTCCCGTTTTCACTCCCCGCTTGGCCTCGAACTCAACGCCGAATCTCCCGAAGAAATCGCCGTCAGCATCCTCTCCGAAATTATCATGCTGCGTCGTAAAGGGACAGGAGAACGGATGGCAAAAGGAAAGGGCGAAAAGTGAGGGATGCAATCAGAAATACCCCTTACCTGCTTTTCAAACCAGCTAAATTATGAAAGTTGATACGTCTCAAGAACTGGTTGTGATTCGTGGCGGTGGCGATTTGGCAACGGGGATCGTTTATCGTTTGCACAAGGCAGGATTCCCTGTGGTTGTGCTAGAGTTGCCGCGTCCGCTCGTTGTGCGACGGACGGTGGCGGTGGCGGCGGCGGTTTTGCAGGGAGAAGTTTGTGTTGAGGGCATGATTGCACAGCGGGTTGATACTGTCTCGGATGCGCTTGCGTTAGCACAGCAACGTGTGATTCCTGTGATGCCATCGGCCGAATTGCCAGCGAAATTGACGCCAACAATCGTGATCGACGCACGAATGGCAAAACGCAACATTGACACACAAATTGAGCAAGCACCACTGGTGATTGCGCTAGGGCCAGGGTTTACCGCTGGAACTGACTGTCATGCCGTCGTTGAAACGATGCGCGGACATCGTTTGGGGCGTGTAATCTGGAACGGTGCGGCCATTCCCGACACGGGAACCCCTGGCATTGTGGCTGGCAAAGGAGCAGAACGTGTGTTGCGTGCGCCTGTTGCTGGCATTGTGGCGTGGCAAGTTGCGATTGGCGACCTTGTGACTAAGGGGCAACAGCTTGGCACGGTTGCAGAATCACCCGTCAACGCCCCGTTTGAGGGGGTTGTGCGTGGCTTGATTATGGACGGCTTGACGGTGCGGGCCAATCTAAAAATTGGGGATGTCGATGCACGTGCGGACAAAGCAGCGTGCTACACCATTTCAGACAAGGCGCTGTCGATTGCGGGCGGCGTGATGGAAGCGATTTTCACAAAATAGCCAAACGCAGAGTGGCACACCGTTACCTCGACCAAACACGGCCTATGACGTTAATTGAAGCATTTGATATTCGCGCAGGCGATTTAATCTCGATTGTGGGCGGGGGCGGCAAAAGCAGCCTGCTGTTTGGGATTGAGCGGGCGTGGTTGGGCAACGTGGTTGTCACAATGACGACACGCATTTTCGCGGCGCAGGTTACGCGGGCGCGGGCAAGTTTGACGCTGGCAGATGTAAATCAATTGGGCGAAAAGCTTGCAACGCACCGTTCTTGCTTGGTGATTGGGGAAACGGAAGGGGATAAGGCAAAAGGGGTTTCGGCCGAAATTCCCCACCAACTGCTCACACGCCCCGATGTTGACATTGTAGCCGTCGAAGCGGATGGCTCCCGCATGCGCCCAGTGAAAGCGCCAGCCGCCCATGAGCCTGTGATCGCATCTGGAACAACGCTAGGCATTGTTGTTGTGGGCATTGATGCACTTGAGGGCAGCATTGATACGGTGGCTCATCGGCCGAAACGTGTCGCCAACCTCACCCAGCTCACGCCAAACGACACGCTAACGGCAGAGTGTTTAACCACATTGTTAACTGATCCACGGGGCGGATTAAAATCAATGCCTGATCAAGCACGCATTGCGATCTGTATCAATAAGGTTGATTCGGCCGAACGACAGCGCCAAGCAACCGCCGTTGCCAAAAAGCTGATGGAAACAGGCAAAGTTGAACGTGTTGTCCTGACAATGTTCCAACCTGCGTTTGCCGTTCAGGCGCTCTTTCGTTAAAAGACGCATTTTCACCCAAAAAGACCCAATTTCAAACGAATTTCAAGATTGCTGTCGAAAGCTGTCGATTCTTCTGTCTCTCGTTCGTCGTAGTTATAGAAGGGCGAAATTAATTGCCCACATCAACAACAAACCTACACGGAGAATTTCAATGACTAATTTCGTATTACTTTACAGCGGTGGCAGCGTACCTGAGACAGAAGCAGAACAAGCGGCCGTGATGGCGGCATGGGGCGCGTGGATGGGCGGCATCGGTGCGGCGATGGTTGATGGTGGGAATCCAACGTCAGCCTCAAAAGGGGTTTCGGCCGATGGCAGCGTAGGCGATCCAGCCGTTGTGGGTGTGTCTGGCTATTCGATTGTTTCGGCCGAAACGATGGATGCCGCCGTTGCAATTGCCCAAGGTTGCCCCATCCTGCAAGGTGGTGGCCAAGTCTCCGTTTACGAAACATTTGCCATGTAACGCAAACCGATGAACAGAAAGTTTCGATCAATAAACCTCAGAGGTTTGTTGTCATCTACTCTGATTTGTACATAAAAACCTCTGAGGTTTTCGCTACTACTTAGGAAAACAAAAACCGCGCTTGATA
>JBMZDF010000246.1:0-8795 GCA_049614105.1 Promineifilaceae bacterium (SeqCode)
CTGGGACGTCGGTTGGTGGGACGTCGGTTGGGAGCACTGCGGTTGTCGGCGCGGCTGTTGGTGCTTCTGTGGTAGGTGGTTCGGCCGTTGGTACATCAGTTGCTGGGACAACAGGGGCAACGGTCGGTACGGTGGTAGGTGGCACAGCCGTTGGTGGTGCAGCCGTGGTAGGTGGCACAACTGTGGGGACAGTTGTAGCCGGGACAGCTGTTGGAGGTACAGCCGTTGGAGGCACTGGTGTGGCTGTGGGAGGGGGTGTATTTGTTGGTTGGGCCGTTGGTTGAAGCAGACGCACAACAATGCGTGTTTCCTTGCGAGCACGATCGACACCGCCCGTATAGGGATTATCTGCTCCAAAGACTGTGAGGCGCAACGTTACATCGCCGCCCTGTCCAACGACGTTTGTATTCCACACGCCAAGCAACCCACCTGACTGACGCTCAGATTTGTACGTGTCGGCTGGGAACCATTGCGTTGGCTCCGTCCCAAACCCATATTCAAGCTGATAGCCCGCAAAACCTGGGGCGGTCGCCTGCCCACCAATTTGGACAAGCCCTGTCGTGAGCAGTTCGCCTGTTGACGGCTCATTGATACGCACAATGGGGCGCTCTGTGTTCGGTTCGCAAGGGGCGGCTAGTTGAATGTTATTTTGTTGCAAGGGCAATGAAATACCGTACTGGTTGGCCCACCAACTGCCTTGTGTTTGCAACCAAGTTTCAACCTCGCTGCGATAGCGCGTTTTGATTTCAGGGTTACGCCCGCTTACCAGCAGATCAAATGATTGGAAACGAATGGTTGCTTCGTCGTCACAATGCTCATTTGCCTCGCGCAATGTCCAGCGGTCAAGCACCGTTGCGTCGTAGAAATGCTGCTCAACGGGAAGCGGTGGCTGTGAGGCGTTGAACACTTCTTGGCGTCGTAGCCCTTCACCACATTCTGGATTGACCATCACGCCTGAGTCACGACAAACTTCAACTTGGATGACGCCTTCGGGGCGAACAAACTGCCGTGCCTCACGTCCTGCGTGGTAGGCGTTCATGAACTGGTTCCAAACGGGGGTGGCGACGCGATAGCCAGATGCGCCTTCAAACAACGGCTCGTTGTCTGTGTTGCCAACCCAGATGGCGGTGACGAGATCGGGCGTGTAGCCGATTGTCCATGTATCGCGCACGTCAAATTCGTTTGTGCCTGAGGTGCCTGTTTTGGCGGCGACTGGGAACGAGAGGTTGAGCAGATTGTCTGGCCCAAATTCGGGGATGCGGGCGTTGTTGTCTGCAAGGATGTCGGTGGTTAGGTAGGCTAATTCGGCCGAAGTTGCCCTCTCCACCTCAAGCTGCTCCAATGCCCCTTCACCCAACGGTTTCCCATCTGCATAAATCGTCTGTCCACCCACATCAATACGGCGAATCCCAAACGGCCGATTGTAATCGCCCTCATTTGCCAGCATCGCATAGGCCGACGCCATGTTAAGCGGACTAATCTCGTCGCCGCCCAGCGAGAGGGCCAGCCCAACGTTGCGCGGGTTGCCCGTTTGTTCACACCCTTCATCTGAGAGATTCAGCCCCCACGCTTGGCTCAACGTGATGAACTCACAGACGCCAACCGCTTCGAGTGCTTTCACAGCAGGGATGTTGTATGAGTTGGCAAGCGCCGTGCGTAGCAGCATTGGCCCATGAAAGTCGTTGTCATAATTTTTAGGTTCGTAATCAGGGTTGATGCCATCAGGGAAGGCGGTTGGCACATCCCAGAAAAGCGTCGCTGGCGTATACCCTTGCAGCATGGACGCCAAGAAAACGAACGGCTTGATGGTAGAGCCAGGTTGACGGGGCGCACGTGCCATGTTGACCTGCCCACGGATTGACTCATCACGATAGTCAAGACTGCCGACCATCGCCAAGATGGCGCTGTCTGTTGGGTTGAGCGCAACGAGTGCTGCGTTGTTTGCCCCGCGAGCATTGATGGCCGCACGATTATTTGTCAACGTTTGCTCGGCAAGTTCCTGCACCTCTGGGCGCAGCGTTGTGTACACCTTGAACCCGCTGTTGTAAAGAATGTCAGACCCATAGGTGTTCTCTAGTTCAGACAGTACGGACAGCGTGAAGTGTGGATAACGAATGTTGACTGACGGCGGCTCTAGCCCACGAGCGATTACCTCATTAAGGGCGCTTTGGGCTTCTTCGGTGGTGACATAACCCTCGTTAACCATCAGGCCTAATACTTCTGACTGGCGACCAAGCGCGTATTCAGGCGCGGTGATGGGGTCCCAGAGCGCGGGGGCTTGCGGCAACCCTGCCAGCATGGATGCTTCGGCGAGGGTTAGATTTGCGGCCGATTTTTTGAAATAGGTGCGGGATGCAGCTTCGATTCCGTAGGAACGATTGCCATAGTAAATTTCGTTGAGATAAATTTCAAGAATCTTTTGTTTGGCAAGTAGCTCGTCGCCTAGTTCACGTGTCCACTGTCGATTTAGCTCCGCCGCTAAGATAATTTCGCGCACCTTACGACGCACTGTCGTTTGGTTTGCCTCGTCTTGGCTGAGAAGCGTTGCGCGAACAAGCTGCTGGGTAATGGTGCTTGCGCCCCCCGCTGCGGCAATTTCGCCACGGCTGAGCGAGCCGCTTAGCACGACGTTGGAGACGGCACGTGCGATCGAAATCGGGTCGAAGCCAGGATTTGCCCAAAAGCGTGCATCTTCGGTCGCAATCGTCGCATTGATCAGATCGGGATCGATTTGGTCAAGCGGCACGCGCGTGCGGTCGCCTGCGGTTGGGTCAGTAATCGAATAGAGCAGATTGTTGTCGCCATCATAAATAAAAACAGTTTGGAATGTGCTGGTTCGATCTTCTAGCTCTCGCACGGGAGGCAGATCGTTGGCGATATTGATATACCCATAGATAAGTGCGGCCATTGATCCGCCAAGGAAAATAATTAACAAGAGCAGGGAGCCGAAAACAAAATTGGTTAGACAGCCCCAAAAGTTACGTTTTTTCTTCTGCGTTTTAGGCCGTGCGGGAATGACCACACGATTTGGTGTGCGTTCCTGTTTGCCCCGAATTGGCGCTTTATCTTCGATTGAGTCCCGTGTGGCTACGCGGTTGGCATTGTGGGCAAGCTCGCGCTGGGGGGGCTTTTTAGGGGTTTTGGGCTGGGTCTGGGGTTTGCGCGGTGGTGGCTTCGGCCGACTAGGCTCAGGCAGCGTAGGATTTGCAGGCGGTTGTTGGCGATCGCGCTGTTTTTGTCGTTCGGCCGCCTCACGCGCAGCACGCCGCCGTCTGCGTACATCCTCGGCCGAACGCCCTTGTGAATCGCGTGTCGCCTCGTTACGTTTAGACACCTCACCCCGTTTTGGCAGCGCCACCTTTGGATTGACCTGCGTTGCACCTGCGTCAATAACGGGCGGACGCTTGTTGGGTGTAAATTGGGGCGGCTCAGGTCGGCGCGGTTTGCTGCGGCTCCTAACCGCTGGTGCTTCGATTTTGTCTGGAGAAGGCGGCTGGGGAACAATGACCCCTGTTACCGTATGCTCATCATCATCTGGCTCATCAGGAATGGATGGTGCGATTGGGCCTGTCGCGGTGTTCTCATCATCCTCTAGATTGTCAAGCACAAGCGGCTTGACAGAGCCTGTCTCTATATTTTCGTCATCCTCTAGATCGTCAAGCACAAGTGGCTTGACAGCCTCTGTCGCTAGGTTCTCATCCGCAGCTAGATCATCGAGGATGAACGGCTTGGCTGACCCTACCATTGTATTTTCATCCTCATCGTCTAACGCCTCGATTGCCAGCACGTTGTCGAGCGGTGGCATCGGATGTGGCGGCAGCGTATCTTCATCATCGGGGTTGCTGTCGTTATTATCAAACAGATCGTCAATGGTGATGGTGAGTTTTTCGGGCGGGCTAGATACTGGCGGAACAGACGGAACAGGAGGCTTGTCAGCGGGCAAGAGGATTTGATCGGCCAAAGCCGCATCCTTGTCCTGAGGGCGTTCAAAGCCTATTGTTGGCTGTTCATCTGGATTTAGTTCGGAGTGCTTATCATCGCTCATTGGTCGTTATCTGTTATCCGTTATCCAGTGGGGTGAACAATGCGTACCGGATTTTGATTATGATTGTTGGACGCCTAACCTGACTTGGGCGTCACTTTTACAAGCACGGTCCATGTGCCGCGCTGTACAACTGTGTCTTTTTGTGTAATAACGCGAAACTTGACAGATAAGTTTCCGACGTTTAGCCGACGGATCAACTTCTTTTCGACGACTTCCATTGTAACCCGCACCGTGTCTCCAATATAAACGGCGGCGACAAATTTGCAGGAAAGTTCACGGAACCCCACAGCTGTCTCGCCAATGAACCCTGTCTGTGATGCAAGTCCTGTGGCAATTGACTGGATCAATAGCCCGTGGGCGATACGACTCCCGTATGGGCTTTGTTGGGCAAACGTTTCATCAAGGTGAATGGCGTTAAAGTCGCCCGACAGCTTGGCAAAGGTCTCGATGTCGTTTGCTGTGATTGTGCGGCCAGATGAGATTGTTTTTCGGCCGATTTCATACGCTTCAAAGTATTGCAAGTGGTATTTAATAGATGATATTCAGTTGGTTAGACACTGAATATGAAATAAGGTGCAACCTCCCCTAACCCCTCCTACGAGGAGGGGGATTAGAGAGTGGCGACTGACGCCCTATGATTTTAGTTATCAACGGCCGCTAGCTTTTCAGTTTCTTCTGCAATCGCGAGTGCTTCGATAAACCCACCGAGGCCGCCGTCGATGACCGATTGCAAATTGTAGGTTGTTAGGCCGATACGATGATCGGTAACACGGCTTTGAGGATAGTTGTAGGTGCGAATTTTCTCGGAGCGGTCGCCCGATCCGACTTGGGATTTGCGTTCGGCCGAAACTTCGGCGTTCTGCTTTTCCATTTCCATTTCCTGCAACCGCGCCTGAATAATCGCCATCCCCTGCAATTTGTTTTGCGTCAGGCTGCGTTCCGTTTGGATTTTGACCATCAACCCCGTTGGCTTATGGATAATCCGTGCGGCGGTGGCATTTTTCTGCATGTGCTGCCCACCTGGGCCAGATGAAAACTCAGCCTTGATCTCAAGATCGTTTTCGTTGAGCGTGATTTCAACTTGGTCGATCTCAGGCATTACCGCAACGGTTGCCGTGCTGGTATGGATGCGCCCTTGAGATTCCGTTTGCGGCACGCGCTGCACACGATGCACCCCACTCTCATATTTGAATTTGGAGTACGCACCCTGTCCTTTGATCGCGGCGACAACTTCTTTGTAGCCGCCGACGCCCGTGCGGTTTTCATCCATCAGCACTAATTTATAGCCAAGGTTTTCTGCGTAGCGTGTGTACATGCGGAAAAGGTCGGCGGCAAAAATGCCTGCTTCATCCCCGCCAGCGCCCGCCCGAATTTCTAGGAAGACGTTGCGATCGTCGCGTGGGTCTTTCGGAACAAGCAATCGACGCATTTGGTCTTCCAATGCGTTAATGCCTTGTTCAAGTTCTTTGACTTCCATCTGAGCCATTTCGACCATTTCGCGATCGTCTTCAAGTTCGACCATCTCGCGTGCGTCGTGTAGCTCTTTGTGAAGCGCTTGGTGTTGAGTATAGGCATTGACAAGTGGCTCCATATCGGAACGCTCTTGTGCGAGCTTTGTCAACCGCTCATAGTCAGCCGTAATGATGGGGTCAGCCATCTGATATTCGATTTCTTCAAAGCGGTGAACCACTTTCTGTATTTTGTCCAGCATAGAGAGGATTATAACGTGCTGGTCAAGTGCAGGCAGGTTGGAGATGATAAATACAGTTTGCGTATCAAATGATCGTGAAGAATGGCGTAAATTCGGCCGAAACAGATGATCGGGTTGCGATCTCCTGCTTGCCGTAAGGGATGGCGTAAGGAAAAAGACGCATCCTTTATTACAGGTGAACGTGGTTGAAATAGTTAGCTCTATCTCACTACGATTTTAGACAGACAATAGAAAAATTATATTTATACATGCCTATTGTTGCCTGTGATGGAGGCAAAAATTGGCGGTAAGCACACCCGCGACGAAAGTGTTTGCGTGTTAACAGGGGTGTTTGACGGCGTCAGACATTTTACGCGCACAATTTATGTTTCGCGGCAAACTTGCCTCAAACGCTTTTTCATTGCGGATGGCTGTATAGATACAAAAGATTAAGATATTTCTGCATGGGCGCTGTTGTACGATGTTGTAGCGGTAGTTAGGTGCTCCTTTTGTGGAATTTACATTTCGCTTGATGTACGGCTGATTCCTTGTGAATCGTAATGCTGTACGTAACATGCCGCATGTAAAATATATCTAATTGAACGTGTAACAACTTGTATTGGAAGACAAATAAATTGTTGGGAGCATCAGCATGAATGAATTGGTAGCTCGTATAGATAGAAAGCTGATTATTGTACTCGGTATCTGTAGTCTCATATGTTTAGGGATTGGCGGATACCTTCTTTGGCTAGACACAAACCCCGGTGCTTCGGCCGATGACGGAACGAATGACACCAAAGAAAATTACCTCGCAGACGCCCTTTCAGAGATAACTTGGGAGCATTATACAATTGACGCAGTTTCGATCACGCGCATCGCCGCTGCTGCGGATGATGAATTTTTGATCGGTGCAGATGGGGCAACACTCGCAAGCTTTGATCCAACAGACAACATGTTATCAAACCTGCATACAGAAGGTCGCACCAATATTTTGCAGGCTATTCACCACGATGGCGACGAAATTTGGGGTGGTTATCTCTACACAGGATTAACTTATTTTGACGGTGTTCAATGGTCAAACATTAACGCAGACAACGGCTTGCAAAGCAGCAGCGTTAGCGCAATCCATCGCACGGAAGACGGTCAATTATGGGTCGGTCACGGCGCATATGGCCTTGGTATGAGCGGTGGCGGCTTAAGCTATCAGATCAACGGGGAATGGCAAACGGTTGAGGAATTTGAAGGGATTAGCAGCACCAATGTCAGCGATATTTCAATTGACGATGAGGGCAACATTTGGGTTGCTGTAACCGACTACACGAGCTATCTTGGCCCACAATCTGGTGGTTTGTTGATGTTCGACGGGTCAGAATGGCACAGCTTTGGCGCGGCCGAAGGACTCATTTCTAGCGATGTTCGCGCAATGACCATCACTGAAAGCGGCGACGTATGGATTACAACCACCGCAGGTGTCTCAATGTACCGCAAAGGCTTGTGGTTCCACTATAGCACCGATGACGGGCTGGCTAGCAACTTTGTTGTCGACATCGAAAGCGACGGACAAGGGCGCGTCTGGGCAGCAACCTACACGGGCGTCAGCGTCTTTGATGGCGTTTCTTGGGGAACATTGACCCAAGCAGAAGGCCTACAGGGCGACATGGTAAATGCGTTGGCCGCTGATGATTCAGGCGGGATGTTGATTGCTACAAACGGTGGCGTTAGCCGCATCACGGTTAACCTTGAGATGCCACAGCCAACCAGCATTATCTTCTCACAATATTTGCCGATTATTACCACTAAATAAATAGCGCACTAAGACTTGCATAACTGCAAGTCGGTGTCTTTTGTAAAAGGGCTAAAGCATCTGATGCTTTAGCCCTCTTTCGCTTTGGTGCAGATTGTGATCCCATCAACCCCACCCCTACCGATGTGACGGGATACAATCCCTGCATGAATTATTTGGAATCAAAGCGATTGATCTTGGCGTCGGGGTCTCCGCGTAGGCGTGACCTTTTGGGGTTGCTGGGTGTTCAGTTTGACGTGATTGTGTCAGACGTTGATGAAAGTTTGGTGACGGTGGCAGATCCGGCGGTGAATGCGCTGGAGACGGCGCGGCTGAAGGCGGAGGCGGTGGCTGAACTGTTTCGGCCGAAATCACCCACCCCACCCACCGTTATCCTCGGCTCAGACACCAATGTCGCCCTCGGCAACCTCATCTTGGGCAAGCCACGCGACGCACAGGATGCGCGGGAGACGCTGCAACTGTTGCGTGGAAAGGTGCATCAGGTGCATACGGGCGTGGTGCTGATCGACGTGAATTCGGCCGAAACAAGGCAGTTTGTCTCCACAAGCGATGTATACATGCGTGCATACAGTGATGAATCCATTTCTGAATACATCGAAACGGGCGATCCGATGGACAAAGCTGGAGCCTACGCTATTCAGCATCCCGTTTTTCGACCCGTCGAACGGTACGAGGGTTGCTACGCTGGAATTATGGGGTTGCCGATTTGCCAGCTTGTACAATCTTTGCAATCGTTAGGCGTTCAGGTATCTAAGGCAATGGCAACCGACTGCCCAAACGGACATTGTTATCAACAGTGGCGCTATGATCCGTGGTTTGAGCGTGTTGTATGAAGTGGGTGGCGATTTGTTTTTTGCTGTGTGGGTTGTTGCTGGGGTGTGGTGGGATTCGGCCGAATTCCTCAGCCCCACCCTCCACCTTTCCCCGCCGATCCGTGCCAAAAACCGAAAACAAACGCGGCGTCCATCTTCTGTTGGCAGACACCTACGCCGATTGGCCTGTTGATGATTGGCCCGAACACCTTGCCTATGCGCGTGAGGCAGCAGGTGAAGGCGGCTATGTCGTTCAACTTATCCGCCTCAATGATTTAGACGTGTCGCGCTGGCAATCGTTTATGGATTGGTGCGCTGAACTAAATTTACAGCCGATTATCCGCTTGGCAACCACGCCAGACGCCACGATTGATGGCTGGCATGCGCCGCCACAGGACGCGGATGGCGCTTATCAGACGGTTGCGCAGCAGTATGCCAAATTTC
>JBMZDF010000247.1:0-8785 GCA_049614105.1 Promineifilaceae bacterium (SeqCode)
GGCGAGTATTTTGCCAGCGCGGGGTCTGGGTTTCACGCACGCATTTGGGATTTTGCAACGCGACAACAGGTTAGTGAGTTATACAGTGGGCAAGAAGTGCATGACGTTGCCTTCAGCCCAGATGGAGAACAGCTTGTTGCAGGTATCAAAAACGAAAGAACGGTTCTGTGGGATTGGAAAGCTGAGGAACAGATTGGGGAATTTACGAAAGAGAACGGCGGTCACACTGAATGGGGGCCGCAGCGCGTGAGCTTTCATCCAGATGGCAGCGGATTTGCAACGGGCGCATCTGACTACAGCGTGCGGATTTGGGAGATTGGGCAACCTGAGGCAGCGCGAGCAATACAAACAAATAAGGTGGCGTATCCAAATGTTTGGGGAGTTGCCTATCACCCCGCAGGGCGCTACTTGGCGACGGGTGGGTTGAATGTGGAACTGGCACTGTGGGATAGCGAAAAGGATTATGAAAAAGTAAACAGTTGGCCAGTGAGTGCTGACACAATGATTCGTGATATTGCGTGGTTTGCAGACGGCGTGCATTTGGCTGTGGCGCTTGATGACGGCACGGTACACATTCATGAGCTACCAGAAGCGGCTGAGCGTTCGGTTTTGTTTAGATTGGCAGAAGAGCGGGCCACACGAAAATTGACGCGATCTGAGTGTGAACTTTTCTATATCGACCTTGATAGTGAGATGTGCCGTAACTAGGGGGTAGCCATGCCGCGAACGACATGGCTATGCAATTGATAACGGGTGCGTTTCATTTGAGTAAAGAGCGATGGCTGAGCTTGTCGAAGCCTGAGTCAGTCGAAGCCTGAGCCAGTCGGAAGCCTGAGCGATACGCTGCTACGACTTCGACAAGCTCAGTCTACATTATCATCACGAACCGATTTGAAACACATCCATTGATAACCTCACCAGCTTTTGCTGATTTCATCGCGGTTCAGCCCCAGACGTGCCAGCATGGTGGGGTCGGGTGTTTTCGGCCGACAAGGCGGCACAGACAACGTTGAAATCGACGTCACCTTAACCGCTGGCAACTCAGACAGCGGCGTGGGGTGAATGCGTGGGCCATAGTCAGGATGCGGCGGCGCTTCATAAACGGTCACGACATGATCGGCTGGATAATGCGTCAGCAGCACCTCGGTTAGAATGTAAATGCCCTGTACTTTTTGCGCCTTTGGCTGGCCCGTATTGCCAATCGCGCCAACTTGCCAAAGGACAAGATGGCTACGGGTGTCCAGCGGGGGTGCATTAAGCAGGAAGTCGGTCGCTTCGTAGGTTTGGCAGCCATACGTGGCGGGGTCGATGCCAAGATCGGCAAAGAGGCAATCTTCGGCCGAAATGCCAGGACACATCCACGCTCGATACCCTTCTGACCGCGCCTGTTTGATCGCCTCATGCCCTGGCAACACAAACACGCCCGGATGCCCATAAAAGACAGCGCAGACGTTTAGCCCACGCCGCACAGGCTCTAAAATGTGTTCGACAATCGCTTGGTAGGCGTTGAGGCGTTTGTTATGCGATTGGTAAATAGGGGCAAGCGATTCGGCCGAAGGGTTTAATTCCAGCATCCACGCATCCCCTAAACGATCGGGAATAATATAGAACACCTTGTTGGCATCCTTGATAAAAGCCAGCGCCTGTGTCGTGATCTGCGTCCGCACCTGAATGCCGCTGCCCACAACAACCAGCGCACCCTCAGTCTTGTTCATAGGTAATGTCATGCCCAACCGATTCAAAGGAAACAACTGTCAATTTGTAGAAAATATCAGCCCTATCTTGTCTCGCCCCATACAAGTAGATCGTTGGGCGTGTGCTGCGATAAATATAGCGAGAATTACTGCCATAAACATCATTGACAAGCCGTGTTGCAAGCGAGGGCGGATTGTCACTGCTGTGGGATAAATCAGGAATATAAGAACACAGGCATAAGGGGATATGACCATGAATTCGCCCACCACCAATGCCATGCAGCCGAATTAGAAACAATTTTTCGACTGCTTCTTTCTGGATTTGAGCCTTCAACGCTTGGGGGATTATGGGGATGTGTTCGGTGACAAGCGCCCGTAACTCTTTGATGAATACGGGAACCTGTAGCTCCTTCTTCGCATCATCATATCTGAAAAACGCAAAGGCATTTTGGATACTGATGACAGTGTGGCCCACCTTGATAGAGTTTGTCGACGCAATCGCAACGGGAAGCTGATTTGGGTATACGGCAACATCCGCATCTGGCATAGATGTCCCCTGCGTTTTTTGCTCATCCGGCTTGTTCTTTGGGTCTAATGTATAGTATTGATGAACAAGCGTGTTGGTATCATCCGTTAGATAGAGACGCCCAATTTGGTAAGACGGCTCTTTTACACTAAATGCGTCTTCGTTAGAATCACTCATTGCTCTACTCCTTTCATTGTTAGGTTCGTTATTGAGAATTTTTGATAATCAATTTAGCGTTTACACACTTGCTGTTTCCTCCCCTGAGAGGAATTTTAGATATAGATGTGTGCAAGTTCTAAATTGTTCAGGGTAAGCATACAGGAATGGTGTTCCCAAAATGTGACAATTGTGTAATGTCATTGTTTGCTTACGCTTGTTCTAAACAGCTTGTGATGAGCTGGCTAATTGTTTGTGTGGCGGATGCCTCGGAAAATGGCGGGGTGGGCGCAAAATTATGCTTGCGAGCTTTTTGTTTTGTCGCAAAATCGGCCGCAGGATGAGAATGAATCAAGCTGCACACCGTGTTGATCGATAATCGGCCGATTTCAGCCATCCCCAATAATAACCTCAACGTTAACGGCAAGAACGCATTCGCGAGTCGCAACCCGTCTTCAAAATACCCGCTTGCTTTAGGCTTATCCTCCCACGCAATCATCAACAGTCCTAAATTGAGCAATGTTTCCTTCTGAACTGAAAGAAACTGCCCCGTTAAACTGAGCGTTAAGGCGGCCTGCAAAGCACGATGGGCCGCCTCGAAATCGCCTTCTGCCAAGTCGATCATGCCCAAACTGTTCAGAACCAAGGCTTCACCCGCCGCGTGCTCCATCTTGCGACAAAGCGCGAGGCTTCTGTCCAAGCGCTCGCGGGCTAGCGTGAACGCACCTTCAAAATAGGCAACTTTGCCCAACACGCGCAACATATGCGCAATGCCCCACTCATAATTGTGTGTGCGGTACGACTCAAGACCCAGATTTAGATGGTTCGAGGCATCTGCCGTGTTGCCCAATGCCAGTTCAACCGTCCCCAAGCATAAGCGGAGAAAGTTATAATCAAGCGGCTTTTCGGCGGGGTCACGCAAAATAACCCCTTGTCTTAACGCAATCTGTGCCTCAGGATAATTGCCAAGCCGATACGCGCAAAGCCCCAGCAAACTGTAGCAAGTTGCCAGCTCGTGCGTCGCCTGGCACGGTTCTAAGCGGGCAACCGCCCGATTAAAAAGCTGTCGTGCTTCATCTAAACTGCCAGAGGAGAATGTCAGGTCGCCCTGCCGCATGATAAGGCGACCTAGAATTAACTGCACAGGGGTATTTGAGGGCCATGTGGCGTTTTCGATCGCCGTTTCGATGAGATCGGCCCCCTGTTTGTATTCGGATAGGTTCGTAAAGTAAATGTAAAGTCCCTGCAAACCATGTCCGAGCAGTTCGATTTCGCTGTGTTTTCCAGCCCAGCGCCATGCCGAGCGCGTATTCTCGATGTCACGAGTCAGTATCTCATGCTCATTCCCATGCGAACTGAGGAGACTGATAAAGTATTGGCCGTGACGGCGCTGGACGGCTGCGTGCAAGTCGCTGTCTTGGCTCAGTTTTTCGTGGGAAAATTGGCGGATCAGTTCGTGAAGCGTGTAGCGGCCGTTTTCTTCAAGGCGCAGCAGCGAACGGTTGACAAGGCCATGCAGAGCGAAAAGTGACGCTTGTGTGACGGTGCGTGCTGCGGTGAGCGTTGCGCCGCCGCGAAAGATGGACAGTTGGGCGAGGGTTTGCTGTTCTTCGGCCGAAAGCTGCCCCCAAGAATGTTCAAACACGACCCGCAAACTGCGATGCCGATCGGGGCGGTCGCGCTGCATCGTCATCAGAAAATCAGCATTTTCAGCAATCTCATGTGCAATTTGCTGACAGGGCAACAGCCGAACCCACGCCGCCGCCAACTCTAACCCAAGCGGCAGCCCTTCCACCAATTGACAAATCTTGACGACCGCCGATTCTTCTTTTGCCAGCGAAAAATCAGGCCGCAACTGCCTAGCCCGCGCCACAAATAACTGCACACTACTGAACGTTGCCACGGGCGCTGAACCATCTGGCACGGGCAGGCCACGCAGCAAATACACAAACTCACCCGCCACGTTCAAAATTTCGCGCGAGGTGATCAGAATATGCACCTTAGACGCCGCCGTTTGCAGTTGAGCAATCGTGTTTGCGCCCTCAATCAGATGCTCAAAGTTGTCGATGATTAGCAGCAGTTGCTTGTCGTTGAGGTAGGTGGTCAGTTGGCGGTGGGGTGGTTCTGCGCCGCGCAACGGCATGCTGAGCGCGGCGATGAGGGCTGGCACAAGCTGATGCACCGACCGCAGCGGCACAAGGTCTATATAGTAGATGCCATCGGGAAATTGGTGGCTGAGTCGGTCAACCGCCTGTATCGCGAAGCGCGTTTTGCCAATGCCGCCCATTCCAGTCAGCGTCACAAGGCGCTGTTGTAAGTTGTCGGCGATGGTGTCAAGTTCGTGATTTCGGCCGATAAAGGAGGTCGCATACACTGGCACATGATGCACCATCGCCTTCTTTGCCACGTTTACCCTTGCTTGCGACCGCGTTTGCTGGATTCCCGCGCCCAAAATCAGCAGATCGTCACTCGGCGGGATTCCCAGTTCCTCGTCAAATAGCTGTTTGCATCGTTCAAACTGGCGCAGCGCGGCCGAGCGTTGTCCTGCCTGCGCGTACAGTTTAATCAATTGGAATTGAGCTGGCTCGTGTAATGAATCCAGTTGTATCCAGCGCTGTGCATACGGGATCGCTTGCTCCCACAGGCTGTCGTGTTGCAATTGAATAATCGCCTTTTCGAGCGCACGCGCTAAGCTTTGGCGTAATTGCTCTGTTTCAAAGTATTGCCACTCGTCAAAAGCGGGGCAGTCGCGCAGGGTGAAGCCAGCTAGAAAATCGTCTCGGTAGAGCGCGATCGCGTTTTTTAGCTGGTCTATGTTGGGGTTGTCGTCGAGCAGGTTGCGGAATTGGTGAATATCGGCCGAAATCTCCGCCTCCCAATTCAAGCCTACCGACTGCCGATCGACATCAAACCACGTCGCCCCAATGGCGCGTTTTAGCACAGACAGCGCATTACGCAGCGAGGCGCGTGCTCGCTGTTGATTAAACTCAGGCCAAAGCAACGTTGCCAAACTGTCCCGCTGATGATGCTCCCGCGTCACGGCTAGACAAACGAGCAGTGCAAGCGCTTTGCGCGTTCCGATCTGGATCACGCGATCATCGTGTAAAACCTGCGGATTACCTAAAAACCGAAGTTCCAACTGCCTCATTTGCCTCATTGCCTTTTCCTCGTCGATTTACGTTTTATTTTACGATATTTTTTATGGTTGCATGACGATGGTGCAGTAAGATGACATCAACAAACAACTGCGACGCGAAAATCAAACATGTTCGGGCCTGAACAACGTCAACAATTCATAACTTCGGAGAAAATCGAATGAAACGTCTTGCTAACTGGAAGTTAATCCTGTTCGTTGCTGCTGTCCAACTACTCGTTTTTGCTGACCCAATCGTCACGTTTGCCTGCCCCGGCGCACATGGCGGATGCTAGTAGACTGACCAAGCTATTCCTGCAAGCAATCCGCCACTTATGCTCGGTCGCACCATTAGTCTAAAATTTGAGTAAAGAGCGGTGGCTGAGCCGGCCGAAGCCTGAGCGACACACTGATACGACTTCGACAAGCTCAGTCTACGTTTTTGAGTAAAGAGTGGTGGCTGAGCCGGCCGAAGCCTGAGCGACACATTGCTACGACTTTGACAAGCTGATACGACTTCGACAAGCTCAGTCTACGTTATTGTCACCAACCCATTTGAAACACACCCTCCCTTTGTTTATGAGGGAATAGCACTCAAAAGTTGGCTGGCACTTTCAAACGCGCCAACCTGTTGAAAGAGAACAACTGCTTCTTGTGCATGGGCATACGCCTGTTCCTGTTTACCCAATTCCAACTGCACTTTCATCAGTTCCGCGTTGATATAGGCTAGTAGCTGACTGTTTTGCGTCTTGCGCGTCAGCTTGTGCGAGCGTAACAGATGTGTTGCCGCCTCTTGCCAATCAGCACTATCCATCTTGATTCGCCCTAAGCTCAGCAGGATATTGGGGAGCAAAAAGTGGTCGCCCAGCGATTCAGCAAGGTACAAAGCCTGTTCCAACGCCAGCTCTGTCGCGATTATGTTTCCCTGCCGCTTAGAAACAATGGCGATGCTGTGCAGAGTGTTTAACTTTCGCCGCGCATCTTTAGCTGCTGTCCATAGCTCAAGCGCCTGATTCAGATACCTTAATGCCTCCACAGGCAACCCACGCAAGTCAGAAACAATGCCTAAATGATGCGCGTGCCACGCTTGCGTGCGCCAATTTGCAAGCAGCTTCACGTCAATTGAAAGCAGCAGCGTTGCGGCCTCGGCATAGTGCAACTGTCGCCAAGATGATTCAGCCTGAATAATCTGGCTCATGCACAACGAATTGTGATCGCCAATCTGTTTTGCATAGTGCGCGGCTTCCTGCGCGACGCTGTGCGCGGCGTCAAAGCGGGACATCCGATTGAGAAAGCGAGCCTGTTCAATTAGGCTAAACATTAAAGCGACAAACTCAGCAGCTTGTTTAGCAGAGGCCGCAAAGCTGGCAAATAGAGCCAGTGCCTCTGACGAACGTCCTCGCATTTGAAAGTAATCAGACAGTACGGAAATAATCGTTTCTAACTGAACGAACTGCTGCTGATGCAGGGCATATGTCCAAGCCGATCGAATATTATCGTAATTGCGCTCAATCGTGGCAATGGCGTGTTGTGGTTTATCTTTCTGTAGCGTATTTTGATGAGCACGGAGGAAGCTAAGATAATAGACGCTGTGATCTGCTTCGGTTGTGCTGTGGGTGGGGAGTTGTTCGGCCGAATATTGTCTCAACGCTGCATGCATTGAAAAACGCTGATCGTCCTGCCGCAAAAGCGACTTTTCAACCAAATCAAACAGGTCAAACTCATCCACGCCAGCAATTGCCGCTGCGGCCGATGTATCAAATCCACCGCGAAAAACAGACAGTCGCGCCATTGTGCTCTGTTGCGTTCTGCTCAGCAAGGCCCATGATTGCTTGAAAATTGTCTGCATACTGCGGTGACGCAGCGGCAAATCACGCATCTGAGAGCGCAAGACGGTATACGATTGCTGGAGATCGTGCCAAATTCTTTCGGCCGATTTATGCCGCATCCATGAAGCCGCCAGCTCGATCCCCAAAGCATTGCCGCCAACCCAATGACAAATATTAGCAATCGTTGTGAGAGGCGCTTCGGCTAGCGAAAATTGAGGCAACACACGTTGGGCGCTGTCTGAAAATAAACGCAAACTAGGTGCAGCCAAGACTTGCTGACGTTGCGCGACGTTGGCAATGTCGGGCAAGAACGGCACGGGCAAACCGCCTAACGAATAGCTGACTTCGGCCCGGAAGCGCATCGGTTCTCGCGAAGTGCATAAAATTGATAGCCGCTCGGCACGATGCAGCAACTCATTTATAAGCGTTGCGCCGCTTTGCACTTGCTCAACGTTGTCAAGGATGAGCAGCAGATGCTTGTTTGTGAGGTAGTTGGTGAGTGTTTTTTCGGCCGAATGCCCGCCACGCAACGACACATCCAGCACAGACGCGATTGCCGTTGCGATTTGCTCGCTTGTGGCACACGCGGTCGGCTGATTTTCTAGGCTTGCCAACGGAACAAACCAAACACCATCAGCAAACAACTCGACTAGGTGACGCCCAGCCGCTTGCGAGAGGCGCGACTTGCCTATGCCACCTTCGCCAACTAGCGTCACCCACCGCGTGAGTGGATCTTGCAGCAGGGTAGAGAGGCGCTGTACTTCGGTGGCTCGGCCAAAGAACGGCGTTGTTTGTATTGGCAGGTTGTGTCTGCGGGATGATGCCCTTGGCGGTGCTGGCGTCGTTTTAAATTGGCCCGTTTTGATTTGCTCGAACAGACGCTTGAGTTCGGCCGATGGCGCGATACCCAGCTCGTTCCACAGAATTTGTCGGCATCCTTCGTACTGCTTCAAAGCGGCGTGCGTCTGCCCTTGATGGGCCAGCGTGAGCATCAACTGGCGATGAGCGTCTTCATGCCAAGGCTCCAGCGAAATTTGGCGCGTTGCGTACCGTTGCGCCAAGTTAAACGCCTCGTTTGCCAAAAGCGCCTCGGTTAGCTGGTGCAGGGCGGTTAACGCAATTTGATGCAGTCGCTCACGCTCAACAACCAGCCATTCATTAAAGAGGTCGGCGTTTCCGATGTTTAGGCCAGCCAGCAGTTCGCCGCGATAAAGTTCAACCGCCTGTGTTAGTTTGTCGATGCAGGTTTTGTGAGGGTGTGCGTTGGCCTGTTGGATTAGCTGCTCGAATTGGGTGGCGTCTGTTCGGATTTCGGCCGAATCAAACTGTATCGAGCGTGCTGTCGAGGCAAACACAACTGAGGCCGCATCTCCTAACGCTTGCCGTAAACGGTGTAATGTTTTGCGCAGATTATTGCTAGACGCCTTTTCTGTACGGTTGGGCCACA